>JAUUNK010000118.1 GCA_030844565.1 Bacteroides ovatus
ATACATTTGTACCATTACAGGCTTATTAAAGTAAAAGGCGTTTATACGCTTATAGCGTACTCGACGGGCAACGTGGAGCGACAGCATTAACAGTCTTATATTTCTAGAATATGAAATACATTATAGATACGATGAAATCTCTATATCCAATCTCCGATGAAACCATCCGGGAATTGGAAGCCCATGTAACTTTGTGCCACTTCCCTAAAAAATATCAACTGGTGAAAGAAAATATATTCTGCAAATATGCCTATTTCATAGAAAAGGGGTTGACACGTTCTTTTTGGTTGGTGGATGGCGAAGAGGTAACCACTTCCTTTGCAGGCGAGGGCAGCATCGTCTTCAGCATGGACGAGCTATATTATAAAAAGGTGAGCGAAGAGTTTGTAGAAACACTCGAAGAAGTAGAAGCTTACAGAATCTTACTGACCGATTTGACACGGCTTTTCGAAACCAACATTGAAATGAGTAATTGGGGAAGAATTATCCATCAGAACGAATACCGGCGTTTGCACCGCACTCATAAAGAACGCTTAACTTTGCCCGCCAAAGAACGTTATGAAGAGTTCAAGAAACAATTTCCTCATGTATGCCAACGCACCAATTTAAGGTATATTGCGTCTTATTTAGGAGTTACGCTTCCCACGCTCAGCCGTCTTCGCGCCAATGAATAATCTTAGATGTAGATTCCGATTTTGATTTAGAACAAACTTTTACAGGAAAATACGTTGTAATTTTGCCGCGTTGTTAATATCAAATCCAAATTTAATATTCATGTCACAAACTACAATCTCTTCGGCTGCATTTGCAGATACAAAACCTCATTACCACATCCTGGACGGATTGCGTGGGGTGGCGGCATTGACCGTCGTATGTTTTCATCTATTCGAAGCCTATGCAACCAGTCACGTAGACCAGGAAATCAACCACGGATACCTGGCAGTCGATTTCTTTTTCATCCTCTCCGGCTTTGTCGTGGGTTATGCTTACGATGACCGATGGAAAACCATGACAATAAAAGACTTTATCAAGCGCAGGTTCATCCGTTTGCACCCCATGGTGGTGATGGGGGCTGTTATTGGAGCAATCATGTTCTATACCCAAGGGTGCTCCGTGTGGGACGTATCCAAAATTTCTATTGGGGCGTTGCTTGTAGCCACGTTGCTCAATGCTTGTTTAATTCCTGCCACTCCCGGTTCCGAGATTCGGGGTGTTGGCGAGATGTATCCTTTGAACGGACCGAGTTGGTCTTTGTTTTTTGAATACATCGGCAATATTCTCTATGCCTTCATTCTTCATAAACTTCCCACGAAGGCTCTTTCAGTATTAGTATTCTTGGCAGGTTGCGGATTGGCGGTATTTGCAATCTGGGGCCCACTTGGCGATATATGCGTCGGTTTCTCTATGACGGAAGAGAATATGGTAGGCGGTTTTCTGCGTTTGCTGTTTTCTTTCTCGGCAGGGTTGCTGCTCTCCCGTGTGTTTAAGCCTATCAAGGTGAAAGGAGCTTTCTGGATAGGCGGCATCTCTATTGTTGTGCTATCTGCCATTCCACGAATTGGAGGTAATGAACATCTATGGATGAATGGCATCTACGATGCACTTTGCGCCCTTATTCTTTTTCCGTTAATTGTTTATCTTGCCGCCTCGGGAAAGACGACGGATAAAGTTACTACCCGAATCTGTAATTTCTTGGGAGACATATCTTACCCTCTGTATATGGTGCATTATCCTTTTATTTATCTGTACTACGCTTGGGTTAAGAATGAGAATCTTACTTTCGTGCAATCCCTTCCGGGCGCTGCCGCCCTTGTGATTGGTTCTATAATATTAGCTTATTTATGTTTGAAGTTCTATGACGAACCAGTGCGCAGATACCTGACAAAACATCTTTTACCCCGAAAGAAATAGTTCCCTGCTAAAGCCTCCGATACAGACGCGTGTCGGAGGCTTTGTCTTTTTTACCTGAAACGAATGTTTTATAAAATATTAGCCACCCAAAAGCGTTGGCTATTGTTATAGTAAGGAATAAGTAGTTTCATTAAAAAAGAATAATATGGGAAAGAAATTATTGCTACCAGGACTATTAATCATTCTCTTTCTGGGAATGTCTTGTTCCGGTAAACACCGGAAAGAACAAAATACATCCGGAAAAGATACAACGAAGGTGGAGGATGCGAGCGGCGTGATAACCTATTACCATGCTTCTCTCAGTGTGCTTAATCATCTGGTGAATGCCAAAGATATAAACGAAGTGCTTGGCTACATGGAAAACCGGGGAAAGGGAGTCGAACTGACACCGATTCTGGAAATAACGAGGCAAGATACTGCCGTATTGATGAATCCCGGAGATTATTTTCCGCAGGACGTCCGGCGGGAATTGGTGCAGAACTTTAGAGCACTATTCGACTCGCGCGAACAATTCTATGCCAACTTTGATAGGTATTTGTCCTATCAGGAAGTGAAAGATTATACAAAAGACAAGCAACTGTTGGATGCCAATTATCGTCTGAGCATAGAAATGTCCGATTATAAAGAAGTGATTTTCGACATCCTGGGTCCTATAGTGGCTAAAGCGGAGAAGATGCTTCTTGCAGACGACCCGCTGAAAGACCAGATTATGGCAATGAGGAAAATGTCTGCTACGATGAGAAGCATTATGAATCTTTATGCCCGTAGGCATGGGATGGACGGAGTGAGAATAGACGTGAAGCTTGCCGAACTGAAAAGAGAACTCGAATCGGCTGAGAAACTTACGGATGTTTCCGGCTATGGGGAAGAGATGAAAACTTACCGGAATTTCCTTTCCGCCGTTGGAGCTTTTATTAAAGATGTGCAGAAGGCAAGGGATAAGGGAGAGTATAACGACGCGGACTATGCGACATTGATGGGATATGGTCTTTCCATCATTTAAAATGGGAGAGGATGAGGGGACATACTTGGTATTCTGATAAAAAAAATCTATATTTGTCCCCGACATCCTAATTATTATAAACGTTTAAAGCAAAAATGAAGAGTATGAAAACAAAACTATTTGTAGCTGCTATGGCGGTAGCTTTCTCTATGACGGTTGCCTCTTGCAACGGTAACAAGACCACTACTTCGACTACTACGACAGAGACTTCCGACAGCGTGAAAACTGTAGAAACTGCAATGGTGGCTTGCGCCGGAACTTCCGCTGTTTGTTGCCAGGGCGATTCTGTGTGCGCGAAATCCTGCGATAAGGCACAGTGTAACGGTAGCCAATGTAACAAAGCCAATTGTAATCAAGATTGCAATCAAAATTGCAAGGAGAAGTGCGACAAAGGCGCTAACTGCCAGTCACAGGCTGGTACGCAGAAAGGACATTGTGGCAATGGCAAAGGCTGCTGTGGCAGGAAGTAATCGTTTGAACGGACTAGACCTTCAATGGTGATATATTAACTGTAATTGTTTGTTTTCTCTTATGAAATGATATTTTTAAGAAGAAAAAAGTAACGCTTTATTTGGAGGTTTAGAAATAATCTCTACCTTTGCACCGTCAAACAATAAAAAAGACGAAGAGATGAATCAAGCATTTATACATATTCTACTGTGTGGCATTATTATTCTACTAGCAAAGTTTAGTGGAAGTGAGTGTTGTGCGTAAATATGTATGATGAAAAAATACGAAAGCCTTTCTCACTTCCATGTGTGAAAGGCTTTTTTAATGACAATAATTACATAAAACTATAAAGAAATGGACAATCGGTTATTTATTTTTGATACCACCCTTCGGGATGGTGAGCAAGTTCCGGGATGCCAGTTGAATACAGTAGAGAAGATTCAGGTGGCTAAGGCATTGGAAACTTTAGGAGTAGACGTGATTGAAGCTGGATTCCCTATTTCCAGCCCGGGCGATTTCAACTCGGTGATTGAAATATCGAAGGCTGTGACATGGCCTACTATCTGCGCCCTGACACGTGCCGTAGAAAAAGACATAGACGTAGCAGTAGAAGCCCTGAGATTTGCTAAACACAAACGTATCCACACCGGTATCGGTACTTCAGATTCTCACATCAAATATAAATTCAACTCCAACCGTGAAGAAATTATAGAACGTGCAGTGAGAGCTGTGGCGTATGCACGCAAGTTTGTAGATGATGTAGAATTCTATGCCGAAGATGCCGGGCGCACCGACAACGAATATCTGGCACGGGTGGTGGAAGCTGTGATTAAGGCGGGAGCCACCGTAGTGAATATTCCCGATACTACCGGTTACTGCCTTCCCTCGGAATACGGCGCAAAGATAAAATATCTGATTGACCACGTAGACGGCATTGATAAGGCGATTCTTTCTACCCACTGCCACAACGACCTTGGCATGGCTACCGCCAACACGATGGCAGGTATTCTCAACGGTGCCCGCCAGGTGGAAGTAACTATCAACGGTATAGGCGAGCGTGCCGGAAACACGGCTTTAGAAGAGATTGCCATGATTATCAAGAGCCACCACGAGATTAATATTGAAACCAATATCAACACGCAAAAGATTTATCCCACCAGCCGACTCGTATCCAGCTTGATGAACATGCCGGTGCAACCCAATAAGGCTATTGTCGGAAGAAACGCTTTTGCCCATTCATCAGGTATCCATCAAGACGGCGTGTTGAAGAACGTGCAGACTTACGAAATCATCGACCCGCACGACGTAGGTATCGACGATAACGCCATCGTATTGACTGCACGTAGTGGACGCGCAGCTTTGAAGAACCGCCTTTCCATTCTTGGAGTAAACCTCGAACAAGAGAAATTGGATAAAGTCTATGAAGATTTCCTTAAATTGGCAGATAAGAAGAAGGACATCAACGATGACGACATCCTCGTATTGGCAGGAGCCGATCGCAGCCAAAACCACCGCATCAAACTGGAATACTTGCAAGTGACCAGTGGAGTGGGTGTTCGTTCCGTAGCAAGCCTCGGTCTGAATATCTCCGGTGAGAAATTCGAAGCATGCGCCAGCGGCAACGGTCCTGTAGATGCAGCCATCCAGGCACTGAAAAAGATTATCGACCGGCACATGACGCTGAAAGAATTCACCATCCAAGCCATCAGCAAAGGTAGTGATGATGTAGGGAAAGTGCACATGCAAGTCGAGTACGACAACCAAATCTACTACGGTTTCGGTGCCAACACCGACATCATAGCCGCCTCTGTAGAAGCCTACATCGACTGCATCAACAAATTTAAAATCCATAATTCATAATTTAAAATTCATAATTCCCCAATGAATACCTTATTTGATAAAATCTGGGATGCGCACGTCGTTCAGCAAGTAACCGACGGTCCCACCCAACTTTATATCGACAGACTTTACTGTCACGAAGTAACCAGTCCGCAAGCCTTTTCCGGTCTGCGGGCACGTGGAATCAAATGTTTCCGTCCGGAAAAGATTTATTGTATGCCGGACCATAACACTCCTACGCACGACCAGGACAAACCCATCGAAGACCCCGTTTCCAAGACGCAAGTGGACACGTTGGCTAAGAATGCAGAAGACTTCGGTTTGTCACACTTCGGTATGATGGATAAGCGTAACGGAATCATTCATGTGGTAGGTCCGGAGCGCGGATTGACTTTGCCGGGTATGACCATTGTCTGTGGTGACTCACATACTTCTACCCACGGTGCTATGGGAGCAGTGGCTTTCGGTATCGGAACCAGTGAAGTAGAGATGGTGATGGCTTCGCAATGTATTTTGCAGACCCGTCCCAAAACGATGCGTATCACCGTGGACGGCAAACTGGGCAAAGGCGTCACAGCCAAAGACCTCGCCCTCTACATGATGTCGAAGATGACTACCAGCGGCGCTACCGGCTATTTCGTGGAATATGCCGGCGAAGCTGTCCGCAGCCTGACAATGGAAGGAAGGCTTACACTATGTAACCTCTCTATCGAGATGGGTGCGCGCGGAGGTATGGTAGCTCCCGACGAAGTTACTTTCGAATATATCAAAGGTCGCGAGAATGCTCCTACAGGCGAAGAATGGGAAAAGTCACTCGCTTATTGGAAGACATTAAAGAGCGAAGCGGACGCAGTTTTCGATAAAGAAGTACGTTTTAATGCTGCTGATATTGAGCCGATGATTACTTATGGCACCAATCCCGGCATGGGCATGGGCATCACGCAACACATCCCCACTACCGAAGGAATGGGAGCAGCCGCAGAGGCTTCTTTCAAGAAGTCCCTCGATTATATGGGTTTCCAGCCGGGCGAGTCTTTGCTCGGAAAGAAGATAGATTACGTGTTCCTCGGCGCATGTACCAATGGACGTATTGAAGACTTCCGGGCTTTTGCTTCCCTCGTGAAAGGACGTAAGAAAGCCGACCACGTGATTGCATGGCTGGTTCCGGGTTCGTGGATGGTGGATGCACAGATTCGTGAAGAAGGCATTGACAAAGTGTTGGAGGAAGCAGGCTTTGCTATCCGCCAGCCGGGATGTTCGGCTTGTCTGGCAATGAACGATGATAAGATTCCTGCCGGAAAGTATTCGGTGTCTACAAGCAACCGTAACTTTGAAGGTCGCCAGGGACCGGGAGCGCGTACCTTGTTGGCTAGCCCGCTGGTAGCTGCTGCGGCGGCAGTGACGGGAGTAATCACCGACCCGAGAGAACTGATGTAAAAGTCCTACCTTAATATATATATGTAAGAAAGATGAAAGCAAAATTCAATATACTGACAAGCACATGTGTACCTCTTCCTTTAGAGAATGTAGATACCGACCAGATTATCCCTGCGCGTTTTCTGAAAGCGACTACCCGGGAAGAGAAGTTTTTCGGAGACAACCTGTTTCGTGACTGGCGTTACAATCCGGATGGCTCTTTGAACAAAGACTTTGTTCTTAATGATTCCACTTACGGAGGACAGGTATTGGTAGCCGGAAAGAACTTCGGATCGGGTTCCAGCCGCGAACACGCTGCCTGGGCGATTGCCGGATATGGTTTCCGTGTGGTGGTGTCGAGTTTCTTTGCGGATATTCACAAGAACAATGAGCTCAACAACTTTGTGCTGCCGGTAGTCGTAAGCGAAGAGTTCCTTAAAGAACTGTTCGATTCCATCTATGCCGACCCTAAAATGGAAGTGGAAGTGAATCTTCCCGAGCAAACCATCACCAACAAGGCAACCGGCAAGAGTGAGCATTTCGAAATCAATGCTTATAAGAAACATTGCCTGATGAATGGTCTGGACGATATTGATTTCTTGGTGGAAAATAAAGATAAGATAGAAGCATGGGAAAGGAAGGCGTCAAAATAGAAATCATGGATACAACACTCCGCGACGGTGAGCAAACCAGCGGAGTGTCCTTTGTGCCCCATGAGAAACTAATGATTGCCCGACTCCTGTTGGAGGATTTAAAGGTGGACCGGGTGGAGGTTGCCTCAGCGCGGGTATCCGACGGCGAGTTTGAAGCTGTCAAGATGATATGCGACTGGGCGGCACGGCGGAATCTGCTCCATAAAGTCGAAGTGCTTGGGTTTGTAGATGGACAAACTTCTGTAGACTGGATACAGCGTACAGGATGCCGTGTCATCAATCTGCTTTGCAAAGGTTCGTTGAAGCATTGCACCCAGCAGTTGAAGAAGACGCCCGAAGAACATATCGAGGACATTATCCGCGTGGTACACTATGCTGATGAGCAGGATATTTCCGTGAACATCTATCTGGAAGATTGGAGCAACGGTATGAAGGATTCTCCCGACTACGTATTTCAATTAGTAGATGGATTGCAGGGAACTAGCATCAAACGCTACATGTTGCCCGACACGCTGGGCATCTTGAATCCGTTGCAAGTGATTGAGTACATGCGGAAGATGAAGAAACGTTATCCTGACCTACACTTTGACTTCCATGCCCACAACGATTATGATTTGGCCGTGAGCAACGTGCTGGCTGCCGTGTTGAGTGGAGTAAAAGGATTGCATACCACCATCAATGGATTGGGCGAACGGGCAGGCAATGCGCCTCTTGCCAGTGTACAAGCCATCTTGAAAGACCATTTCAACGCCATGACCAATATTGACGAAAGCCGTTTGAACGACGTAAGCCGGGTGGTGGAGTCTTATTCAGGCATCGTGATTCCTGCCAACCAGCCTATTGTAGGTGAGAATGTATTTACTCAAGTGGCAGGCGTACATGCCGACGGTGACAACAAGGATAATTTATATTGCAACGACTTGT
Organism: Bacteroides ovatus; assembly: GCA_030844565.1. GTDB lineage: Bacteria > Bacteroidota > Bacteroidia > Bacteroidales > Bacteroidaceae > Bacteroides > Bacteroides ovatus_A. The sequence continues at coordinate 8,197 of JAUUNK010000118.1, forward strand.
TACCGGAGCGCTTCGGACGTAAGCGTGAGTATGCCTTGGGTAAAACCAGCGGTAAAGCCAATATTCGCAAGAACCTCGAAGACCTGGGACTGGAACTCGACGAAGACTCCATGCGCAAGGTGACCGAACGCATCATCGAACTTGGAGATAAAAAGGAATTAGTGACACAGGAAGACTTGCCCTATATCGTTTCGGATGTGTTGAAGCACGGAGTGCAGAGTGATAAAGTGAGATTGAAAAGCTACATCGTCAACCTGGCACACGGCTTGAAACCGATGGCTACGTTGAAAATCGAAATCAACGGCAAGGAGTATGAGGAAAGTTCGAGTGGCGATGGTCAGTACGATGCTTTCGTGCGTGCTCTGCGTAAGATATATAAGGTGACACTGGGGCGTAAGTTCCCGATGCTGACTAACTACGCCGTCACTATCCCCCCCGGTGGACGTACCGATGCCTTTGTGCAGACAGTGATTACATGGAGTTACGAGGACCGGGTGTTTCGTACGCGGGGACTGGATGCCGACCAGACGGAAGCGGCTATCAAGGCTACTATCAAGATGCTGAACATTATTGAAGAATAAGAACTGTATAAAATAAGAAATTAGTATGGATTTTAAAATTGCTGTATTAGCAGGCGACGGCATCGGACCGGAAATCTCTGTGCAAGGTGTAGAGGTGATGAGTGCCGTTTGCGAGAAGTTTGGTCACAAAGTAAGTTACGAATATGCAATCTGTGGTGCGGATGCCATTGATAAGGTAGGAGATCCCTTTCCCGAAGAGACCTATCTGGTATGTAAGAATGCCGATGCCGTGCTTTTCTCGGCTGTAGGCGACCCTAAGTTTGACAATGACCCTACGGCGAAAGTGCGTCCCGAACAGGGGTTGCTGGCTATGCGCAAGAAGCTGGGACTGTTTGCCAACATCCGTCCCGTACAGACATTCAAATGCCTGATTCACAAATCTCCCTTGCGGGCAGAGTTGGTAGAGAATGCCGATTTCTTGTGTATCCGCGAACTGACGGGCGGTATGTATTTCGGGGAGAAGTATCAGGATAATGATAAAGCATACGATACCAACATGTATACACGCCCCGAAATCGAACGTATCCTGAAGGTAGGTTTTGAGTATGCAATGAAGCGTAACAAACACCTCACGGTGGTAGATAAGGCAAATGTGTTGGCATCTTCCCGCCTGTGGCGGCAGATTGCACAAGAGATGGCTCCAAGCTATCCCGAAGTAACTACCGACTACATGTTTGTGGACAATGCCGCTATGCGTATGATTCAGGAGCCGACTTTCTTCGACGTGATGGTAACGGAAAATACGTTTGGCGATATTCTGACTGACGAAGGTTCGGTAATCAGCGGTTCTATGGGATTGCTTCCTTCTGCTTCCACGGGAGAGAGCACGCCGGTGTTCGAGCCTATTCACGGTTCGTGGCCCCAGGCAAAGGGATTGAACATTGCTAATCCTCTGGCACAAATCCTTTCAGTAGCTATGTTGTTCGAGTACTTCGACTGCAAAGAGGAAGGCGCTTTGATACGTGAAGCGGTGGATGCTTCGCTGGATGCCAATGTCCGTACTCCGGAAATTCAAGTAGAAGGTGGCGCTAAATATGGTACAAAAGAAGTAGGGCAATGGATGGTCGACTACATACGTAAGAAGTAGCCATTAAGTTTTTTTAAAGAAAAGAGTCTAACATCTCACCGGAATGTTAGGCTCTTTTTTGTTTTATCTTTTATTGTTCCTCGTTAGGAGGGCTACTCTTATTACCCGAACTATGAATTTACAAATTGCGTCATGAATAAAACAGTAAACTATCAGTTCACCATTGTTGTTCCGGTGTACAACGAAGAAGATAATATTCATTCTCTTGAGCAGAAGTTGACGGCTTTCCTGCCGACGGCTTTATGCCCCACTTGTGTCCTGTTCGTAGACGACGGCTCTTCCGACTCCAGCAAACAGCGTATTGTGGAAGTATGCGACCGTAACCCGGACTTCTTTTATATTTCTTTTCTGCACAATTCCGGATTGAGCGCTGCCCTGAAAGCAGGAATCGATTATGCCGAATCGCCTTATGTAGGCTATATGGATGCCGATTTGCAGACTACTCCCGAAGATTTCAATCTTCTTTTAAAAGACATCGGGCAATATGAGCTTGTGATGGGAATCCGTGCCGAGCGGAAAGATTCTTTTTTCAAAAAGATACAATCGAAGATAGCAAACGGCTTCCGCCGGATGATGACACATGACGGGGTTCAGGATACCGGATGTCCGTTGAAGGTGATGCACACGGAGATAGCCAAGCGCATTCCTTTCTTCACAGGAATGCATCGTTTTCTTCCGGCACTCATTCTGCTTCAGGATGGAAAGATTCGCCAAGTTCCCGTGAGGCATTTCCCGCGCGTGGCAGGCAAGTCCAAATATCATTTATGGAACAGGCTCGTATCTCCCTTCCTTGATTGCTTTGCCTATCGCTGGATGAAGAAGAGATACATTAACTATCAATTATGTGACACGAATATCATAGCTTAAATGGGGCAGGAAAGTTTTTGGGTCTTTAGCATAGGATTCCTGGCACAGGCTTTCTTCTCTGCCCGCATTCTGTTTCAATGGATATTGTCGGAGAGGGCGAGGCAGGTGTTGTCGCCTTCCATCTTTTGGATATTAAGTATTGCGGGAGCTTATTTGCTGTGCATTTACGGTTGGCTGCGGGATGACTTTTGTATCATTCTCGGGCAGTTCATTTCCTACTACATTTATTTGTGGAACCTCGAGCAGAAAGGTGTTTGGAGAAAACTTCCCGTTTTGCTAAAAGGATTGCTGATAGGGACTCCGCTTTTGGCGGCGGCTTGCCTGCTGCGCGATGCCGGAAGTTTCGTCGAGCACTTTTTCAGGAATGCGGAAGTACCACTCTGGCTTTTAATCTTCGGTTCGCTGGGGCAAATCATTTTTACGCTCCGCTTTGTTTATCAATGGATTTATTCGGTGAGATATAAAGAATCCCTTTTGCCGGCAGGTTTCTGGATACTCAGTCTGGCTGGTTCTTCCGTCATTGTTGCTTATGGGATTATCCGCCACGACCCCGTGTTGATATTGGGGCAATCTGTGGGCTTTGTAGCATATAGCCGTAATCTTGTAATCGGTTTCCGGCGTTCTAAACTTTCAGAATATGAAGAATAAATATGTATTATACCTGATTTTATTGGTGGCGTTGCTGCCTATTCTTATTTTCCGGGATTATACCCCTAGCAATGAGCTTCGCTACCTGAGCATTGCCGATGAAGCTCTTCGTAATGGAAACATTTTTACTTTTACCAACCAAGGGCAGCCTTATGCAGACAAACCGCCTCTTTATTTCTGGATTGTCATGTGGGGCAAGAGCATGCTGGGAGGTCATTACATGTGGTTTCTTTCTCTCTTCTCCCTGATTCCCGCCTTTGTGATAGTGGACGTGATGGACCGCTGGACTGCCCGTTCCCTTTCAGAAGAGTCGCGTTCCACTGCAAGGTTGCTTTTGATGAGTTGCGGTCTCTTTTTGGGGCTTGCTCTGGTGTTGAGGATGGACATGCTGATGTGCATGTTTATCGTTCTTGCTTTATACACTTTCTATCGGATGCTCAAGAAACATGGGGATGCTCGTTGGAATACTTTTCTCTTTCCTTTTTATGTGTTTATGGCGCTCTTCTCTAAGGGACCGGTGGGGATACTTGTGCCTTTGTTTTCCACTTCCGTCTTTTTAGGATTCACCGGGAGGCTCAGAACCTGGGGATATTATTGGGGGTGGAAGACCTGGGGAATTTTATTGATAGGCTGTGCCTGCTGGTTCTTCGGAGTATACTGGGAAGGCGGCACGGAATATCTGAACAACCTCGTGTTTCATCAGACACTGGACCGTGCTGTCAATTCATTCCATCACGAAGAACCTTTTTACTATTACTTTATATCAGTGTGGTATTCGTTGGCGCCGTGGTCTCTGCTACTTATAGGAATCATTGCCGTGGGGGCATATCGTCGGTTGATTCGTTCGGACTTGAAAAAGTTCTTTCTTTCCGTGTTGCTTAGTACATGGATATTGTTGTCTTTCATCAGCTCCAAGATTGCTATTTATCTTGCGCCTACATTTCCCTTTTTTGTCTATCTCGCCATTCTCATTCTGCCTTATTGGAAGTGGAACCGATGGGTGGCGCTTACGGTTGCCGTCCCTGCTGTAGTGTTTGCCGGAGCAGCCCCTGCCGTGTTCGCTTGGGGGCGTATGGAAGAGAATGTTTTTACTGAACCGTGGTTTTTCTATGGGGCAGCCATTATACTTACTTTGGCAGGAGTGCTTTCCCTCTATTTTCTCTATCAGAAGAAAGCTTTATATCGTTCTATCCGTGTGTTGGCTGCTGGATTGTTCGTGGCTCTTTTTGTGGGCGGATGGGCATTGCCTTCGCTCAATGCCCGCTGGGTGGGATATGCCGATTTGTGCCGGGAGGCAAAAGGAATGGCAAAAGAGAAGCGACTATCTGGTTATTGTGTATGGAAGCTGAGTAGGCCGGAGAATATGGATGTCTTTCTGGAAGAAGATGTGAAGAAAGTGACCCGGGAAGAGATTCTGGAAAACCGATGGAGTGGGTGCGTGCTTATGATGCCTGAGAAGATGCTTCGCCGGGACGAGGAAATAAAAAAGTTTGTTTCCGGAAAAGAAAAACGGACGCTGGGGCGTTATATAATCTTAGTATTATAAATGTTGTAAACAGGGCATTCCGAAGGGTATGCACACCCCGCGTGAGGGCTATTAGTAATCGGTTTGTCAGGTGTTAATAGCTGAGTTGTCAGGTATTAACATCTATCGTGATAGGTATTAACATCTGACAACTCAAGTATTAATAGCTGAGAAGTCACTTTTTAATAGCCTGAAAATGCTGCTTTCTTAGAAGCATTGATAGGATATAAGTCGTTGATAAAAGGACTTTCTAGGCGCAGGCATTTAGTGTTATAATAAATAAGAAGAATAAATATGAAAGCATTGGTAACGGGAGCCGCAGGATTCATAGGCTCTTACACGGTAAAAGCTTTGTTAAGTCAAGGGCATGAAGTGGTGGGAATAGATAATATCAATTCTTACTATGATGTCGAACTCAAATATGGCCGTCTGGCACAAGCAGGCATTCTTCGTGACAGAATATCAGAGGGAATAAAAGTGCGTAGCTCCTTTTATCCTTCTTACCGTTTCATCAAGCTCGACCTGACCGACCGGGAAGGCGTCGGCTCACTTTTTAAAGAAGAACATTTCGATTGGGTAGTGAATCTGGCAGCTCAGGCAGGCGTGCGCTATTCTATTGAGAATCCGTATGCTTACATTGAATCTAATGTATTGGGATTCCTGAATATTCTGGAGAATTGCCGGCATTATCCCGTCCAGCACCTGGTATATGCCAGCTCGAGTAGCGTGTATGGGATGAATAGTCATATTCCGTATGCCGAAACAGATGCCGGAGACAGCCCGGTCAGTTTATATGCCGCTACCAAGAAGTCGGACGAATTGATGGCGCACGCTTATAGCAAGCTCTATGGGTTGCGTGCTACGGGAGTTCGTTTCTTTACTGTGTATGGTCCCTGGGGTCGTCCTGATATGGCTCCTTTCCTTTTTTTAAAGTCTGTCTTAGGTGGTAAACCTATCAAGGTATTCAACTACGGTCACTTGCAACGGGATTTTACTTATATAGACGACATCATAGAAGGGCTTATGAAAATCATTCCTCATACTCCCGAAGGGACTGTTCCCTGCACTATATATAATATAGGTAATTCCGTCCCGGTGGAGTTGATGGATTTTATAGCTGTGATTGAAAAGGTTTCCGGGCGAAAGGCTCATAAACATTTGCTGGGTATGCAGCCGGGAGATGTATATTGCACGTATGCTGACACCACCCGGCTACAAAAAGATTTCGGATATAAGCCTTCTACTCCCATCGAGGTGGGCATTCGTAAGTTCTATGATTGGTATACCGGTTATTACCGTCGGCGCCCTACGCTAGCGGAGGCATTGAACGGTGGCATAGATAACGATTCCCGCTATCGTCAACAACCCCGCATAGATGGTGATTTCCGTATAGCGGACATCCATTCGCTTGTATCGGGCTACTTTGCTGAACAGGTAGTACATCAGCCAACCTCCGAAGCCTCCGATGAGGGCGCCTACCAATAGGTCTCCTGGAAAATGCAATCCCAGGTAGAGGCGCGAATAGGAATTGATTACCGCCCATATCACGATAAAGATGCTGAGCCAGCGTTTCCGGAATAAAAGAATCAGGTAGACCGCCAGCCCGAATGAGTTGGCTGCGTGGCAGGAAGGGAAACCATAGCCTCCGCCATGTCTTCCGTTCACGATATAGGTTAGCGAAGCAATCGGGCTGTCAGGGTGGGAGGGGCGCAAACGTCCTCCGAGCGGGCGGAT
>JAUUNK010000119.1 GCA_030844565.1 Bacteroides ovatus
TTGGGGGCACTCCATGGTACAGAGGTAGTTTTATTACCGATGATATTGTTTCTATCCTCGGTTTTCTTGATTCCTATGAGCTTGCTCCATATTGACATATATAATAGTTCTATAACTTGAATTAGGTATGCATTTGCATCGTTTTCTTATTGTTGTTCGGGTATAACACCCAATATCCTTTACAAAGGTAAGGATAAAACCGAGTAATCTGTTAAAATTGCCGCTTTCTTTTGATTTTTATGCGTTTACATCCCGTTGTTTATGAATAAAAATCCTGCTTTTGTGAGCAAGAACTGTTGTTGCTTGTGGATGTTTATTTTCGGCTTTGCGTTATATTAGCAACACGTGTACGCAAGCCGCTGATAGAAATTATTGGGAGTAATATTGTTAATGGGAAAGTAGGAATCAGGTGTTATGTTTATAGAATTCCGGTTATATTAGTGCCGCTAGATATGGAAATTAGAAAATTATTATATACATTTGTAACCAGACACAAATATATTGCTTCACAGATATAGTTTATCTAATTATATTATTAACTTAAAAAGAAAGAAACATGAGAAAACTACTAGTCAGCAGTCTTTTATTATTAGTATGGATGTGTAGTGGCATTCAAGTGGCAGCTCAAGAGAAAATGCCTCAAATTCGTGAGGATGGTGCTTATTATTATGTAGATAAGATGCCTGAATACAAGGGTGGGATTCAAGCTCTAATGCAGTATATAAAAGAAAATGTAAAATACCCTGCGGAGGCCCATTCTCAAAAAATCAGCGGAAAGGTATTGGTGCAATTTATAGTGAATAAGCAAGGAAAAGCTACGGATTTTAAAGTGATAAAAAGTGCACATCCTTTGTTAGATGCGGAAGCACTGCGCGTTTTGAAAGCGATGCCTGAATGGACTCCCGGTAAAGACAAAGGGAAGAACGTGGACGTGATATTTACTATTCCGGTTGGATTCAATTTGGTGGAAAATAAAGAAGTGGGACCTAAGCCTCTTTTAATAGACATACCGTCTATGCCAATGAAAGGTGATACTGCTTCTCTACAAGGGGTTTGGCAAATGTGTGCCAGCTTTGATGTTCTTAATGGCAAATATCGCATAAGGACAGCTCCTTTCCTTAAAATATTGGCTTCTGATAAAACATTCCTCAATCTGTTTATAGATGGAAGAGGAGGTCCTAGCACTATTGTTGCTTATGGAACCTACCAGCAAACTGCTAAAGATACCTACATTGAAAGCGTTACACGGTCTTATACCAATCCGCAGTTTTCAGGAGTAAACAATGAAATACATGTTGAATTTGTGACAGAGAATATATTGTCTTTGTCTTTTTGTTTACCTGGACAAACCCAGCTTTGGAAAGAAATGTGGATTCGTGTGAGTGGCCCTGAAGAAAAATATTCAGGGAACACAAAAAATCTTTAATTATTTGTCGGCTTATTCTAACCATGATTAAGATAAGGATGAAAAATATGAGGTTACGTAGATGGTGTGTCGTAGTGGGATTGTTATTCCCTCTATGTATGTATGCCGGAGAGTTGAAAGGGGATTGGCGGGTAATTCCCCTTCCCCAACAGATAACAGTGGAAGAACAGGCGCCCGGATTCCCTATTACTGATAAAGTAACTGTGGTCTATCCCGCAGGCAACGAAAATATGAAGCGGGTGGCTTCCCTTCTAGTCTCTTATATAGAAAAACTGACAGGGGTTAAGATGCGTATGTCACAACATGTTTCCGGAAAAAAGAATATTCTCCTTTCTTTGGAAACCTCTCTTTCTCCAAAAGATGGATACCAACTGACTGCTTCGGCAGACAAGATAGAGCTAAAGAGTGGTAGCGAAGCCGGCATCTTTTATGGTGTTCAGACCATTCAGAAAGCACTTCCCTTGTCCAAAGACAGGCGGCAGACTCTTGTTCTGCCTGCAGTTAGCATTAAGGATTTTCCCCGCTTTGAGTACCGTGGCTTCATGATTGATGTGGGGCGGCATTATTTCCCTGTGTCCTATCTTAAAGAGATGATTGATGTGATGGCATTGCACAACATTAATTATTTTCATTGGCACTTGACAGAAGACCAAGGCTGGCGCATCGAGATAAAGAAATATCCAAAATTGACAGAAATAGGTTCGAAGCGTAAAGAGACCATTCGTTGCTGGGAAACAAGGGAATTTGACGGAACACCTTATGAAGGTTTTTATACCCAAGACGAGGCACGTGAGATTGTTCGGTATGCGGCAGAGCGTTTCATTACAGTAATTCCAGAGGTAGACCTTCCCGGACACATGATGGCAGCATTGGCTTCCTATCCCGAAATGGGATGTACCGGAGGTCCTTATGAAGTTCCTACCTCATGGGGAGTTTTTCCTGATGTGCTTTGTGGAGGAAATGAGAATAATATTCGTTTTGCCAAAGATGTGCTGGCGGAATTGATGGATATTTTTCCTTCGGAATACATCCATATTGGTGGAGACGAATGTCCTAAGAGCCGTTGGAAGGAATGTCCCCGCTGTCAGGCAAAGATTCAGGAGCTGGGACTGAAAGATACGGAACGGCATACAAAAGAAGACCAACTCCAAACTTACTTCATGGCTCAGGTAGAAAAGTTTATCGTTGAGCACGGACGCAAGATGCTTGGCTGGGACGAAATCATAGACGGAGGACTAACTCCTAATTCTACCATCATTTCTTGGCGCAGTACCCGGGGAGGCATTGAAGCTGCCCGTCAGCACCACAACACCGTGATGGCTCCTATTTCACATTTGTATTTCAGTAACCCGGGATATAATAAAATCCGTGGAGTAAATTCTGTGAAGCGGGTATATGAGTTTGAACCTGTGCCCGAAGTACTGACTCCGGAAGAGAAGAAATATGTGATTGGTGCCCAAGGTTGTATCTGGACCGAATGGACCCGGGACAGCGTAAAGATGGAGTGGCAGATGCTCCCTCGTCTGGCAGCACTGTCTGAGATACAGTGGACACTGCCGGAAAAGAAAAATACACAGGAATTCTTGAAACGTTTGCCCCACCAGCTAGACTTGTATGCTGCTTACGGGTTGCACTATAAAGATGATATTGAGCAGGTAGACATTAAGATAGAGCCTTTGGAAGAGAAAGACCAGGTGCGTGTCATCATGAGTACTTTGGGTGATGCTCCTATTTATTATACCACCGACGGTATGGAACCTACTCCTTCTTCCCTCCGCTATAAAGTCCCGCTGAAAGCGCGCAAGGGGATAAGTATCCGTGCTGCTGCCTGTCGTAACGGGAAAATGGGCATTGTCACTGCCATTAGTCATTAGAAAGAATATCTTTTTTATTACCAGAAGATTGCGTAACTTTGCGCCCGGTTTAAAAAGATTGAAGATTATGGAATTGCCTAAAGACCCGATGATGCTGTTTAGCGTCATCAACATGAAGTTGCGCGACTGCTATGCTTCGCTCGATGAGCTTTGTGAAGATATGAATGTGAACAAAGATGAGCTTATCGGTACTTTAAAAGCTGTGGGGTTTGAGTATAGCTCCGAACAGAATAAGTTTTGGTAAAAAAGAAATGCCCGGGTTTACGCCATTTAGCGTATTCCCGGGCATTTGCTTTTACAGCCTTTCCGACTTTGAATCTCAATTGGAAATTTCTCCGAAAACGGTTAGCTCGCGGATGGCTGCCGGAGGACAGGCGTTTCCATATCCTTCGGGTATTACCAGTCTCAGATAGCGGGCCTTTGTGGATTTTACATAGTAACGGAAGGTTTCCCGTATAAATTCATCGTTAAAGTCCGAAGCACCGATTTTTTCCCAGTTGCTGTTATCATTGCTAGCATAGAATTCCACCCACTTGATGTTATTAGCTCTGTTGGCTTCACCACGGTTCACCAAGTCTATTTGGGCAATGATAACTTGCTTTTTCATGTCGATAGTGATGTCAAAAGGAGGTTCTTTCCATCCTGATTCCGATTTGGTTCTACAATGCCAGAAGGTTTCTTCATTATCATCAATGAGGTTGCGCACGGGGTTGGCGGCAGCCTGGGAGTTACATGCAATGATTTCCCAATCGGATTTGTCAATCTTCTGCCCTTCTTTTACGATACGGAAGAGAACGTTGCTTTCCCGATCTACTACCAGAGAGTTATTGGGTGTACCGTTTTGCGTAGCTTCAATACTGCCAATGCTTATTGGCAACAAGTAGTTTCCGGGAGCCAGATTGTCTTTCAATCGGTAAGAAGCTGTGGTTTCACTGATTCCTTCGTCCAAAGAAACTTTACCTGGAGCAGTATATGTATCTTGGGGAAGTAAGGTGAAGTTTACTTTATTACTAACATTATATTGGTCTACTAAAGAAGGGTCCTGAATCAGGTTACATTCGATATTCCATTTGTTGGTGAAAGGCACGCTGATATGCACATCCATTTGAGAAGTCTTGGAAAGATCGATGTTGTACACACCTGCATTCGTGATTTGTACGATGGGTTCCGACACTTCAAATGCCAGAAGCGAAGCGCATCTCTCAGGATTTATTTTCAGTTCGTTGGAGACTAGCCTCAGGGGAAGCACATATTTTGTTTGGTCGTAGCCGCTCTTTTCCACAATTTTCTCCGGGTGGTAGGTGATATAACCGCAAGTCTCGTTCTTATCTACCATAAATTCCGTTTTAGTAAGCTCATAGCAGTCTTCCGGCAACAGTTCATAGTTGGTGCGGTCTTCCAGATTCAATGAATCCAGCAGATCCGTATCTATCACGAATTCCACTCTTCCGGAGTGGTCGTTTAATCCACCCCGTTGTACCCACAGTTCAGCCTGGTAGGCTTCTCCCACGTTGAACGATTTTTGTTTGTTCAGTGTGTTGATGGAGACGGATATGAGGCTATCCGCCTTGTCGGAGACTTCAAAATTGTTGTCGCAATTTGTTGCCAGCATTGCTAGGGCTATGAATGCCGGCACAGAATATATCTTTTTCATATTTTATTTGCATTTAATTCATGAAACATCGTTTGAGGAATTACCATCCCGGATTCTGAACAAGGTTTTCGGTCTTTTTCATTTCTTTGTCCGGAATAGGATATAAGTACATTTTGCGTCTGAATACAATCGGGCTGGCTTCTACTTCCTCGTAGAACTTGTCTTCCGCCGCGTTCATATTCATTCCATGAACATAGCCGTATTGCCGTCCTTCTCCGTCTTGGTCTGCTATCATCCAGCGGCGCACGTCAAAGTAGCGCTGTCCTTCCGTAGCCAGTTCGATACGTCTTTCGCGTTGGATGGCGAGCCTTTGCAGGTCCTGGTTGCCCGCTATTGCCGGGTTCAGAAATTCGATGTCGGACAGTCCGGCGCGTTGACGCACTTTGTTCAGGTAAGTTAACACGCGGGCATCTGCCGGGTTTACCTCGTTTACCGCTTCTGCATACAGCAGGTAAAAGTCTGCCAACCGGAAGATGATGGAGGGGCGGAACTTGGATTGTACACCCGGAGACTTCATGCTGACTTCGCGGTTGAATCTCTTGTAGAGCATATAACCTGTGTGGGTATAAATGGTACCACTCAACTCGTTGGGGCTTCCTTTATGAAACTGGGTTACGTTGTTCGTCACATGCCATCTTCTGTTTTGGAAGAAGACCGTGTTATAGAAACGTGCTTCGCGATTGAGGAATCTGTTGCTGACGTTGTTTGCCACTTGCACTTCTTTGCTTCCGGCTTTTACTTTTTCTATGTATTTGTCGAATCCTTCGGTTGTGTAGAGGGGAGAGCCGGGCAAGAATCCGGTGGATTTTACCGGAAGTCCGTCGCTCATATAGAAATCATTTACCAGTTCCTGAGTCACGCCGATACATCCCATTCCGTTTTGTTCGCTGCGCGGGGTACATCTGCGGTCGAAAGCATCACTGGTCATTCCTCCCCAGGTATTTGCAGCCGTTGCCCATATTATTTCTCTGTTATAGGTCTGGAACAGGTCATAAAGGTCTTGTGCCGGATTGCCGGTGTTCACTAGTTCATAGTTGCCTTCCTCTTCTGCAAATTTCATGAAATCCTCTAAGGCAGAGACGGCTTTGTTCCATTTGTCCGGGTCTTTATCAGGGAAAAGCCTTGTTCCGTCCAGGTTGACTACAGATAGAGCTTCTTTATACTCACCGTTGAACAGTTTGCTGGCTGCGTATACCCACAGTTTGGCTCTTACCGCCAGGGCAACGCCTTTTGTGGGCCATGTGTTGTGCTGGTCGTCCTCGTGCAAAGCGTGTTGGGGCAGTTCTTTTGCTACTGCCACCAGTTCACTGTCTATGTATTCAACTACTTCGTCTATCGGGTTGCGGGGCAGGTCTAAGTCGTCTTCTCTCTCAAAGATGGCGTCTTTTACCAAAGGTATAGCTCCATATTGTTCGAAGAGCAGATAGTGGTAATAAGCTCTCATAAACCGTACGTTGGCTTTCATCTCGGCAAGTTCTTCTTCGGTCAATACGTCTACGTGGGTTCCATTGGCTGCTATCGGTTTGGCATGAGTCAGGAAAATGTTAGCTTGCCGGATTTCCTGATAACAAGTGCCCCAGCGATGAAAGGACATATTGGAAGCGTTTTTATCAGTTTTATTATAAAGTTTGGCATCGCCATATCCGACAGTTAATTCATCGCACATGCCCGCCCAGGGATTTTTGAATCCGGTAATGTTGCCGGCGGCAGCGGTGATTCCCGAATAATCGGGGATAGCGGTGAATATATTGGCATACCACCTTCTGGTGTAAGCCACATTATTAAAAACTTCGTCCAGCGAACGGAGGTTTCCTGCTAATTCATCAGATACATCCAGATAATCACACGAATAGAAGTTGCACACTGCGAATGCAGCTATCAGCAGTCTCTTATATAGTTTCTTTATTGTTTTCATATTTTATAGGTTTAATTAAAATGTAAAGTCCAGTCCTAAGGTAAATGTCCTGTTTTTGGGATAAACGTTTCCTCCATTGGCATTTCCTGCTTCGGGGTCGAAGTATTTAAGGTCGTCCCACAATGCCAGGTTGTATCCCATCAGATAGATGCGGGCTGCCTGAAGATTGAATTTCTTCAAGAATTGTTTCGGTAGCTGATAACCGAGTTCCACATTCTTGAGTCGTAGGAAACCGCCGTTGCGGAGCCACCAGGTGCTCTTGACCTGATTGTTGGCATTGTTGGCGTTGTCCTTGTGCAGACGTGGCATCAGTACATTCTGGCTAGGATTGGTTTCGGTCCAGCGGTCTAAGGCGAAAGTACGGTAACTGGATTGGTCCACTCCCCAGGCAAAGGGATACCAGCCTTCGGGAGTATTGCCGCCCAATATGACGGAGCAGTTTCCGGTGCCTTGGAAGAATACGCTGGCATAGATTCCTTTATATTCCACGTTCAGACCGAACCCGTAGACAATTTCCGGAACGGTGGGATGGCCTACGCCCACTACTACGTCGTATGAATCGATTACTCCGTCGCCGTTCACATCTTTATATTTGATGTCACCGGGACCGATTAGCCCTCCCAAGGTGCTTTGCGGCAGTTCGGGACGTAAGGTGTAGGTTTCGATACCGTTGCTGTTTTTGCTGACGATGAAGTCATCTTTTGTATAGAGCCGTTCGGCTATATAGAGTTCGTTTTCATTGATACGTTTACCCGTTTTTGTCATCCACGGATACTTCTGAGGCAGCTCATCATACTCTTTTATCTTATTCCGGGCAAAGGTGAATGTTCCGCGTGCGCTCAGTTTCACCTTTCCTATTTGATGATGGGCATTCAGTGACATGTCTACGCCATGATTGGAAACAATACCGTAGTTGGCATACTGGTTGACACGGAAACCGCCCAAGGACGGAGTTGTGTTTCTCTTCATCAGGATGTGGCTTCTTTCGGAGCGGAAGTAATCGAATACGAAGTCGATTTTGTTATTGAAAAGACCCAGGTCGAAGCCGTAGTTCTGTTTCTTTTCGATTTCCCAACCGATGTTCAATGTTTCGGGTACGCCTTCAACGATGCCCTGTCCGATAGAGTTGGTTCCTCCGTTGCTGCCTATTCCCTGCGCCCACGAACCTGCGTTCATGGTGTAGGTGGGGCGGTAAATGAAGCGGTCGTTGGTGGAGTCGTTACCTGTTTTACCCACGGAGACTCTTAGCTTGATTTTATTCACGTAATCTTTGAGAACTTTCGGATAGAAAGGCTCATTGGATAAGTAATAAGCCAATCCCACGGCTGGGAAAAATCCGAAACGGTGGTTCTTTGCAAAAGCTTCCGACCCGGTATAGCCGAAGTTTCCTTCTATAAAGTAGCGTCCGTCATACGAGTAGCTTAAGCGACCTACCAATCCCTGTTTGCGATAGGGGAGCGGCTGGGTTTTATATTGTGTTTCTTTCTGCATGTAGAGAAACATACCGCTAACGTCGTGCTTTTCGGCAAAAGTGCGTTTGTAGTTGATGGCAGCGTCGATATATATTCTTTTTTGAGCTTCGATACCGTTGTCTTTCAGGTCGCTCAGGTCGGGGGTTCCGGATACTACTTGTATAAAGGTGAGATTACCGTTTTCGTCTCTTCCCGTTGCGTGGTAGCGCGAGGGGTTATAAGAACGGATAGACTTGAATGTGGCATCAAAGTCATAACTGATGTTCACTTTGGCGCTCAGCCCTTTGGTGATGAAGTCGAGTTTCTGTCGTATACCGACTTTCGATTGGATACCCGTTCTCCATTGGCGGGTATATCCGGAGTTCATCAATTGGTTATAGGGGTTTCTCATGTTGACACCTCTTTCTTGTTCGTAGGTAGCCACAGTGCCGTCGCTATATACGGCGGGGAAACAATAAGGAGGAGTAATCAGCATGGAGCGGAAGATGGTGGACGAAGATTCTCCCGGATAGTTGGCTATCAGGTATTGTCCTGCCAGGTCAATCGAAACCTGGGTGGTGGAGGTCACGTCCATGTCGATGTTAGAGCGTAAGTTGAAGCGGTCCAGACCGATATTGGTATCATATCTTTCCGTAGGATTTCCTTTGTAGATACCGCTTTCGTTGTAGTAGGCACCGGATACGAAATATTTGGCGCGTGCAGAGCCTCCGCGTACATTCAGCGTGTAGCGGTGGTTGTGGGTGTTTTTGCGGAGCAGTTCGCCAATCCAGTCGGTATCCGGATAGAGGTCGCGGTCGGTGCTGTTACGGAAGTTATCTATTGTTTCCGCGCTGAAGAGGTCCGGTTCTCCATCGTTGTGCAATGCTTCGTTGTACAAGCTCAGGTAGTCGGCAGAGCCTACAAACTTGGGCAGGCGCTGGGGGCTGGATAGGGAGTGCTCTGTTTTAAATGTGATACGTGGCTTTTCGTCTTTACCGCGTTTGGTAGTGACGAGTATAACGCCGTTTGCACCTTCCGCTCCATAGATGGCAGTGGCAGCAGCATCTTTTAATACCGAGAAGGTTTCGATTTCATCTGGTTCAATATCGGTGATTTTGCGGGGAACACCGTCTACCAGCACCAGCGGAGTGGTTGAAGAAGAGTTGGTGGCAAAGGTGCTGATACCGCGAATCCAGAATTCGGCGTCGTCATATCCCGGTTCGCCCGAGCGCTGCACGGCTATCAAGCCGGATACCTGTCCTGCCAGGTTATTTGTCAGGTTGCGGGTGGGAGCGGCGATTTCCGAAGGTTTCACGGAACTCATCGAGACGACTACACTTTCTTTCTTCTGCTGCCCATACCCGATAACGACTACCTCCTCCAGCGCTTTAGTATCTTCGCGCAGGCGGATATTGATATTGCGTCGCCCGTTGATTTTGACCTCTTCGGTGGTGAAGCCGATATATGAAACCACGAGAACGTCGTTTTTATTGGTAGCGGTGATAGAATAGCGTCCGTCTATATCAGTGATACCTCCTATGGTGGTTCCTTTTATTTTCACCGAAGCACCAATCACGGATTCTCCCTGCCCATCGGTGATTACACCTGTTACTGTGAATTTATTGTTCTCCTGTTGGGGAGCTTTCTGGTAAATTGTTATCTGCCGGTCACTGATGGTATATGTATTATTTGTTCCGGCGAACAGTTGGTCCAGAATGGCGGTTACTTGCTGATTCTTCACATTTATATTCACCTTCCGCTTCGTGTCGATAATCTGGTCCCGGTAGAAGATGATATATTCACTGTTGGCTTCTATTTCCTGAAAGACTTGTTCCACAGTCTTTTGGGTAGATTTCATAGTGAATAATTTGTTTTGAGAATACGTGTCGGTTGCCCAGCAATTGCCCATTCCTAACAAGACAAAGAGCCAAAAGAATTTCATAATTAGCAATAATTGTTTTTCTTTAGTCTTTTGGGGACTAAAAAGTCTGTGTTTTTCCATACTTTTGTAACGATTAGATTATTAATATTTGAACGTGTAAGTAATTTAATCCCAGACCGGATGATATGAGGGTATTGTCCGGCCTGATACTTTCTCAGATAGTTATATTTCCATAGGCAGCCTTATTTAGATTTGACATGAATATAGATGTTCTCGTTTGTTTTCGTCAGTTGTGCGGGGACAGTCTGTATAAGGGTATGCAACACTTCGTCCAACTCGTCTTTTAAGTCTAGCTTTCCACTGCATGTAATGTCTTTCAGCGAATCGTCCACACGGATTGCTTTGCCATAATACTTACTGAGTTTCTTGGCGATAGCTTTCATTTTCTCTTGGTGGAAGAGATAGAACCCGTCTTTCCACGCTATGTATTCCTGCACGTCAACAGGTTCCACAGTGAAACCTTCCCCTTCGTTGTAGGCAAGCATGTTGTGCGGAGTCAATAGTCGGCTTTCGTTCTTGTTCGTTTTCACCTCCACGCTACCGGTCACAAGCACTACTGTGTGAGTGTCTTCTTGTTTGTAGGCACATACATTAAATGTCGTGCCGAGCACTTGAATAGCCATCTTGTCTGTTTTCACAATAAAAGGATGCTCCGGGTCGCGGTGCACATCCAGAAAGGCTTCTCCTTCTACATAAATCTCTCTTTCCTGCCGGGTAAATTCTACCGGATACACTACTCGGGAGTTGGCGCTTAGCCACAGGCGAGTCCCATCGGAGAAGGTGATGGATGAACGTTTCCCTGCGGGCACAATCAGTTGATTATAAACTTCTTTATTTTCTTTCTTTTCCGCTGTCAGGTCAATGGTTTGGGAGTTTACGTTTACCCTCCCTTGCTGGTCATATTGCAATTGCCCTTCTTTTCCTTGAATAGCTATTTGCTTTTGTTCCGAAAGAATCAGTCGTATGTTGTCGGTCGGAGTGTCGGGACACCCGACCGCTGTTATGTCTGGTGCCGTCGGGTCCTCCAGTGTTGGGTATATGTGTCTCAAATACCATCCGCCCACGATGAAAATAATGATGCAGGCAGCAGCAAGGGTGGGATAGAGGAAGAAAATTTTTCTTTTGCTCTTTTTCATTTCCCGGCGGTTTCGCGCGTCTATCTGCTTCCACATCCTGTCTACTTCGGTTTGCGGCAGGGGTGGGATGGAGATGTGCCGGATACCTTGCAAAAAATTGCGGGCGGTAGTTATTTCTTTGCCCAGTTGCTCGTTTTCTGCGGAAAGCTTTTTCCAGAAGGCGATGCTTTCCGGTGTCGGATGTTGTTCCGATTCGAGGAAATAATCATCATTGAGCAATTGGTCTGCTTTATAATTTCTATACTTTGTGTTCGAATCCATTTTCGGGTTGTTTTATAGAAAGACAATTCATAAAAAGGATTCTACTCACTTAACTGAAGTTTTTTTCAAAAATCTTTTTATTGTATCTCTGCTTATTGCATTCGGGCGAAACCGAATAAATTGTTATACCGTAGTATTCTGGTAGAGAGTCATTAAAAGAAGGATACATTGTGTGATGCCAAACGTATCCCTTATCTTTTGAAGTGAGCGTTGCAACAGGTTATAAGCCGATTGATAGTTTAGCTCCATGATTTGGCATATTTCGTTGTAGTCCAGTTCTTCGATGAAGCGGTAGTAGATGATTTCCCTTTGTCGGGGAGTCAGTACGGAGAGTATTCTCTTTATTTCATTGTTTTGTTCGCGCTGTTCTTCTTCGCTGAAAAAGCTGTTCTCTACGATGCTAGGACTTTCCATCTGGTGGAAGTTGAACAGATAGGTTTCTTGTACCCGTTCCTGGCTAAAGACGTTGTAGATGCTGTTGCGGAGAGAAATCATCAAATAAGTCTTCACGTTGTTAGGGATGGAGAGTTTCTTGCGGTTGTGGTATATTTTCACAAAGATGTCTTGTATGCAATCCTTGATGATTTCCGCATTGGGCGTAATCTGTAGTCCATATTGATAGAGCAACTGGACGTAATGTGTGTAAAGCCAGCTATACGCCTGGTCGTTTCCTTCGAGAAAAAGTTTCCATTTGATATGGCTTTCGTCCTGGATTTGCATAGAGGGTTGAGAGCTTGGTTAATTTAATAAAGATTCTGCCTTGTGGCAAAGATACTATTAAAAAACCATAATAGGAAAATCTTGCTTTTGCTTTTCTTTCTTTGAAGGGCTATTTCTTAGCAAAGAGATGGTATAGAGACAAAACGGCGTTAATAAACGCAAAAACTGTACTTCCTCATTTAACTTCGGCCTCTTTAGGTGTTCTAATTACCAAAGCTCAGAAAAAGAATCAATGATAAACGAAGATAGAATCCGAAAAACCTATTCCTCCAATCCTGAGAAAGGGTTCAAGATGTTGGTGGATGCGTTTCAGGAGCCGATATATAATTATATTCGGAGAATGGTGGTGTCTCATGAGGATGCACAGGACATCCTGCAGGAAGTCTTTATCCGCGTGTTCCGCCATTGGGAGCAGTTTCGAAAAGAAAGTTCGTTGGGCACATGGATTTATAAGATTGCCACCAATGAGTGCCTCCGGTTGTTGAACGGGCGGAAAGAGGAAGTGGTATCTTCCGAAGAGGTACAGGAAGAGTTGATAAGCAAACTCAAGGCTTCGGATTATGTGGATTACGAAAATGAACTGGCAGTGAAGTTTCAGGAGGCGATATTGAGTTTGCCGGAGAAGCAACGCATCGTGTTCAATTTACGCTACTACGATGAACTGGAGTATGAGGAGATTGCCCATATCATGGAGAGCAAGGTGGAGACATTGAAGGTGAACTACCATTATGCGAAAGATAAAATAAAAGAATACATATTAAATAGGTAACGTGATGGAAAAGGATTTTGATTTTGACAACATTGGTAAACGGACACCCTACTGCACCCCAAAAGGATTTTTCGAGGAAAGCAGGCAGGAGATAATGGAACGTACCTTTGCATCGCAACGCAGAAAACGCAGGCTGAGGTTGATTATTGCCGGGGCGATAGCTGCTGCGGTGCTGGCAGGACTTTTGTTTGCCCCATCTTTTCCCTTCAGCGACAAGGCAACGGATGACTTTTCTGATAGATTGGCTGTGGAAACAAACGTGACGTCATCCGACCCTATGGACCAGTGGATTAAAGAGCTTTCCGATGAGGAATTGGAAGAACTCGTCCTCTTCTCGGAGAATGATATATTTCTCAATAATAACTAATCAAATTTTAAAAAGTAACAAGTATGAAAAAGTTTATGTATGTGATGTTGGCTGTCCTGTTGATGGGAAGCCAGATAACCCTGTCTGCTCAGGAAAAAGATAACAAAAGTAGAAAACAACGCCCCACCCAGGAGCAGATGATACAAATGCAGGCTAATCAGATGGTGAAAACCTTGATGCTGGATGATGCCACAGCAGCTAAATTTGTTCCTGTCTATGAAAGCTACCTCAAAGAGTTGCGCGAATGCCGGATGATGAACCGCACTCCTCGTGGGAAAAAGGCGGAAGGAATCTCCAACGGGAATGCCGGAGCTAAACCGGGTATGAGACCTGCAATGACGGATGCCCAGATAGAGAATCAAATCAAAGAACAGTTTGCTCAAAGCCGTAAGATGCTCGATATTCGGGAAAAGTACTACAACGAGTTTCGTAAGATTCTGACGCCGAAGCAAATCATGAAGATTTATCAGACGGAAAGAAGAAACGCAGATAAATTTAAAAAGGAATTCAACAGACGGAAACAAGGTAAACCGGGTCAAGGACACAATATGAGTAGAAAAGGCGGTCCGCGCCCGATGCAGAATAAGTAAGTTCATTCTTCCTTTTTTCTTTCCTCCTCGAAACTTCGCCCGGTGTAGATTGTTGTTACGAAGATACATCATGGGTGACAAGAAAAGAAAAAATATGAAATGTTTCAAGGATTAAAGGGATTGAAAGAGGGAAGAGAGTGGCGGAGATGGAAATAGAAATTGATAGATGCCCGTCTCTATTTTGTTAGTATCTTTGTGGGGTTGCTGACGGGGCTTATTGCAGTGCCCTATCATTACCTGTTACAATTCTTTTTCAATCTCCGCCGCGGATTCTTCAACTCCCATCCCCACTGGTATGAGTATATCCTTCTTTTTCTGCTGATGTGGGGCGTCCTTGTTTTCGTGTCGTGGATGGTGAAAAAGATGCCTCTCATAACAGGCGGAGGCATTCCGCAAACACGGGGAGTCATCAATGGGCGCATTGTCTACAGGCATCCTTTTATTGAATTACTGTCCAAGTTTACCGGAGGAATATTGGCATTGAGCACCGGATTGTCCTTGGGACGTGAAGGTCCGTCGGTACAAATCGG
>JAUUNK010000120.1 GCA_030844565.1 Bacteroides ovatus
AACACGATGGCTTTGCTGCCGATGGCAACCTGGAGTTCTTCTTCGTTTTTCACGTTATGAAGTTTGCATAGCTTGGAGATGGTGGCAGCATCCGGGCGGATTTCTTCTTTTTTGAGAAATTCGTTGAGGATTTCTTCTCCTGCTTTTTGGTGTATTTTTCGCTCTTTACGGAGGATAGCGGCTATCTTGGTGCGTGCCCGTGCGGTAGTGGCAAAAAGTTCCCATTGAGGTTGCACACGCTGCGATTTAGAAGTCAGAATTTCTACCTGGTCGCCACTTTGAAGCTTGTGGCTGAGCGGAACCAGCTTGTGATTCACTTTTGCGCCGATACAATGGCTTCCTATATCTGTGTGGAGAGAAAAGGCGAAGTCCAATGCTGTAGAGTTTTGCGGCATAGTTTTGAGTTCTCCTTTAGGGGTGAACACAAATATTTCGGAAGCAAACAAATTTAGTTTAATGGTATCCAGGAAGTCGATGGCATCCGGTTGCGGGTCGTCCAGTATTTCCTTGATGGTTTTCAACCACTTCTCCAGTTCGCCTTCATCTTCGCTTCCTCCGCCTTCTTTGTATTTCCAGTGAGCGGCGAATCCCTGCTCAGCTACGTCGTTCATGCGTTCACTTCGTATTTGTACTTCTATCCACTGCCCGTTGTTTCCCATCAGGGTGACGTGCAATGCCTGGTAACCGTTGGCTTTGGGATGACTCACCCAGTCGCGCAGGCGGTCGGGGTGGGGCTTATATATCTTGGAGATAGAGACATAGATGTCGAAACAATCGTTCAGTTCTTCTTCTATATTCCGTGGTTCGAAGATGATGCGAACTGCAAGCAAATCATACACTTCTTCGAAGGGCACGTGCTTGGTCTGCATCTTGCTCCATATCGAATAGATGGATTTGACTCGTGCCAGGATGCGGTATTTCAGTCCCATTTTATCGAGCTCCGTGCGGATGGGAGCCGTGAATTCCTGAAACACTTTATCACGTTCGGCGGCCGTAGCGTTCAGTTTCTCTTCTATTTCGGCGTATTCTTCGGGATGCTCATATTTGAAGCTGAGGTTCTCGAGCTCGGTCTTTATCTTGTAAAGTCCAAGGCGATTGGCAAGCGGAGCGTAGATGTATAGAGTTTCGCCTGCAATTTTATATTGCTTGTTGGGCAACATAGAACCCAGGGTTCGCATGTTGTGCAAGCGGTCAGCTATCTTGATGAGAATCACCCGGATGTCGTTGGACATGGTGAGCAAGAGCTTTTTGAAGTTCTCGGCTTGTGCCGAAGCGCGGTCACCAAAAATACCTCCGGATATTTTAGTCAATCCGTCTACAATCTGTGCAATCTTAGGACCGAAGATGTTTTCAATATCTTCCACCGTATAGTCAGTGTCTTCTACCACATCGTGTAGTAATGCTGCACAGATAGAGGTAGAGCCGAGACCTATTTCGTTGCATACGATTTTGGCTACGGCTATCGGGTGCATGATGTAAGGTTCGCCCGAGCGACGTTTGATGCCTTTATGTGCCTGGTTGGCAAAATTAAAGGCTTTCGTAATAATTTCTATACGTTTGCGGTGCTTGGTAGAGAGATAATCATTGAGCAATTCCTGGAATGCCTGGGTTATCATCTCTTCTTCAGCTATCTCTTTTGGGTTTACATTTTCCATACTATCATCCTTTCACTTGCTTAGTTTTGCAAAAATAAGCAAATTTCTTATCGGTGCAAGCGAGGAAGCGTTTATTTGTATATTTTCAGCCGTTTTCCTGCTGATATACGGGTATTTGACATGCCGTTCCAGCTTTGAATGTCTTTTACGCGCACTCCGTATCTGTCAGCAATGGTGGAGAGTGTTTCTCCGCTTTTGATTTTATGGTAAGTCAATTTGCCGTTTCCCACTGTGGCGGTGCTCCCTCTTTTGCGCCCGGTGGAAATATCTTTCATGGCAATGACTTTCCGGTTGCGAAACAATTCGTCGGCACGGTGGTCATAGATAGTATCCTGGCGGTCGATGAAGGCGCTGATGGTAGTTTGGGGCAAGCGGAGCGTATAAGGCTTGTTGGCTCCCGGGATAATCTGTTTTTTATATTGCGGGTTGAGACTTTTTATTTCTTCCAGAGACACGCCGCAGAGGTCGGCTATCTGTTCAAAATGTAGGTTTTTGCTCACTTGTACCGTGTCCGTGCTGGCGGGGATATTGGTTTCCATTGGACAGATGTTGTGGTCGCAATAGTAAGTCATAATGTAATTGGCTGCAATGAATGCAGGCACATATCCTTGAGTCTCTCGGGGCAGGTAGTTGTATATTTTCCAATAATCAGTCTCTCCATTGGCGCGGCGCACGGCTTTGTTGATGGTTCCGGGACCACAGTTGTAAGCGGCGATGACAAGATTCCAGTCCTGATAAATAGTGTACAGTTCTTTTAAATATCGTGCTGCAGCCCAGGTTGCTTTGATGGGGTCGCGGCGTTCGTCCACAAGGCTGGTTGATTCCAGTCCGTACATTTTTCCCGTACCAATCATGAATTGCCACAGCCCCGAGGCGCCTGCCCTCGATACGGCGGACGGATTGAGAGCGGATTCAATGATGGGGAGATATTTCAGTTCGAGGGGCAGTCCGTAGGCATCCAGTGCTTCTTCAAAGATAGGAATGTAGAAATTGCAGGCACTCAGCATAAAAGACACCTGGTTGCGTAGGCGGCTGGCGTACATGTCAATGAATTTGCGCACAATCTCGTTATAGGGCATTTCGATGACAGACGGAATGCGCGACAGACGGTCGATATATACCGAATCGCTGAACAGCGGATTTACTTCCGCCGTGTTGCAGTCTTTCCCTAAGTCGATGTAGTTTTTGGCTTTCCAGTCGTTGAGCAGGCTGTCTAGCGGGTACGTCATGCTCTTGGGTAGTTCTATGCTTTCTTGTCTTTCTTTTCCGTTATCATGAATCAGTACGTCGACACTTTGTGCTTTTACCTGCGGCGAGGCCGCCAGGAAAAGAAGAAGGAGTGGGCAGTAATTTACTAGTTTCTTCATGCTTAATAATAAGTTCAATCTAATCTGGGTTGTCTGTTAAAAGCGGAGGACACATTGGAGTCCCACCGATTTGCTATGAGAGTTTACCTGATTGTTGATAATAGCCGGTTCTATCTTCATGCTCAGGTCGGGTGTAATGTCAAAATTCGAAAGCTCAGCGTCCACGTAGGCGTCGATTACAGAAATCAAATAAACTCCGATGAATGCAAAGATACTCAAATCCCGGTAACGCCGGAAACTATCTTTCCTTCTTTTGATAGTTTTAGTTAATTGTTCTTTATCGTATTTGTAGTTGGGGGGCAGTAAGTCCTCGAAGCTGTTCGTATTGGGGTCTTCGTCCATGATGTCCAGATACGCCTGCGAGTAGTCTTTATACATTTTGCTGTTCCAGCTCAGTGCATAGGCGCAACCGGCAAATCCACCATATATAATAGGTAGCTTCCAGTATTTGCGATTATAAATCTGCCCTCCCCCGGGGAATACCACAGCGAGCCATGTTGCTTTTGTCGGGTTGGGAATGAATATCTTTTTAGCGACCTCCTCCTTTGCCGGCGGCAGGCTGTCGGTCTGGACAATGCTTTTGGCAGGAGTTTCTATCTTTTTCAGGTTTTCTTGGTTCACTCTGTCCAGGCTGTCGGCTACGGCTATTTTTGCCATGCCGATGCTGTCGGCAGGCAGAAGGGGCAATACGGTGTCTTTTCTCAATGTTTGCAGGGTGTCGTTTTCAGCTGCTGCTTTTTGCTGAATCGGATCGCGGTATCGTCGTGCCCGTGCCTTGGGGGCTTGCCGTTGGGAGATAATGGTATCTTGTTGCACTGCTTTTACAGCCTCCTGTGCATGTACATCAATCCCTGCTACTTGTAGGATACATAGTAGCAGGGCGCAGATGAGCAATTGATATCTTTTATTCTTTTTCGTCATTTACTTTTTTAAAGTATCGAAGATTTCCATGATACGTTCCAGCTCTTCTTCATTGCTGAAGGGGATGCTGATTTTTCCTTTCCCTTTTTCAGAGCAGGTCAGTTGTACTTTGGTGTTGAAGAATCCCGAGAGGTGTTCTTTCAACATATTAAATTCTTCGGGCAGTTTTGCACGTTTGGGTGTTATTTTGCGTGTACCGCTTTTCACGGTTTCTCCTTCGCTCAGCGATTTGGCTATTTCTTCCACTTTGCGCACTGAATACCCGTGCTCGAGGGTTTCTTCGAGTATTTTCACCTGCAATTTGGGGTCGCCCAAAGAAAGCAGTGCGCGGGCATGCCCCATGTCGATTTGCTTGTTTCGCAGCGCCATCTGTATGGGTGCGGGCAGTTTCAGCAGGCGCAGGTAGTTGGCTATAGTGGTACGGTTTTTCCCAATGCGTTCGCTCAGGCGTTCCTGTGTCAGTTCATATTGTTCGAGTAGATGTTGGTAGGCAAGGGCGATTTCCACAGCGTTGAGGTCTTCGCGCTGTATGTTTTCGATAAGTGCCATTTCCATCATGTTCTCGTCGTCTGCCGTACGTATGTAGGCAGGAATGGTTTGCAGCCCGGCTTTCAAAGAAGCGCGGTAGCGGCGTTCGCCGGCGATAATCTGGTATTCATCGTCGGATATTTGCCTCAGGGTAATCGGTTGTATGATACCAATTTCGGCAATAGAGTCTGCCAGCTCTTGCAGGGCCGCTTCGTCAAATTCGCGGCGTGGCTGGTTTGGGTTGACAGATATTTTGGACAGGTCTATTTCATTGATAGAAGAAGAACCTTCGGTTTTCACTTCATCCATCGAGAGCAGGGCATCCAGCCCGCGACCTAATGCATTTCTTCTTTGTGTAGCCATATATATCTTCTTCGTTCTTTATTATTTACTGTTTTTACTAATCACTTCTTTAGCGAGCGCCAAGTGGTTTTTAGCTCCGGTGGAGTCCGCGTCATATAAGATGGTGGGGAGTCCGTAGCTGGGTGCTTCGCTTAGCTTCACATTGCGCTGGATAACCGTTTTGAAGACCAGTTCCTGGAAGTGGCGTTTCACTTCATCGTATATCTGGTTTGCCTGACGGAGGCGCGAGTCGTACATCGTGAGCAAGAAGCCTTCGATTTCCAGTGTGGGGTTGAGCTTAGACTTGATAATCTTGATGGTATTCAGCAGTTTACTGATTCCTTCCAGTGCGAAATATTCCGCTTGAACAGGAATGATTACCGAGTCGGCGGCGGTCAGGGCATTGATAGTGATGAGTCCCAGCGAGGGCGAGCAGTCTATCAATATATAGTCATATTCTTTCTTTAGTGGAGTGAGCACTTCTTTGAGTATCTTCTCCCGGTTGGGAAGGTTCAGCATTTCTATTTCTGCTCCTACAAGGTTGATGTGTGAGGAGATAACTTTCAAAGAGTCAATTTCTGTGTCATGAATGGCGTCTTCTACATTGGCTCTGTCTATAATGCATTCATAGATAGTACATTCGGATTGCTTGATGTCTACGCCCAGACCAGACGAAGCGTTCGCCTGCGGGTCGGCATCTACAACGAGTACTTTCTTTTCGAGCGTGGCAAGCGAGGCTGCGAGATTAATCGTAGTCGTGGTCTTTCCTACACCCCCTTTTTGATTAGCCAAAGCAATTATTTTTCCCATATTCTCTAAATTTATTGGCAGCGAAATAAGTGATAATAACTTAGAGCGCCTACGAAAAAAGAGAAACTTTGCAGTTTCTGTTGATAAGTCGCTTGTTTTGTTAATAACTGTGGGTTATGAACAGGCAATAAAGTATCTTATCAAGTTTCTTTCACAGTCTGCAAATATACATATTTATATTGGATTTATGTTCCTTTTTTTACTCACTTGCAGAACATTAAGATTTGTAAACTTCACTATAGAGAGTTAGTGTTCAGATTACGGTGAGCTAATAAATGGATGTCTAAGGACTGTTAGGCGGAGTATAAATATTGATTATATAAAACACCCGGATGTTTTACATAATAACATCCCCATGTTCTATATTAAAACATCCGGATGTTTTAATATAGAACATCCGGGTGTTTTTATTATTCGTTTTTTATGAACTGGGCAATAGGGATGGCTACGCGGTTTGCTATTCATTCATAATCAGCATGAAAGCTCTTAATACCTGAGAATAGCTTCTACCATATCCAGGAAAAACATCCAATAGGAATTAAAACAAGGACTTGGCTATGCTAGTTCTTTTTCTTACTTTTGCACATCTATTATATATCATGCAGGTCTGCCAAATGAACCTGCTATAAGAATAAGAAATATGGAAAATAAAAAAACGTTGATATTAGTCTCCAACGATGACGGCATTAATGCCAAGGGGATAAATGAGTTGATAAAATTTCTCCGTCCGCTGGGCGAGATAGTGGTGATGGCTCCCGATTCGGCACGCTCGGGTAGTAGTAGTGCGCTGACGGTGACGCAGCCGGTACACTATCAGTTGGTACGTAGAGAAGTGGGGCTGACGGTATATAAATGTACGGGCACGCCTGCCGATTGCGTGAAGCTGGCATACAATGAAGTGCTCGACCATGCTCCCGACCTGGTGGTGGGCGGCATCAACCACGGCGACAATTCTGCTACCAATGTACACTATTCGGGAACCATGGGAGTGGTTATCGAAGGTTGCCTTAAGTGCACTCCTTCCATCGGCTATTCGCTATGTAACCATGCTGCCGATGCCGACTTTGAAGCTACGGCGCCTTATATTCGCCAGATTACGCAAATGGTGCTCGACACCGGATTGCCTCCGTTGACTTGTCTCAATGTTAACTTCCCTGATACGGCAGACATCAAGGGCGTGAAAGTCTGCGAACAGGCAAAGGGCTGTTGGGAGCACGAATGGGAACCGTGTCCCCGGATGGGAGATGCCAACCACTTCTGGCTGACAGGCCGGTTTGCCGACCATGAACCGGAGAATGAGAAAAACGACCATTGGGCATTGGAACATGGCTATGTTGCCATCACTCCTACTACGGTAGATGTCACCGCTTACGGCTTTATGGACGAGCTTAAGGCGAGATGCCGTGAAAAGGGTTTGTAAAAAGAAACCTCAAACTCATCGCTTATGAAATACTATCTGGTGGTCGGCGAAGCATCCGGCGATTTGCATGCATCCCATCTGATGGCTGCATTGAAGGAAGAAGACCCTGAAGCACGTTTCCGTTTCTTTGGGGGCGACCTGATGGCGGCAGTAGGAGGGGAGCGGGTGAAGCATTATAAAGAGCTGGCTTACATGGGTTTTGTCCCTGTGCTTCTTCATCTGCGCACCATCTTTGCTAATATGAAGCGGTGTAAAGAAGATATAAGCCGTTGGAATCCGGACGTGGTGATTCTGGTAGATTATCCGGGATTCAATCTCAGCATTGCCAAATATCTCCGTTCGCAGACTCATATCCCTGTGTACTATTATATTTCTCCCAAGATATGGGCGTGGAAAGAATATCGGATTAAGAACATCAAGCGGGATGTGGATGAATTGTTCTCTATCCTTCCTTTCGAAGTGGAGTTCTTTGAAAAGAAACATGGTTACCCTATCCACTATGTGGGCAATCCTACTATGGACGAGGTGGTCGCTTTCCGTAGGGAACATCCGGCTTCCGCTTCCGCTTTTTTTCGGGAGAACGGGTTGGAGGATAAACCGGTCATCGCCCTGCTGGCAGGGAGCCGGAAGCAGGAGATAAAAGATAATCTTCCATCTATGCTCGAAGCTGCTTCTGTCTACGAAGGGTATCAGCTTGTTCTGGCAGGAGCGCCGGGCATCTCGCCCGAGTATTACGGTCAGTATATAGGTGGAAAGAATGTGAAGATTCTTTTCGGACAAACTTATCCTTTGCTACAACAGGCTGCCTATGCTTTGGTGACTTCGGGGACTGCTACGCTGGAGACTGCTTTGTTTGGCGTGCCTCAGGTAGTGTGCTATTATACTCCTGCAGGGAAGCTCTTTTCTTTTCTGAAACGCCACGTTTTAAAAGTGAAGTATATCTCGCTCGTTAATCTGATTGCCGACCGGGAAGTGGTCAGGGAGTTGGTAGCCGACCAGATGACGGTGAAGAATATGCAAGCGGAGCTCAGTCGGTTGATGCAGGACGAAAGCTACCGCAATCGCATGCTCGAGGGCTATGCCTACGTTTCGGAACGGCTTGGCGAAGCCGGCGCACCTCGCCATGCCGCCCGGCAAATGATTGAGTTGCTCCATAAGAGAAGATGAGGACATCTTTTTCCCAAAAATCACTTTCTTTTTTATAATAAATATAAAGCCGGTGCAGTAAATGCCCGGTTTTTTTATTTATTAGGAGTAGAAACAATAAAAACACATAAAATATGAAGAAACTTAATTGGCTTTTGTTTGCAGTATTATTGGTGATGGTCCCCGTGTGGCAGGGATGCGACGATGATGGTTATTCTGTCGGGGACAGAGGAATAGACTTAGTGACAGTGCGCAATCCCAGCGGCAGCGCTTACTATCTTGAAGGAGACACTTGGGGAACCATATGTCCCGTTTCTACCCACGTTCCTTGGTTTAGACCGGTAGACGGGCAGCGTGCTTTTATTTTGTTCAATCCTTTATACGACGATTATCAAGGCTACGATGTGGCAGTGCAGTTAGAGGGAGTCAGGGAGATACTGACCAAGCCCGTCGAAGATCTGACTGCTGAGAATGAAGAGGAATACGGCAACGACCCGGTAACCATTTTCCAGGGCAACATGTGGATTAGCGGCGGTTATCTGAATGTAATCTTCCGTCAGTATCTGCCTGTTAAGGAACCCCACCGTGTGAGCCTGGTGAGAAACACAACTGTTGAACCCGAAGATGACGGTTATATCCATCTCGAATATCGCTACAATACGTATGATGACCGAACGAAATACTTTACGGATGGAGCCATGGTATCTTTTAGCCTGAAATCCTTGGAGGATGAGATTACTGCTGAGACTAAAGGTATCAAAGTGAAGCTTAATTCGGAAAAGAATGGAGAAGTGGAAGTTGCTTTCGATATAAAGAATCAGCAACCCTCCGAAACGCTTAAGAAAATGACTAGTGAAGATATTGCAAAGGCGAAGATAGAATAAGAGAAAAAATACCGGATAAAAAGAAGAGCCATCTTCAACCTTTTGAAAAAAAGGTAAGATGGCTCTTCTTTTACATATAATGAAGATTCCTGAATGATTTGTCTTGGTTTAGAGGAAGGTCAATGCATACAGATAGGCTGCTGCTGCGGGGATAGCCATCAGCGCACTGTCGAATCTGTCGAGCATTCCTCCATGACCGGGGAGTATCATTCCTGAATCTTTGATGTGCAGTTGGCGTTTCATCAAAGATTCCGTCAGGTCGCCCCAAGTGCCGAAAACAACTACTGTCAAAGCGAGTCCTGCCCATTCTACCATAGACATCACCGGAAAGAAGTGGGCAAAGATGAAAGAACATGCGATAGTTACCACCCCTCCACCGATAGAACCTTCCCAAGACTTTTTGGGAGAGATGCGTTCAAATAAGCGGTGTTTTCCTATCAGAGAACCGATGCAATAGGCGCCCGTATCATTCAACCAGATAAAGACAAAGATAGAAAGTGGAAAGACGGGATTGTAGCTACCGCTGCTATATGCCGGGTCGTTGTGGAAAGCCACCACATTCAGCATAGCAAAGGGGAGTGCTATGTACAACTGGCTCATCATGGAATATGCCCAGTTGAGCAGCGGGTTCTCCTTTTTCAGGTACAATTGACTAATGAACAGGTACAGAATCAATACTACATAGGGTATGAATACCTTTGAATCTGTCAGGTTCATACAAAATGCCATGATAGAGAGGAAAAGATAAGCACCTCCCAACATAGTAATGCTTTTATTCATGCAGACACCTTCGGTCTGGTTCATCAATTGCCCGAATTCACGTATGGACAGGGCGCTGATGATAATAAACAATATTCCGAACGTGAAGGAGCTGTAAAGGATACAGCCCACTAGAACGGCTACGAATAAACTGCCTGTCAGGGCACGTTGTATAAAATTGCTTTTCAAGGTATGTGTAGTTTTAAATTGTGATTCTGTCTGTTTTTTATCTCTTTGCTTTCTTTTGCTTCACATTTATTTTTCTTCCTTGGTTTCGTTGCGATTGTCTTTTTCTTCTTTGTTCTTTGCTTCTTCTTCTTTTATCTCAGCCATGTTTTCCGCCTCTTCTTCTTTTATTTCTTTCTCTTCCTCTTTGAGGTTTTGAGCCAGTTTCTTTTCAGCTTCGGCGGCGGCTTTGCTTTCTTTAGCTGCCATAATCTCTTCGGAGCGGGAAGCCCATGGACGTTTGCCAAAGATGTGTTCTACGTCTTCTGCAAAGATTACTTCCTTGTCGATTAACTGTTGCGCCAGAGCATTGTGACCTTCTTTGTTTTCAGAAAGAATATTCTTGGCACGTTCGTATTGCTCATTAATCATCTTTTTCACTTCTTCGTCGATAAGTTCGGCTGTTTTCTCGCTATATGGACGGTTGAAGGAATATTCATCATTATTATAATAGCAAAGATTAGGCAGTTTCTCGCTCATGCCTAAGTAGGCAATCATGCCATAGGCCTGCTTGGTGACGCGTTCCAAGTCGTTCATCGCTCCGGTGGAGATGCGTCCAAGGAACAAATCTTCTGCCGCGCGTCCACCGAGGGTAGCACACATTTCATCAAGCATTTGCTCTTTGGTAGTGATTTGCCTTTCCTCGGGAAGATACCAGGCGGCACCCAGTGCGCGACCGCGTGGCACGATGGTGACTTTAATAAGTGGGTTGGCATATTCGAGCAACCAGGAGATGGTGGCATGTCCTGCTTCATGGAGTGCGATGGCACGCCGTTCGGCTTCGGTTGTAATCTTGGTTTTCTTTTCAAGACCTCCGATGATACGGTCTACGGCATCCAGGAAATCTTGTTTGCTCACAAACTTCTTTCCGTGGCGGGCAGCAATCAAGGCTGCTTCGTTGCAGACATTAGCGATGTCCGCACCAGAGAATCCGGGAGTTTGACGGGCAAGCAGATCTACGTCTACGCTATCATCTATCTTAATGGGTCGCAGATGGACTCCGAATACTTCTTTGCGTTCATTCAGGTCTGGCAAGTCTACATGAATCTGGCGGTCGAAACGTCCGGCACGTAAAAGGGCTTGATCAAGCACATCCACACGATTCGTTGCAGCAAGGATGATAACACCGCTATTGGAACCGAAGCCATCCATTTCGGTCAACAATTGGTTCAACGTGTTTTCGCGTTCATCGTTTCCACCCATTGCAGGGTTCTTGCCACGGGCGCGGCCTACAGCATCTATCTCGTCGATAAAAACGATGCAGGGGGCTTTTTCTTTAGCTTGCTTGAAGAGGTCGCGGACACGGGAGGCTCCCACACCTACGAACATTTCCACAAAGTCCGAACCCGCCAGTGAGAAGAACGGCACGTTTGCTTCACCGGCTACGGCTTTTGCCAACAGCGTCTTACCGGTTCCCGGAGGACCTACAAGCAAGGCACCTTTAGGAATCTTACCTCCCAGGTCTGTATATTTCTGAGGTTCTTTCAGGAACTCTACGATTTCTTCCACCTCCTGTTTGGCTTCTGCCAGTCCGGCAACGTCTTTGAAGGTCACTTTGATAGCTCCCCCTTTTTCGAAAAGCTGAGCTTTAGACTTGCCTACATTGAATACACCTCCGGGACCTCCGCCTGAACCTCCGCTCATGCGTCGCATAAAGAATATCCAGAGGGCTACCAATAGTACCAGTGGTAGGATTTGTATCAGAATAGCAGTGAAATAGTTTGCTTTTTCTTTATAGCTCTTTTCACCGTCAAAATGTTGTGCAGTGGTTTCGCTGGACAAGAAACTATCCAGGCTTTCGGCAGAAGCGGCTTTCGTGCTAATCATCGGATTTTTGCCTACCCGGTTGGAATCTGCACCAAAGACTGTGCCTACATAATTGGGTTTGATGTAAGCGTCCACGCTACCGTCATCATATCCTATTATCTTACTGATGTAGCCTTGGCTTACATACTTTTGGAACACACTGTAAGGCACTTCCTTTGAAGCCCCGCTTCCTTGACTCGACCAATAAAGTCCGAAAAGCATCATCAATATAATCAAATACAGCCAGTTCAGGTTAAAGAACTTCGGCACATTCGGCTTGTTGGTCGGCTTCCTGTTGTTATTGTTATTAGTATTGTTGTCCATAATTCTAAGTTAATCTAAATCGGGGATTGAAGTCAGTTTGGCATCTGCCCATAAATGCTCCAGGTTATAAAACATTCTAGTTTCCGGCAGGAACACATGGACCAGCACATCGGAATAATCCATTGCCACCCATTCGGCATTGCGCAATCCGTCTACTGCAAACGGTTTGCTTCCCGCGCCTTTGTGGGCGAATTCTTTAATAGAATCCACAATGGCACTCACCTGGCTGGGAGAGTTTCCCTGGCAGATGACAAAGTATTGGCAGATAGTATCTTCTATATGGGTGAGGTCGGCTATAACGATGTTTTTACCTTTTTTTTCTTGAATTCCTTCAGTTATCTTTTTAATTAATGTTTTCGTATCGTTCATTTATGAGTTGAGATTAATAATTCATGTTCCTTTTCTATCTATAACAAGTAACGCTTCCTCTTTGTTTCTTATTATAAACGTGATATTTTTGACAAATATACGGTGATTTCTTGGATACAAGAAAGTTATGCCCTAATTTTTGTGTTTTTTAGGGATGGGGTGTTTAAATAGAAAGGATATTATCGTACTTTTTACAAAAAAAACTCGTTAAATATTTGTCTTTCCCAAAATATTTGTATCTTTGCACCCGCAAACGAGAAAGATATTGGGCTATGGTGTAATGGTAACACTACAGATTCTGGTCCTGTCATTCCTGGTTCGAATCCAGGTAGCCCAACAAAGCTAATGTTAAATTGAAAAGAACCTGTCTAAAGAGTTATTCTTTTGCAGGTTTTTTTTATGTATTATTACCACCGGAGAAGGCAATAAAAAAGGGACCTTTCGAAAGTCCCTTTCTTAATGATATATAATAGCGAATTTATTCGTGTTCCGCCTCTTTCTCTTTGATTGATTCATCGAGCATTTTTATCTTTTGCGAAGCAAGTTCCAAGTCAGCTTTTAGTTTTTCCACTTTCCGGTTCAGTTCTGTGAGCAGAGTGTTTCCTTTCTTGGAGGCAGAAGTCAAGAATCCCAGATTGTTTTCGTATGTTTGGAGTTCATTCTTCATGTTCTCGTAGATGCGCACCAGTTTTTCACGTTCTTTATACAAAGATTGGGCTCCACTATTCTGGATATTGCTGATATTAGACTTGAAGCTACTCAACTTCTTGGTAGACGCACTGATATGGAAACGGTCGAACAGTTGGTCTATCAAGCTATGATATTGCTTATACAACTTATCTTTCTCTTTGAAGGGCACGTGTCCGATGTTGTTCCATTCTTTCATCAGTTCTCTGACTAGCTTGTCTGCTTCTTCCTCGTCCATTGATTCGTCAATGGCTGCAAGCTGATCCAATATCGCTTTTTTCTTGTCCATGTTAGTCTGTTCCACGGAACGTTGTGAAGAAGTAGCTTTATTCTTTTGGTCGAAGAAGTAGTCGCAAGCAGTGATAAAGCGTTTCCAGATAGCATCAGAATACTTTTTGGATACAGGGCCGATAGTCTTCCATTCTTTTTGCAACTTGATAAGTGCGTCGGCAGTTGTTTTCCAATCTGTGCTGTCTTTCAGAGCTTCCGCTTTTTCGCATAAGATTCTTTTCTTTTCCAGGTTTTCGTTCATACCTTCTTTCAAGACTTTAAAGAATTCTCCTTTTTTCTTGAAGAATTCATCGCAAGCCCGACGGAAACGTTCAAATATCTTCACGTTCATTTTTTGCGGGGCAAAGCCGATAGTCTTCCATTTGTTTTGCAGGGCAATCACTTCTTGAGTCTTGTTTTCCCAAGCGGAGAAGGTCTTCAATTGGTCATATTCGATAGCTTCTACGATTTCGCAAATCACTGTCTTTTGGTCAAGATTATGTTGTTCCGTCTCTTTCAACGCTTCGAAGTGCTGTTGATGACGGCGGTTCACCATAGTTGATGCTGCTTTAAACCGATTCCATATCTGTTCACGCAGTTCTTTGGCAACAGGACCTGTCTCACGGAATTCCACATGTAGCTTCTGAAGTTGGTGGAATGCGGAAATCACGTCTTCTTCGTTTGCCAGCCTTTCAGCAGCTTCGCAGAGATGAGTTTTTATCTCGAGGTTTTTCTTGAAGTCATATTCGCGGAACTCATTGTTGAGCTTGAGTATATCATAGAACTTCTCCACATACAACTGGTAGTTTTTCCACAGCTCGTTGACACGTGCCTGAGGTACTGGCTTGGTTTCGTTCCATTGTTGTTGCAGCTTCTTAAATTCCGTGTATGACTTGTTGGCATCTTCCGAAGATTCTACCAGTTCTTTGAGTTCTTCTATAATAGAGAGTTTGACTTGCAGGTTTTCCTCTTTTTTCCGTTCCAATTCGGCAGCTTGGGCACTTCTCTTCTCTCTGATGACAGCCATGATACGTTTAAATTCTTCTTCAAGTCCGTCATGTGGGGGGACGAAATCCTCTTCTGCTCCTCCGTTTTCCAGG
>JAUUNK010000121.1 GCA_030844565.1 Bacteroides ovatus
GATATGATACGGCCCTGAACACCATCGTGGAGTGTGTGGACAAAATCCGGGATACAGCCACCTCGCACGACCGAATTTTCTTTGTCGAGGTGATGGGACGCGACGCCGGTTTCCTCGCCCAGAACAGCGCAATAGCCTCGGGAGCCGAGGCCGCCATTATTCCGGAAGACCGGACGGATGCGGATCAGCTGGAGACTTTTATCGGACGCGGATTCCGGAAGACCAAGAACAGCAGCATCGTCATCGTGACGGAAAGCCCGGGCAATAAGAATGGCGGAGCCATGCACTATGCCGACCGGGTAAAAAGGGAATACCCCGGATATGATGTCAGGGTCTCTATCCTGGGACATCTACAACGGGGAGGAGCGCCAAGTGCCAACGACCGCATATTGGCCAGCCGGCTGGGTGAGGCCGCCATACAGGCCCTGATGGAGGACCAGCACAATATCATGGTAGGCATACATAACAATGAGATTGTCTATATTCCTTTTGACCAGGCTATCAAGAACGACAAGCCCATTGACAAAAACCTGATCCGTGTCCTTAACGAGTTGTCCATATAAAATGTTACTCCTATGTCGGAAGTTGCCCCTTTAATATCAGACCTTGCCACTATCTTGATTATAGCCGGTATCATAACCGTCATTTTCAAATGGCTGGGACAGCCGGTCATAGTGGGATATATTGTGGCCGGTATTATGGCAGGTCCTTCCATTTCCCTATTCCCGACTGTTTCCGACCAGGCCAATATCAAGATATGGGCGGATATCGGTGTTATTTTCCTCCTGTTCGCCATAGGACTGGATTTCTCGTTCAGAAAGCTGATAAGTGTGGGAGCCTCGGCCATATTCTCCACTGTTATCATCGTCTGCGGCATGATGTTCCTGGGATATACGGCAGGCAATGCGATGGGCTTCTCACACACGAGCTGTATCTTTCTGGGCGGAATGCTGTCCATGTCCTCCACCGCCATCGTATTCAAAGCATTCAGTGACATGGGGCTTCTCGATCAGAAATTTACCGGTATTGTCCTGGGGATACTAATCATTGAGGACGTGGTGGCGGTAATCATGATGGTGGTCCTCTCCACATTGGCTGTAGGCAAGCATTTTGAAGGCTTCGAAATGCTGGAGAGCATATTGAAACTTGCGGCCTTTCTTATTTTCTGGTCAGCATTGGGAATCTATCTGATTCCTACCCTTCTGAAAAGATTGAACCGCTTTATTAGCAATGAAATACTGTTGACAACCTCCCTGGGACTATGCCTGGGAATGGTGATGATAGCGACAAAGGCGGGATTCTCCGCCGCGCTGGGTGCGTTCGTCATGGGATCCCTGCTGGCAGAAACAGATAAAGCGGAAGAAATCGCACATATCGTGCAACCGGTAAAGGACCTGTTCGCCTCCGTTTTCTTCGTATCAGTGGGAATGATGATCGACCCTGCCATGATATGGGAATATGCCGTTCCTGTTTTTATCCTGACGGCACTGGTCCTATGCGGGCAGGTCCTGTTCGGGAGTTTCGGCGTGTTGCTTTCCGGACAACCGCTAAAGATTGCGATACAAGCCGGCTTTTCCCTGGCACAAGTGGGTGAGTTTGCGTTCATCATCGCTTCGTTAGGAATCAGTCTGAATGTAATGGACAAATACCTTTATCCGGTCATAGTGGCAGTATCGGTCATCACCACTTTCCTTACTCCTTATATGATAAGACTGTCGGATCCCGTCTACTGTTTTGCAGACAGGCACTTGCCACAATTCCTGAAAGATTACCTGACGCATTATTCTTCTGGAACAATGACCACAAGACATCAAGGCTCCTGGCACAAGCTCATCAGGTCCATGTTGGTATCCGTCACCCTTTATCTGGTGGTATGCCTGTTTTTCATAGCGCTGTTCTTCTCCTATGCGTATCCTCTGGTAATGGGACGTATTCCGGGGATGAAAGGAAGCCTGCTGAGCTTCGTTCTTGTCCTCCTTATCATATCCCCGTTTTTGTGCGCCATCATCATGAAGAAAAACAATTCCGTCGAATTCCGCAAACTTTGGGCGGACAACAGGTTCAACAGGGGGCTGCTGGTATCAATGATAGTGATCAAGGTGTTGATCTGTATCATTATCGTAATGGGTATCATCATCCGTCTTTTCAATGTCGCTTTGGGGTCAGGACTGATATTATCTTTCCTGATCATTGTCGTTATCTATTTTTCCAAGCGGATACGGAAACGATCGCTAAGTATGGAAAAACAGTTCCTCGAGAATTTCCAGGGTACAGCCGGGACATTTCCACAGGAAGAACCGGAAACAGGAGAAACCTCCACAGAAAAAAATCATGAACTATCAAATAAGTAAAATGTTATGGAATATTCAAGTTATCATGTAAACGTCCCACAATGGAGGGAGATTACAGTCGGTTCACACCTTCCGGCAGAATTGCGGAGATTTGCGGAGATGGCACATAATCTTTGGTGGACCTGGAACGAGGATGCGAAGAGTTTATATAGTGGTTTGAACCCGGAACTATGGGAAGAGGCGGAACAGAATCCGGTACTGTTTCTGGAACGGATGGATTATGAAGAGCTGGAGGCACTGACACATGACGGAAACTTCATGCGTAAGATGGAAAACGTATATTCCACTTTTAAGGCGTATCTTGATGTGGAGCCGGACCACAGCCGTCCGTCAGTTGCCTATTTCAGCATGGAATATGGTCTGGACAGGGTTCTTAAAATCTATTCCGGCGGTCTGGGCATATTGGCAGGTGACTATCTGAAGGAAGCTTCGGACAGTAACGTAGACCTCTGCGCTGTAGGGCTTTTATATCGTTATGGCTATTTTGACCAGGCTCTGGCGATGGACGGGCAGCAACAGGTTCATTATGACCCACAGAATTTCGGGCAGCTTCCGATAGAGAAAGTGATGCAGCCTGACGGGCGACAACTGGTAATCCATGTTCCCTATGCCGACAGTTTCACGGTCCATGCCAATGTATGGAAGGCCAATGTGGGACGTGTTTCCCTCTACCTGCTGGATACGGACAATGAACTGAACAGCGAGTTCGACCGTCCGATTACCCATCACCTGTATGGCGGTGACTGGGAAAACCGGCTCAAGCAGGAAATACTGCTCGGCATCGGAGGAATGATGACATTAAAAGTATTGGGCATCGAGAAAGATGTATATCACTGCAACGAGGGGCATGCCGCACTGATCAATATCCAGCGGTTATGCGACTATATATCCGAAGGCCTGGACTTCGGACAAGCCATGGAACTGGTTAGGGCTTCCTCGCTTTACACTGTGCATACACCTGTGCCTGCCGGCCATGACTATTTCGATGAGGGGCTTTTCAATAAATATATGAAAGGATATCCTGATAAGCTGGGCATTACGTGGGACGAGTTGATGAACCTCGGACGGCAAACTCCGGGCAACAAGGGAGAACGTTTCTGCATGTCGGTATTCGCCTGCAAAACCAGCCAGGCGGTAAACGGTGTCAGCAAGCTGCACAAGTCCGTTTCACAGCAGATGTTCGCGCCTCTCTGGAAAGGCTATTTCCCGGAAGAGAACCATGTGGGCTATGTGACGAATGGCGTACACTTTCCCACTTGGTGTACGGCGGAGTGGAAAAAGCTGTTTAAGGACAATTTCGATGAGAATTTCATGAACGACCAGTCCAATCAGGAAATATGGAAAGGCGTTTATAATATACCCGATGAAGAGATATGGAACATGCGGAAAAGGTTGAAAACCAAACTGATATCCTACATCAAGTGGAAATGCGGCCGGGACTGGCTCAAAAGCCAGGTTGACCCGGCATTGGGTGTCTCCATTTTCGAGAAGTTTAATCCGAATGCTCTTCTTGTCGGCTTCGGAAGGCGCTTTGCAACTTACAAAAGAGCTCATCTTTTGTTTACCGATTTGGATCGTCTGGCGCGGATTGTGAACAATCAGGAACATCCCATACAGTTTGTCTTTGCAGGAAAAGCCCATCCAAACGACACTGCCGGGCAAGGGCTCATCAAGCAGATTGTGGAGATATCCCGCCGTCCTGAATTCTTGGGTAAAATCATCTTCCTTGAGAATTATGACATGGACCTGGCACGGCATCTTATTTCTGGGGTTGACATCTGGATGAATACTCCCACCCGTCTTGCGGAGGCTTCCGGAACTTCCGGTGAGAAGGCTCTGATGAACGGCGTACTCAACTTCTCCGTGCTGGACGGTTGGTGGTACGAAGGCTACCGCAAGGAGGCGGGATGGGCCATCACCGACAAGGCCACCTATCAGGATGAACAGTACCAGAACCAACTGGATGCGGAAACAATTTATTTCCTGCTGGAACATAATATCCTGCCGTTATATTATGAACGGAAAGAAAAAGACTATCCGGAAACCTGGGTCAAGTACATCAAGAACTCGGTTGCGCAAATAGCTCCCCGCTTCACGATGAAAAGACAGCTGGATGACTACTATGACGGATTTTACAACAAGTTGTCGGAACACTTTCATGTTTTGGCGGCGGACAATTATGCAAAGGCGAAAACGCTTGCCGGCTGGAAGGCAGCTGTCGACAGCAGATGGAATGCCGTGGAAATCGTTTCCGTGAATGCGGGAAAAGGATTGGACGCCACGGTGGAGGCTGGTAAGGAATACGAGATGACGGTCGTCATTGACGAGAAAGGGCTGGACAACGCGATCGGATTGGAATCGGTCATTATACGGCATGAGGAGAATGAGGATCGCATCCATGAGGTCATTCCTTTTTCTTTGACATCCAAAGACGGAAACCTATACACTTTCAAGGCAATAACCAGAATGTTCAGCGCTGGAAGCTTCAAACAGGCATTCAGAATGTATCCCAACCATCCCCTGTTACCTCACCGGCAAGATTTTTGTTATGTACGATGGTTCTGAACGGACATGAATAAGCAAGAGTTACTGACAAATGGACGGTGTAAGAAGAAGGCGGACCGAGAAACCGTCTGGCCGGTTGTCATCATGAACTTCACCGGTGTGTATGCCCATGAGGTATTTGCACGGAACAATCAGTTCATTTGGCTAGACTGCCGTCACCTTTCTGGAACGAGAGGTTACTGTGACAAGGAGGGGATACGAAAATTGAAGCGGGTGATTGCCGGTTATCCAGCGGAAGGTATCCATTTCATTGATTCGGGCAATTATCATTACCTGACCAAATTATGGACAGACAAACTTCGAGTTCCGTTCTCTCTGATTGTATTCGACCATCACCCCGACATGCAGCCTCCCTTGTTCAAGGGCATGCTTTCTTGTGGGAGCTGGGTAAAAGACATGTTAGACTGGAATATGCTTTGCAAGAAAGTGGTGATAGTCGGTGCATCGGACAAACTGATACGCACCGTACCGGAAGAATACGGACAACGAGTCAGTTTTTATAGCGAAGCGACGTTAGCTCACGAGAAGGGCTGGCGCAATTTCTCCTCTGCGTATATTGAAGGACCGGTTTACTTGTCCATAGACAAGGATGTCCTGAACCCGGCATCCGCAGTAACAGACTGGGATCAAGGGTCTTTCAGCCTGCAGGAACTGGAGGAATTACTGGCAATTGTCCTTCGAAAGGA
This sequence comes from Bacteroides ovatus, assembly GCA_030844565.1. Taxonomy (GTDB): domain Bacteria; phylum Bacteroidota; class Bacteroidia; order Bacteroidales; family Bacteroidaceae; genus Bacteroides; species Bacteroides ovatus_A. The sequence goes on from JAUUNK010000121.1 coordinate 5,603, forward strand.
ACGTGTAGTCGGCATTGATATCTGCGGGGAATGCTCCGCAACGCTTACTTTGTTTGAGGAGAGGCGGGAAGCCACCGTGGACAGCCGGGCGAACAAGGAGCTGCTCAAACTCATACAGTCATTCTCCTGTTTTTTATAAAGCTGTTGGATATTGTTAATTATATTATCACATAAACCATATTTTATTATTATGATGAAAACAATTGTTCGTAAAATCGGTCTGGTTGCACACGATGCAATGAAAAAGGACATGATAGAATGGGTTCTTTGGAACTCGGAACGTCTGATAGGGCATAAGTTCTATTGTACGGGAACCACCGGTACACTCATTAAAAAAGCGCTCGAAGAGAAACATCCTGAAACAGAATGGGATATCACGATTCTGAAATCCGGTCCTTTAGGTGGTGACCAGCAAATGGGCTCACGTATTGTGGAAGGAGAGATTGATTATTTGTTCTTTTTCACGGATCCGATGACATTGCAGCCACATGACACGGATGTAAAGGCACTGACCCGGCTGGCGGGAGTTGAAAATATAGTTTTCTGTTGTAACCGTTCGACAGCGGACCATATTATTTCCAGTCCTTTGTTTCTTGACCCGACCTACAAACGGATTCATCCAGACTATACCAATTATACACAACGCTTTGAAAACAAAGAAATTGTATCGGAAGCAGTAGAACGGGTGAAGAAACGGATGAGCCGAAATGAAAACAATATGATCGAATGAGAATGTAATGTCCAATAAAGGGGATGTGATATGTTTCAGTCATAAAAAGCAGGTTCCTATCCTTTCTGTGAGTATAAAAAAAGATTAAAAGATCAACTGTGTGATAGCAAACTTGCGAGGTATCCTCAAATGGTTTGAAACAGTAATAAACTTTTATCATAAGTTTCTATTATTCCCTTTTATATGAGCGAACACGCCTTTTTGTAGGATTCCAATATAAGAATGAAGACTTCCATGTGGTTGAAACTTAAAATCCTTTTAGGATATGTCATACTGCTTCTCCTGCTCGTCCTGACCATTCATATCTTCCGCAAGGAACAGACGAGGCGGAACAGCCTGCGACAGGATGAGCATGAACTGGCCTGTATCCGGCATCTGGCCGGAGAAACATACGCGGGCTTGCTGGGACTGGCCACTTACGGTGAAACAGCCAGCGTCTGGGATGAAAGCGACCTTGGACTCTACCACACAAAAAAAGACAGTGTCTGTAACATGTTGCAGACACTGAAAAGGTATGTGAAGTCTCCCGAACAACAGTCGCGCATAGATTCGTTATGCCTGCTGCTGGAAAGAAAGGAACTGTTGTTAGACACGGTCATGGACACGTTCGGGCGTCTGCGCAAGACCGGCGAGATCGTGAACAGCAAGATTCCGGCAATCGTGTCCCATATCCAGCAGGCGGATGTCCTTCCTGCCGAGAAAAAGAAGGAGGAGGAAACTCCGAAGAAGGGTTTCTGGTCATTCATCAGGCCCGGGAGGAAAAAATCGGCCTATCTGCAGCAGAAGGAACAGCTGGAACGCCAGCGACAGTCCATTGGTAAACATCAGGGTACCACATCTGTCACGAGCATGCTGCACTCCCTTGACAGGGAGGTGACCGACATGCAGAAAGCCGAACGGGAAAGGCTGCTGGAACAGATGGACCTCCTGTACAGTAACAACACGGACCTGAACCACAGGCTACACCGGATTGTCAGGGACTTTGAGACGGATGCTGGAATACGGCTTGATGAGCGTTACAGGCAATTCATTTCCACACGCGACCGCTCGTTCCATACGGTCTCTCTGCTGGCTGTCCTCATCTCGTTGCTGACCGTCCTCCTGTATCTTATCATCCACCGGGATCTGAACAGGATAAACCAGTATCAGCGTCAGCTGGAAGCCTCCAATCGTGAGAACACGGAGCTCCTACAATCCAGAAAACGCATGATGCTCACCATCGCTCATGACCTTCGTGCGCCACTGGCTACTATCAAAGGATGCGCCGAACTGCTCCCCGGGGAAGAAAAGAAGAGCCGCAAGGACGAGTATGCGGAAAATATACTCCATTCTTCCGATTACATGATCGGGCTGGTCAATACGCTGATCGGATTCTACCTGCTGGATACCGGCAGGAACAAACCCATCCTTTCGATTTTCCGGCTGGAGACCCTTTTCAGCGAAACAGCCCGGAACTACGGTTCGCTGGCCAAAAAGAAAAAGCTGCGGCTGACAACCGCCTTTTCCGGTCTGGATGTGGTAGTAAGCGGTGACCGTTCCCAGCTCCAGCAAATCCTGAACAATCTGCTTTCCAACGCCATTAAATTCACCCGGCAAGGTGAAATCCGCCTGCAAGCGGAATACCGGAATAAAGAATTGCATTTCTCGGTACAGGACACCGGTACCGGGATGACGGAGGAAGAAACAACCCGGATATTCACAGCTTTTGAACGGTTGGACAATGCCCGTAATGTTCCCGGTTTCGGATTGGGGCTGGCCATTGCAAGCAGGCTGGTCTCCGGGATGCAGGGAAGCCTTACCGTAAAAAGCAAACCGGGTGAAGGCAGCACGTTTACCGCATTCCTGCCACTCCTTGAGGCGGATGAATCCACCCAGATGGATGAGACACGCATCGCTACTGATTATCATCTGGATGGAATCAACGTACTGGTCATTGATGACGACCGGATGCAACTGAACATTACCAAAGAGATGTTTAACCGTAACGGAGTGCGGTGCGACTGCTGCCAGACCAGCCGTGAACTGGTTACCCGGCTACGGTCACAAAGATATGACCTGCTGCTGACGGATATACAGATGCCTGAAACGGACGGCTACGGAATACTTGAACTGCTCCGGGCATCCAATATGGAGAACGCAAAGACAATCCCCGTCATAGCGGTAACGGCACGGGTGGATGATGACAACGAGTATCTGTCGGGCGGCTTTTCGGGCTGCATCCATAAACCATTCTCTATGGAAGAACTGATAAATACAGTGGCACAAGTGATAGGAGAAAAAGACAGAAAGGAGTATGCTCCCGATTTCTCACTCATCCTTTCAGGAGAGGACAACAGGGAGGAAATGCTCGCCCTGTTTATCGAAGAGAGCCGGAAAGACCTTGCCGCATTAACCGCTGCCTTAGACCGACAAGACAAGGAGGCCGCCGCCTCCATCCTGCATAAGAACCTGCCCCTATGGGAAACCGTCCGTCTGGATTTCCCCTTGTCTCATTTACGGGAACTGGTGACAGAACCTGCGACAGAGTGGACCAATAGACAATCCATGGAAATGCGGGACATCATCCGGGCAGTGGAAAAACTGATAGTATACGCTGAAAAATACGGGAGGAAAGCCTATGAAAACAATCCTGATTATTGAAGATGATATTGTGTTCAGCCGTAGCATCAGCAACTGGCTGGTGAAAAAAGGGATGAAAACCGAATGCGTGGCAACCCTTGCGAATGCCCGTAAAGCCATCGGGCAAAAGGAGTTCGACCTAATACTGGCAGACCTGCGCCTGCCGGACGGAAATAGCACCTCGCTCCTGAAATGGATGAATGAGAAGTACTACTCTATCCCTTTTCTGATCATGACCAACTACGGACAGGTGGAGAATGCGGTGACAACCATGCAACTGGGAGCCATCAACTACCTGTGTAAGCCTGTGCAGCCAGACAATCTCCTGGCTCTGATAACGGAGATACTGGATAAAAACGATAACGAACAGGAGTTCTACCGAGGTGAAAGCCCCAAAGCCCATGAGATGTACCGTCTGATAGAGATGATTGCCTGTGCCGACATCTCCGTTCTGCTCCGTGGGGCTTCCGGCACCGGGAAGGAGCACATTGCAGCCGAGATACATGCCCGGAGCCATCGGAAGAACAAGCCGTATCTGGCTATCGACTGCGGGGCCATTTCCGATGAGCTTGCCGCCTCCGAGTTTTTCGGTCATCAGAAGGGAGCCTTTACCGGTGCGGAAAGCGACAAGGTCGGATTGTTCCGTGCCGTTAACGGAGGGACATTGTTTCTGGACGAGATAGGCAACCTTTCCTATAAGACACAGATGCTCCTGCTCAGGGCCTTGCAAGAGAAACGCTGCAAGCCGGTAGGTTCCACGAAAGAATACTCTTTTGATATCCGGCTGGTTGCCGCCACCAATGAGAATCTGGAAAAAGCCATCGGAGAAGGACGCTTCCGGGAAGACCTGTTCCACCGGCTCAATGAGTTCACTCTGCGGATTCCTACACTGGCAGAATGCCGGGAAGACATCCTTCCTCTGGCTTATTTTTTCTTGAAACTCACTTGCGCCAAGGCCCATAAATCGTTTCGTGGCTTTGACCGGCTGGCAGAGGCGGCACTGCTGGAATATCCCTGGCCGGGGAATATCCGTGAACTGAAGAATGTAATAGGTCGAGCCGTACTCATCTGCCAAGAGCAATGGATTTCCGTTTCAGACCTGAACCTTGAAATCTCCCTTCCTAAAGAAGAAGAAACGCAGTGGACGGAAGAAGAAAAAGAAAAGGCGTTGCTTCTCCAGACCCTTGAAAAGACGGGTGACAACCGTTCCAAGGCGGCCCGGTTGCTCAATGTCAGCCGGACTACCCTGTATGAGAAACTAAGGAAATACCATATCATCGACTGACCGGAGGATAACCCGAAGCAAATGAGGTTTACAAAAGTGTAAGCCGTCCTAACATTCTTGTCAAGGACGGCTTACACTTTTTATTTACACCCGTTTCTATATGAAATTTGTTTATTGTTGATTGTCAGTATTTTAAAAAGGTATAGAGCTTTAAACGATAGCAGAGGCATTTCATTTGGCTTACTCCGGTATAAACAAATCAAATGTATGCCGTATGAAACCATTTACAGAATGCCGTATATTCAATTATTTATCTCTGGCTTCAAGCCCAAAACAGACAGTTTCCGATGAAGAATTCTCTTCCTCCTATACCGAATATGAACAATACCTTTACGACCTCGCCATCGAATCGGTTTCCGTATCGGAAAGGCTGCGCCATCTGCTTCACAGCAAGGTAGAACTGATTTCCCTAAAGAAGTTATTCACCCGAACAGGACATTTCCACACGGCAGTAGCCGAATTCTATCTGGACAAATGCCTCCTGCTGGTGGAGGCGGAAATAGAGCTGGTCAATTTTGGTGTACAGTACCCCGGAACCATCACGACACCTTCCTCGTTTCTTTCATCGCTCCATTGGAAAGGTTCGCTGGTCAACCTGATGGAACTGATCTCCTCGCTGGATTACAGCGGGCTGATTACGGACGAAAGCGGCAAACGCCTCTCTTTCGCCGGTATCGTTTCCGCTTTTGAGAAACTCTTCAATGTTGCCATTCCCAAACCATATGACCTGCGTGCCGACCTTGCCCGGCGCAAAAAGAACTATTCCGTCCTGCTGCCCAAACTAAAGGAAACCTTTGAAAAGAACATCGCGGCTTGCGGAAACGGGAAGTGAACAGGGGTATTTTTACCCCCTGTCACAAATAGTCATCTCTTGTCATTTGTAGTCACTTTCCGATTTTAGGTTCGTATCAAAATTATCACTTATTTTGCTGCCGGATAAATAAAACCTGAAAAGATATGGCTAAAATCAATAGTACACGCAAACCCGGACGGGCTGACACTTCGAGCAAATGAAGAGGCGGACGGAATCCCAAAGAGGAATCAGAACTTCATTCTTATTATTACGGATTCCGTCTGGACGAACTCCAGAACATCGAGTTTGAGAGGCTCTTTGAGAATTCGGGAGCTAATAATAAATCCCAGTTCATCCTTGCCGCCCTTTTCGACAAACCGATGAAAGTCGTGAAAATAGATAAGGCGGCAACGGACTACTACATCAAGCTGACCAACCTGCAGAGCGAATACCGCCGGATCGGAGTAAACTATAACCAGGCAGTCAAAGCTCTGCATACCGGACTATCCGAAAAGAAGGCTCTTGCCATGCTCTATAAATTGGAGCAACTGACTATTGAACTAATATCTCTCAACCGGGAGATTATCCGTCTCACCCAAGAATTTGAACAATGGTTGCAAAAATAACATCAGGAGCCTCCGTTTACGGGGCATTATACTACAATCAAGAAAAAGTGGACAAGCAGCAGGCACGGCCACTGGCATGAAACCGGATCATGGAACCGGCAGACGGCCATCCGACCATCCAGCACTGCATCCGTTCCTTCGAACCGTATCTGGCGGCTAACCGCCGGACTGAGAAGCCCGTTATCCACATTTCATTAAATCCACACCCGGACGATGTGCTGACCGATGAACAGTTGACCGCTATCGGCCAGGAATACATGGAAAAAATGGGATATGGCAACCAACCCTATATCATCTACCGGCATGAGGATATCGGCAGGCCCCACATCCATATCGTCTCCCTGCGTATTGACGAGCAGGGAAAGAAAATTAAAGATTACAAAGAATGGCAACGCTCGACCGCTGTTTGCCGGGAGCTGGAGAGGAAATACCATCTGTTACCCGCCGAGAAGATGGAGCGACGGGAATCCCTGCCGCTGACTGCCGTCGATTACCGGAAGGGGGATATCAAGCATCAGATAGCCAATGTGGTCAAGCCCGTCATGCAGGGATACAAGTTCCAATCCGTCAAGGAGTTTAAAGCCCTGCTTGGCCTTTTCCATGTAACGGTGGAAGAGGCCCACAAGACGATAAAGGGAAAGACCTATCATGGACTGGTCTATGCGGCTACCGATGAAAAAGGAGAACGGACCGGCGTAGCCATCAAATCCAGCAAGATCGGTAAAAGCGTAGGCTACGAGGCACTCCAAAAGAAATTTGTGAAAAGCAAACAATGAATTGCCCGACATCCCGTACCCGTACAGACGAAGGAAGCTATCGCTACCGCCCTGCAAGGACAGCCCACCCGTCAGGGATTCCTGCAGGAACTTTCTGGAAAAGGCATTGCCGCCATACTCTGGCAGAACGATTCCGGTGTGATCTATGGCGTGACCTACATCGACCATAACTCAAAGACCGTATTCAAGGGCTCGCTTCTGGGCAAAGAATATTCGGCATCGGTTATAAACCGGAAGTACGGCACGATCCCACCGGAAAAGACTGAAGAAGCCCCTGTTATCCATCCGTCCGAACCGGAAATGAAAGAGACGGAGCTGGTGGAAGGACTGCTTGATATATTCTCTTTGGAATCCTATCCGTATCCGGCAGACGACCTGACGCAAAGCCCTTACGGGAAAAAGAAAAAGAGAAAACGCAGAGGTCCGCATCTGGGCTAATAAAATGTATCACCATTAATTATCATACCGCTTATGTCACAAGACGAAACCAGAGGGCTCAATAAGAACCTTGACTTCATGAGGGCCATCAGCATCCTATTTTTAGTGATGAATGTCTATTATTTCTGCTATCCCTATTTTCTTTCCATGAACCTGAACATCGGTGTCGTGGACAAGATACTGCTCAATTTCCAGCGGGATACCGGGCTGTTTTCCCATTCGCTGGTGAGCAAGTCCTTCAGTCTGCTCTTCCTTTTCTTCTCCTGCATGGGAGCGAAAGGACGGAAGGACGTGGAGATGTCATGAAGGAGTATCGGCTGTTACCTTATAGCCGGGATGCTGCTCTTTTTTGGTAGCGAGCTCTTACTGACGGCACGCTTCCCCGTCGCGCTTCTAACCTTATTATATGTAGCTACCGTAGCTGCCGGATATATCAGCCTGCTTACCGCCGGAACCTGGATCAGCCGCCTGTTGAAGAACCAACTCATGGATGACGTCTTTAACGACGAGAACGAGAGCTTCATGCAGGAGCGCAGGTTGATTGCCAATGAATACTCGGTAAACCTGCCCACCCGTTTCCGTTACCAACGAAAGACCTATTCAGGCTGGATAAACGTGATTAATCCCTTCCGCGCCTCATTGATATTAGGCACGCCGGGATCAGGAAAGAGTTATGCCATCATCAATAACTATATCCGCCAGCAGATAGAGAAAGGATTCGCCGCCTATATCTATGATTTTAAGTATCCGGATTTAAGCATAATTGCTTATAACCAGCTGCTTAAAAACAAGGATAAGTATGCCAAGCCGGTCGGATTTTATGTGATTAATTTCGATGATCCCAGATACAGCCACCGGTGCAATCCCCTCAATCCTTCGTTTCTATCCGATATCGCGGATGCATACGAATCAGCGTATGTAATCATGTTAAATTTGAACAAGAGTTGGATTCAAAAGCAGGGAGATTTCTTTGTAGAAAGCCCGATTGTGCTATTTGCGGCGGTGATCTGGTATCTTAAAATCTATGAAAACGGGAAATTCTGCACCTTCCCACATGCCATAGAGCTATTGAATAAACCGTATTCCGACCTGTTCACCATACTGACCTCTTACCGGGAGCTGGAGAATTACCTGTCACCTTTTATGGATGCATGGAAAGGTGGTGCGATGGAGCAGCTCCAAGGGCAGATAGCTTCCGCCAAAATTCCGCTATCAAGGCTGATCTCACCTGCCTTATATTGGATTATGACCGGAGATGACTTCACGCTGGATATCAATAATCCGGAGGAACCCAAAGTTTTGTGCGTCGGCAATAACCCTGACAGACAGAATATTTACTCATGTGCGTTAGGATTGTATAATGCCCGTATCGTTAAAATGGTCAACCGAAAAGGCAGGCTCAAATGCTCTATTCTAGTGGATGAGGTTCCCACACTTTACTGTAAAGGACTTGACACCCTGATCGCTACCGCCCGTAGCAACAAAGTGGCAGTATGTCTGGGAGCACAGGATTTCAGCCAGTTAATACGTGACTACGGTGATAAGGAGGCGCGGGTGGTGCGCCCATAAGGGCATATAATAATTATCTCTATGGCAAGAGATTAGGCAA
>JAUUNK010000122.1 GCA_030844565.1 Bacteroides ovatus
GCACCGTCAGTAATAAGAGCTTCTTACTCAATGTGTTCATGATAAATATATTTCTTATAGGGTTGATATTACGAATAAACCTCTTAGTTATCGGATGCAAATTTATCGGGGATAACGTCGACGGATGTGTACAATTTGTTGGTTTAGGTGGATTTTTTGTTGTTCTATGCTTTTCTTTGCACACTTCGTGGTTTTTTATGCAGAAAGTTCCTATCTTTGCACAAAATTTAACTATTTAAAAGATATGAGTTACAACTTACTGAAAGGAAAAAGAGGTATCATTTTCGGTGCTCTGAATGACCAGTCGATTGCATGGAAAGTAGCTGAGAGAGCTGTGGAAGAAGGTGCAATTATTACATTGTCCAACACTCCGATGGCTATTCGCATGGGTGAAGTCAATGCTTTGGCAGAGAAGTTGAATTGTCAAGTGATTCCGGCAGATGCTACTAGCGTGGAAGATCTGACGAACGTGTTTAAGACTTCGATGGACGTGCTGGGCGGACAAATTGATTTTGTACTTCATTCTATCGGTATGTCTCCGAACGTGCGTAAGAAACGTACGTATGATGATTTGGACTATGATATGCTGGATAAAACATTGAATATTTCAGCTGTGTCTTTTCATAAGATGCTTCAGGCTGCCAAGAAGTTAAGTGCTATTGCCGATTACGGCTCGGTGGTTGCTTTGAGCTACGTGGCGGCACAACGCACTTTCTTCGGTTACAACGATATGGCAGATGCCAAAGCCTTGTTGGAGTCTATCGCCCGTAGTTTTGGCTATATTTACGGACGTGAGCACAGCGTGCGTGTCAACACCATCTCTCAATCTCCGACGTTCACTACTGCTGGTTCCGGAGTAAAGGGCATGGACAAACTCTATGACTTTGCCAACCGCATGTCTCCCCTGGGCAATGCCAGTGCCGACGAATGTGCCGACTATTGCATCGTGATGTTCTCCGACCTCACCCGCAAAGTGACAATGCAGAATCTTTTCCACGATGGAGGTTTCTCCAGTGTAGGTATGAGTCTTCGTGCCATGGCTACTTACGAAAAGGGTCTGGATGAGTATAAAGACGAAAATGGTAACATCATTTACGGATAATAAATAATGAAACTACGGATTTCCCTTTTTCTTCTGATTGTGAATATGCTTTTCGCTTCTTGTCGAATGAGCACAGGAGGCAGTGCGAAACCGGAAGAAAAAGGGATTTCCATTCTTCGTTATGATAAATTATTGAGCGACTACGTGCGTTCCAACAGTTTCTCCGCTATGCAGAAGCTGAATATGGAATATCGTCAGCCTACCAAGATATTGATTGAAGACGTGCTTGCCATCGGTGGGGTGGGGGATGATTCAATTTCGCAGAGACTTCAGAAGTTTTATTCCGATACTACGCTCTTGCGATTGATTGCCGATGTGGAAAAGATGTATCCCGACCTTGAAAAGGTGGAAGAAGAGCTGACCCGGGGCTTTAAGAGACTAAAGAAAGAGATTCCTGCAATACGTGTTCCTCTTATCTATTCTCAAATTTCCGCTTTCAACGAATCCATCATCCTTGTGGACTCCCTACTGGGAATCAGCCTCGATAAATATATGGGTGAAAATTATCCACTCTATAAACGTTTCTATTACGACTACCAGCGTCGCACTATGCGTCCGGACCGCATCACCTCTGATTGCTTTGCTTTCTATCTCATGGGACAATATCCCTTTAGACCTGGCGAGGAAAGTTGCTTGGTGGACTTGATGGTTTATTATGGTAAAATCAATTATGTGGTACAACAGTTGTTGGAATATAACAAGGTGGGAGATGTGCTGGGATATTCGGAGGAAGAAGAAAAATGGTGTCGTGCCAATGAAAAGGAGGTGTGGAACTACTTTGTGGAAAACGGCTATCTCTATGCACGCGACCCGATGGTGGTACGCAAATATATGAAATCGGCGCCTTCGGTCAACTTGTTGGGCGAACCTGCACCTGCACTTATCGGTACGTGGCTAGGCACGCGAATCGTAGCTTTTTACATGAAACGTCATAAAGACACTACCCTGCAAAACTTGCTCGAAAATGCGGATTACCGCCATATTCTGGAAGAATCCGGTTATAACAAATAAAAAGAACTCTTACACATCATCATATTTACATGGAAACTGCACTTTATTTGATTCCTGTGTTACTGGGGGATACTCCTGTAACCTCTGTGCTACCTACCTATAATACAGAAATAGTACGCGGTCTCCGCCATTTCATTGTCGAAGACGTGCGTTCAGCACGTCGCTTCCTGAAAAAGGTGGACCGGGACATTGACATAGATTCCCTTACTTTTTATCCTCTCAACAAGCACACTTCATCCGAAGATATTTCTAGTTACCTGAAACCCTTGCTCTGTGGAGAGTCGATGGGAGTGATTTCCGAAGCAGGTTGTCCGGCGGTAGCAGATCCGGGAGCCGATGTAGTGGCTATCGCCCAGCAGAAGAACCTGAAGGTCGTTCCACTTGTAGGACCTTCTTCTATCATTCTCTCAGTGATGGGTTCGGGCTTCAATGGACAGAGTTTCGCTTTCCATGGATATTTGCCTATCGAATCTGCCGAACGCATGAAGAAGCTAAAGATGCTGGAACAACGCATCTATGCCGAAAATCAGACGCAACTTTTCATTGAAACTCCGTATCGCAATAATAAAATGGTAGAAGATATTCTACATACCTGTCGCCCGCATACCCGTCTGTGCATAGCAGCTAATATCACCTGCGAGGGAGAATATATAAAGACGAAAACGGTGAAAGAGTGGCAGGGACGTGGCAACGTCCCCGACTTATCTAAGATTCCTTGTATTTTTCTCTTATATAAATAACTTCTTTCAAGTGTTCGAACTCCTCTTCGAAGCAGCCGCCGAAATAGTTCTTGCCTAAGTTATCTTTTATCTGTTCAAAGGTCCATAGTTTGCTGCCGGGATAGCGACTGCTGCAAAGAGCGGAGTCGTCTTTTACTTCGTAGATGTAGAGGTAGACAAGTCGTTTGGTTATGTCGTTCTCAAACTCATGCATCAAGCTGAAATGTGCCTCTCCAGGTTCCGCTTCAGAGAGAGTTGTAGGAAGAATTCTTTCCAGTGCTTCCGGTAAAGTCTCGCCATAATGGAGGATGGTTTCTGCGGGGAGGTCTACTTTGCCACCGTCTACCAGACATTTCTCGGGACGTTGGCAAAGGAAGAGCATTCCGTGGGTGACGACAGCAACGCGCACAACCGGATAAAGTATGTCTTTCTTTCTCCTGATAACTTCGGAGGAAATAGTCTTCCCGATGACATCTCCTTTATTATTTACTATAGGCATATACTCTACATGCTGCATAAGATGGTTGAAGTATTTGATGGCATAGTAGTTAAGGGCAATACACGTCAGGAAAAGTAGGAAAGGGAACAAATGAAAAACGATAAATCCTACTATCCGATTGATGCCCGACATGGAGAATAACATCACTATAACTATGATGATGAGGTGGAGTACACCCAGCAGCAATGCCATACGCATAGATACGATGCTCGCTTCGATTCCTTGCGATATGAAACGCGGACCAGTGGTCTTCTCTTCGCCAAAATGAATAAGAAGCTTATGTCGCAAACTATAGAGGGTAGCTATCACCACCATTATGGCAACCTCCATAGTAATGGGCAGCTCTCCTTCAGGTATTATATCCGTAGGAAGCAACGTTCCCAGAGAAAACAGTAGCATCAGTCCGGTAGAAGCATACAGAATGAGGTTTGGTAACTTTTTTATTTTTAAAATGGTATGCCTTAATACCTCGAGGATGCCAATGGCAGCGCCGATATAGATGGCCATATCTTGTGAGGTTAGTTCACTCAGGACAATAGAAGTGAGGATGGGGATAAACCCCATTGACGTGTTGAACGCCGGCGATAGTATTTGTTGTGAATGCTGTTTCATTGTGTCTTTGCAGGCTTGTGCTTTTTTAATAAAACAATTTAGTGATTATTTTGTTCATTTTATTATGCATTTATCTGCATGATAAGAAGAACGTACGAGAGGAGCGCTCTCTACCTGGCGGAATCCCTTTTCCAATCCTATACGTTTGTACTCAGCAAATTGCGCCGGAGTGACATATTCTGCTACAGGATAGTGGCGGTGGCTGGGTTGCAAGTATTGACCGATTGTGAGTATATGACAGCCTGCGGTTCGCAGGTCGTCCATTAAAGTTTCCACCTCAGCAGGTGTTTCGCCTAGCCCCACCATGATACCGCTTTTGGTTATAGTGGCACTTTCGGCAATCTGCTGTAGCACCCGCAGGCTGGTGTCGTAATTGGCTGCGCTTCTCACCAGGGGGCTAATGCGGCGCACTGTTTCCATGTTATGTGAAATGATGTCGGGGCGGGCGGCGATGACTTGTCCTACAAGTTCCGCGCGTCCCTGAAAATCGGGAATTAGCACTTCAATTGTAGTACGTGGGTTGAGCCGTTTGATTTCTTCAATTGTACGCGTCCAGTGGGCGGCTCCCAAATCGGGCAAATCATCTCGGTCTACTGAAGTGATTACAGCATGTTCCAGATGCATCAAAGCAACGGATTCCGCTACGTGTGTAGGTTCGTCGGCGTCCAGGGGAAGGGGGCGTCCACTTGATGTGTTGCAGAATTTACAGCAACGGGTGCAAATGTCTCCTCCAATCATGAAAGTGGCTGTTCCTCTTCCCCAGCACTCCCCCATATTCGGACAACGCCCGCTACTACAAATGGTATGTAGGCAATGGGAGTCTACGATACGTTTGGTTTCCGTGTATCGTTCGTTGGCACCAATGTTAATTTTCAGCCATTCCGGCTTACGTACTCTTTGACTCATATTTTTACATATAAGGGGCAGAATAGATAGAACCGCCCCCAAAAAGTTTGCTAATTTAGTAAAAAGAATTAGAATAACAAGGTATGAATGAGTAATGATGATATTTTGTATCGCTTTTTGGGTAAAATGTATATTATTACCCCTTCTTTTATTAGTTTCTCCCCTATAGAAAGAGAGAATGGAAAGTAAATAAGCCAGGTCTGTGGCAGGAGGAAAGATGGGTGTGTAGATTGGTAAATATTTCTTTTGTTTGTTGATTCGGGGAAATGTAAAAAAGACCAATCGAAGTTTTCTGGAAAACCTCTCAATTGGTCTTTTATTGGGAAAGTAAAAACGGGATTAGTTTTTATTATTAAGATGGCGCTGGAAGAAATCCGTTATCCGGGTGTAAAGATGGTGGCGGGTGTTTCCTCCATAAATGCTATGGTTGCGATTGGTATATGTTTGCATTTCAAACTGTATACCCAGTTGTACCAGATGTTCCTTGTATTCTTCAAAATTCTGGATGTGTACGTTGTCGTCTGCCGTCCCATGCACTAATAAAAGTTTGCCATGCAGTTTATCGGCGCGACTGAAGGCAGAAGAGGCTTTGTAGCCTTCCGCATTTTCTTTGGGAGTCCGCATGAAACGTTCCGTGTAGATGGAATCATAGAAACGCCAGTCGGTGGGAGCGGCTACTGCTACTCCGGCTTTGAATACGGGAGTTCCCTCGCTCATGCTCATCAGGGTCATGTATCCGCCATAGCTCCATCCCCAAATGCCGATGCGGTCTTTATCTACATAAGGCAACGAGCCGAGATAAAGGGCGGTTTCCACCTGGTCTTTCGCTTCTTTCACACCGATTTTTAAGTAAGTACACTTTTCGAAAGCTTCACCGCGACCACCTGTACCGCGTCCGTCTACACAAGCTACTACGTAGCCCAGGCTCGCCATGTAAGTCTCCCAGCTAATTCCCCAGCTATCTACAACTTGTTGCGAACCGGGACCACTGTATTGATACATTAACACTGGATACTTTTTGGAAGCGGAGAAGCCTACAGGCTTCATCATCCATCCATTTAGCGTCACTCCGTCCGAAGTGCGGAAAGTGAAAAACTCTTTCTGTGGAATGGCATATTGTGCCAGTTGTTGCTTAAGTTTCTCATTGGTGACAAGCGTTTTGAGCGTTTTGCCCGTCTGGTCGTTTAGCGTGACGATGAGCGGGGTGTTGATACTTGAATATTTGTTCATGAAGTATTTCATCGACGTACTGAAGATGGCATTGTTGGTTCCTACTTTCTGGGAAAGTTTAATTTTCTTTCCTTTACGGTCCACTTTGTAGACAGCTTGGCGCAAAGGACTTTCTTCATTGCTGGTGTAGTAGAACGAACCGTCTTCTTCGCTGTAGCCTAGGAATTCTTTTACTTCATATTTTCCTCCGGTTACCCGTTTCACTAAATTGCCTCCCATGCTGTACCAATAGAGGTGTGCATATCCATTCTTTTCGCTCAGGAAGCTGAAATTATCGGGATAGAAGCGGATATTGTCAAATACATTCTCTTTGATATAATACTGCGATTCGTCACGGAGAATCAGCTTGCATACGGTGGAGCGTGGGTCAGCAAAGTAGAGGTCGAAGCGGTCTTGGTGGCGGTTAAGGGTCATCACTGCCAGCTTGTTAGCATCTTTGGTGAAACGGATACGAGGAATGTAGCCGTCGGCATCCAGAGGGAGTTTCATTGTGCGGGTGACACGTGACTTGATGTCGAAGGTTCGCACTTCTACTTTAGAGTTTGGGTAGCCTGCCTTTGGATATTTATAAGAATATTCTCCCGGGTAGTCGCTTAGTGCATCAATGCGTGGAGCTTCGCCGGCAAAGAATGTGAAGGCGTAGGTGGGAACCTGCGATTCGTCAAAGCGTACATAAGCTAACATTGTGTTGTCGGCATTGAACTCTAGGGCACGGTTAAAACCGAATTCTTCTTCATATACCCAGTCGGGGATACCGTTGATAATGGAATTTTTCTTTCCGTCTTCTGTCACTTGACTTTCGCTGTTACCATAGAGCAGCTTCACGAGAAAGATGTTGTTGTCGCGTACGAAAGCTATCATGGTACCATCCGGAGAAAAGACGGGGACTTGTTGGGGACCTCCATCCGAGAGCCGTTCAATGATATTATGGGTGGTTACTCCGTCCATGTTGCGTTTTAAAGGGTATATATAGTGGACGGCCGTATAGGAACGTCTATAAATAGGAGTAGTTTCAGTAGCAATTAGCAGCTTCTGTCCGTCGGGAGAAAACTGGTAACTGTCGAAATGCTTGAAATCGCATTCGCGTGCTGTTGCCACGTCGAAAAGCACTTCTACTTTCTCTCCAGTGCGGAAAGAATATTTAATGATTTGCGTGCCGTTGCCATTCATTTGTGTATAATGTTCGCCATCGGGCATAGGAATCACTCCGTATATGTTTTCTGCACGGAAATGTCCTGAGGTAACGTCTTTCAGGCTTAAAGCCTTGCCTCCCTGTGCTATTGCGGACAGGCAGAAGAGGCTGAGAAATAAGAAAAGGGTAATCTTTCTCATGTGTGTCACTTATATTTGTTTTAATTAGGATTAGCGTTTATGTTGCAAAAATAGCAATAAACTTAAATACCCCAAACTTCCTTTCTTGAATAATATGGAAATAAAAGTTTGCAGAAGCAAACTATATCCTTTAGTTTATATTAACTAGAAAAATTAGTTTATGAACTAAAACTTCTCGTTATTTGCAGTAAATAAGAAATAAATATGAAAGGACTGACAGCTAAAGAAGAAGAAATCATGGGCTTTTTCTGGAAGAAAGGCCCCTTGTTTGTGAAGGAAATGTTGGCTTTCTACAACGAACCGAAGCCGCATTTTAATACGCTTTCTACCATTGTGCGAGGACTAGAGGAGAAAGGCTTTCTTGCTCATCAAACGTTTGGAAACACTTATCAATACTACGCAGTGGTCAGCGAGGAGGATTTTCGCAAGAGGACGTTGCGCAATGTGATTAGCAAATATTTTAATAATTCTTATCTGAGCGCCGTCTCTTCCTTGGTGCAGGAAGAACATATCTCGTTGGATGAATTGAAACAGTTGATTGACCAAGTGGAGCGGGCAAGCGATTCGGATAAAAGCAAGTGAAAGTATGGGCATCTTTTTTATTTATATACTTAAATCGGCAGTTTGTCTGTCGTTATTCTATCTGTTCTATTGGTGGCTGCTGAGCAAAGAGACGTTTCACCGTTTCAACCGGGTAGCTTTGCTCGGGATATTAGGGCTCTCTACGCTGATTCCTTTTATAGAAGTAACTACAGGAAGAGAATCTGAAGTTCATCAGGCGATGATGGACCTGGAACAGTTGCTTAGTATGTCCGAATCACGAAGCCGGGCGGGAGAAGGAACTACACCGGGCACTGTTTTCTCCTGGATGCAGTTACTACTGGCGGGATATGCCATGGGCATCTTGTTTTTTGTTGGACGCCATCTTTACTCTTTATCTTGTTTGCTATTGCTGATAAAGGGCAGCAAACGCAGCGAATGGGAGAAAGGAATTACACTGGTAGTCCACAATGGTAAAGTAGCTCCTTTCAGTTGGATGAAGTTCATCGTTATCTCCCGGAAAGATTTTGAAGAAAATGCAAAAGAAATCCTGACTCATGAGAAAGCCCACATCTCTAATCGGCATTCGTGGGACCTCATAGTGGCGGATGTGTGTATCTTTCTGCAATGGTTCAACCCGGGAGCCTGGCTGCTGAAGCAGGAATTGCAGAATATTCATGAGTATGAAGCAGATGAAACAGTACTGAAAGAAGGGGTTAACGCAAAGGAATATCAATTATTATTAATAAGAAAAGCTGTCGGTACAAGGCTCTACTCTATGACCAACAGCTTTAATCACAGTAAACTTAAAAAACGTATCACTATGATGTTAAAAGAAAAATCGAATCCTTGGGCACGATTGAAGTATCTCTACGTACTTCCGCTAGCAGCCGTGGCTGTGACAGCATTTGCCCGTCCGGAAATCTCTGAGACAGTGAATGAGATTTCTGCCGCCAAAGTTAGTAATTTGGTTTCAATCGTAGAAACAAATGTGCCGGAATCTGCCAAAACAAAGGTTGCAACCACTCTGCCTCAGGATACCATCGTAGTAGTGGGTACTACTGCACGAAAGAAAGGTACGGCTACGGCAAAAGATAAAGAGAACAAAGCGGTGTTGCTATCGCCAACCAAGGGTTTTTCTAGGGAAAAGTCTCTTAAGATTGTTAACGGTAAGGAAACCAGTGATGCAGTAGTGAATGCTCTCCGTGCCGAGTATATTAAAAGTGTAAATGTCCTGAAAGGGGAATCCGCCTTAGAAAAGTATGGAGAGAAAGGGAAGGATGGAGTGCTGGAAATAATACTTCTTTCAGACGAAGAAATACTAAATAAAAAGGGGGCATTGGGAGGCAGAGTGACGAAAAAAAGTGATTCCCTGAAGCCCGATACCACAGCTATGAGAATTATACCTGGTATTAATTATTATAACTTAAAGAGTAGCGCGGCCCCTTTGATGATTGTTAATGGAAAAGAAATAACCAAAGACTTGTTTTCCAAAATATCTCCGGATCAGATTGAATCTATATCGGTCTTTAAAGAGGGAGCAGCCCTTAAAACCTATGGCGAGAGAGGAAAAAACGGAGTGATTGTAGTGACTCTTAAAAATAATAAGAAGAAGGAGGAAGAACAGAAATAAATCGCTGTTTTCCGGACGGGATTATCCGGAAAAGGAAAGATTAAAGCAAAGACTGACGGAGGTATTCAAATATCTCCGTTTTTTGTTCAGGATGGAACCAGCGGATTTCTTCGTCGCGTTTGAACCAAGTCATTTGTTTTCGTGAATAGATACGGGAGTTTTGTTTTATCTTCTCAATGGCGAAAAGGAGTTCCCATTCTTTGTCCAGGTATTTGAACAACTCTTTGTATCCCACTGTGTTTAACGAATTAAGATGGCGATAAGGAAGTACAGAACGGACCTCTTCCAGCAAGCCTTCTTCCATCATGATGTCCACTCGGCGGTTGATACGGTCATAAAGTTCTTCGCGGTCGCGAGTCAACCCTATTTTTAGGATGCGGAAAGGGCGTTGCTTGGTCTGTCGGGTGCGGAAAGAAGTGTAAGTACGTCCCGTCATGTAGCAAATTTCTAATGCATGGATTACTCTTTTAGGATTCTTCAAATCTACGATGCGATAATATTCCGGATCCAGTAGCCGTAGTTCCGAACACAATTGTTCCAATCCTTCTTTTTCGTAGCGTTGCAGCATAAGTTGACGCGTTTCTGTGTCTATAGTGGGTATATCGTCGATACCTTTGCAGATGGCATCTACATACATCATGGACCCTCCGGTGAGCACTACTACATCTTTCTCTGTAAAAAGACGGGTGAGTATATCCATTGCCTCCATTTCGTACTGGGCGGCACTATAGTAATCGGTGAGATGTAGCGTGCCGACAAAATGGTGGGGAACGCGTTTTAACTGCTCAGGAGTGGGAGCGGCAGTTCCTATTTTTAGTTCGGCATAAAGTTGCCTTGAATCGGCGGAGACAATATTTGTCTGGAAATGCTCCGCTAATTCAAGGCTTAATTCTGTTTTTCCTACGCCAGTAGGACCTATTAGTACAATAAGAGTAGGAGTAGGCCGTACTTCGCTCATAGTTTTGGATTAAAATTTATCGTCGTCGTATGGATTACTGCTTCGAGCTCCTCCGTCTACATCGAAACCTTCTGCATCAAAGTCTTCAAGATCGAAATCCTGGTCACCATAGAAGTTCTCGTCCAAGTCGAGTGAACCGCTGGCAACGGCCATTTCTTCAAAGTCTACGCTCTGTTTGGGCGCATCGCCTTTCTTCTTGGTGCATTTAGCTCCGTCTATCTCCTTTCCGGTGATGATTTCGGATAGTTCGATGAAGAAGCACCGTTCGGTCATATAGTCGAAGATATAAATCAACTTTTGTTTTTCATCTTCTATCAGCTCGTTCAGTTGTGTGTCTTTCATCACCCAACTATCCATTTCAGGATTGGTATCCATCTCTTCCAGAGTGATTTCTTTGTCTTTTTCCCAGTCGTCATAGCAGGTGAAGAAAGAAGTCATTTGGTCGTCGGCATAACCCACCGATTGCAGGATTATCTTATGAAAGTCATAAAATGTAGCTTCCGGATCAATTTGTATTTCTCTAAGGAAATCGTCTACTTCGTCAGATATAATAGTAAATCTGTATATCATAGTTGCTAATAATTTGATAGTTTATTTTAGGATGCCTCGTTCTGAGTTACGGATGAAGCTCACAATATATTCTATTTCGGGGCTGGTAGGAATTTCTTCTTCTACTTTGTTTAATGCATCCGTATTGTTCAAACCACTTTGGTAGATAATGCGGTATGCATTGTGTATGTTCTCTATGATTTCGTTGGAAAAATTTCGTCGGCGCAGCCCGATGATATTAATGCCGCAATAGGCAATTGGTTCGCGTCCTGCAATGATGTAGGGAGGAATATCTTTGCTAAAGCGACATCCGCCTTGAATCATTACATATCCGCCCACCCGGCAGAATTGGTGCATCAACACATTTGCACTGATGATAGCATTATCGTCGATGATGATTTCACCTGCCATCTTTGTGGAGTTTCCGATGATGCAATTGTTTCCGATAAGGGCATCGTGGGCAACGTGTACACCTTCCATCAACAAATTGTTGCTGCCAACAATGGTACGTCCTTTGGCAGCCGTACCGCGGTTGATAGTTACATTTTCACGAATGAGGTTATTGTCGCCTATTTCGGCTGTACTTTCTTCTCCCCGGAATTTTAAGTCTTGCGGGATGGCACCGATAACTGCACCCGGAAAGATTGTGTTTCCATTGCCGATGCGTGAACCGGATAAGATGTTGGCATTCGCCATGATTTTGTTGTCATTGCCGATGATTACATTTTTGTCAATGAAAACAAAAGGCGCAATTTCTACATTTTCTCCAATTTGAGCTTCAGGATGAATATATGCTAAGGGACTTATCATGCTTTTTATTATTTATTTTTTACTATTTGAGCCATGAATTCTGCTTCACACACTACCTTTTCTCCAACAAAAGCATATCCTTTCATTGTGGAAATGCCGCGGCGGATGGGAGCCATCAATTCAACACGGAATACGAGGGTATCCCCCGGCACCACTTTCTGGCGGAATTTGATACCGTCGATGGTAAGGAAGTATGTAGAGTAGCGATCGGGTTCGTCTACCGAGTTTAGTACGAGCAGCCCACCGATTTGTGCCATCGCTTCTACCTGCAATACCCCCGGCATAACGGGTTCTTGCGGAAAGTGTCCCTGGAAGAAAGGTTCGTTGATGGTTACGTTTTTCACACCGACAATATAGTTGGCGCCAATTTCAATCACCTTGTCTACCAGTTGGAACGGATACCGATGAGGAAGCAACTCGCGGATACGGTTGATGTCCATAATCGGTTCTTCATTACAGTTGTAGATGGGCGCTTGTATTTCGTGAAGACGGATTTCTTTACGCATCTGGCGTGCGAATTTATTGTTGATAGTGTGTCCCGGGCGGGTAGCGATGATTCTACCTTTGATGGGCTTGCCGATGAGAGCAAGATCGCCTATGACGTCTAACAACTTGTGGCGTGCACATTCATTGGGCCATACCAGCGGTTTATGATTAATATATCCCAGTTGGCTGGCATCCATGTGGGGAACTCCCATGATGTCTGCCAGTTGGTCATAGCTTTCCTGAGACATCTGCTTCTCATAGATAACGATAGCGTTGTCAAGGTCGCCGCCTTTAATCAATCCGGCAGAAAGCAGCGGCTCTATTTCACGTACAAAGACGAAAGTACGGCTTGCCGCTATCTCGTCTTTGAATTTACTCATATCTTCTAATGTGGCAAACTGGTTTGGGATGATGGTAGAGTCGTAAGACACAAGTACGTTTAGGCTGAAACTCTCGTCGGGAAGAACGATGATGGATGAGCCTGTGGCCTCATCGCGTACTTCTATTTTTGATTTTATGACGTAGAAGTCTTTGACTGCATTTTGTTCTACCGTTCCTACTCTCTCTATTTCTTGTACATAATATTGTGCACTTCCGTCCAGGATAGGAAACTCGGGTCCGTTTACTTCAATGAGGCAGTTGTCGATGCCCAATGCATAAAGCGCTGCCATTCCATGTTCGACAGTGCTTACTTTAACGCCGTTCTTTGCCAATACAGTTCCCCGGGTTGTTTCTACTACATTGTTGGCTACTGCGTCGATAATCGGTTCTCCTTCCAAGTCGATACGCTGTATTTTATACCCATGATTATCTGGAGCCGGTTTAAACGTTACAGTTAGATCAAGTCCAGTGTGAAGACCTTTTCCTCTGAGTGAAAAGCTATCTTTTAGAGTTTTTTGTTTCAGCATTGGTTACTTATTTAAGAGTTGTTTTAATTCTTCTAGTTCTTTGCGCAATTCGCGAATTTCCATTTGGAGTTCGGGCAGTTTCTTTTTCATAACGGCTGCTTTGAAATAACTCTTTGGCTCCATAGGAGGAGTACCTATGAGCTGGCTACCTGCCTTGAGGCTGCTCGGTACGCCCGATTGAGCGCCCAGATTCACTTTGTCTCCGATGGTGATATGACCGGCGATACCTACCTGTCCGCCAAACATGCACCATTCTCCCACTTTAGTAGACCCGGCTATGCCCACTTGCGCAGCCATCACCGTGTGAGAGCCTATCTCGTCATTATGAGCTATCTGCACCAAGTTGTCTATTTTGGCTCCCCGGCGTACAATGGTAGCTCCCATCGTGGCGCGGTCTACGCATGTGTTGGCGCCTATATCTACTTTATCTTCCAAAATGACAATTCCTATCTGAGGTATCTTTTCGTATCCTTGCGGTGTAGGTGCAAAGCCGAAACCGTCTGCCCCGATGACTGCTCCTGCATGCAAGACACATTCGTTGCCGATACGGCAATCGTGGTAAATGTTTACATGGGGATAGAGGATGGTGTTATCTCCGATTTTCACATTGTCTCCCACATAAGTATGCGGGTAGATAAGCGTATTTTTTCCGATGACGGCATTTTCTCCCACGTAGGCGAAAGCCCCTATATAGACGTTTTCTCCAATTTTAGCAGTGGGAGAAACGAATGCCAGCGAATCTATGCCTTCTTTCTTGGGCTTGCTCATTTCATAGAGGTTGAGCAGTTTAGCAAGGCTTTCGTAAGCATTATCAACTTTAATCAAGGTGGCTTTGATTTCCCGTTCGGGGACAAAGTCTTTATTTACCAGCACAATGCTTGACTGGGTTTCATATATATAAGGTGTATATTTCGGGTTTGAAAGGAATGAAATCGCTCCGGGTGTTCCTTCTTCTATCTTTGCGAATGTGTGAACTGTTGCGTTTTCGTCACCTATAATCTCCCCTTGGATAAATGCTGCAATTTGCTTAGCCGAGAACTCCATGTCTTTATCAAATTTAATTAGAACACAAATAACGGACTTTTTTTTTATATTTCCGCCTTCTTTGATGAATATTTTATACTTATCTATCTAAACGTTGGTAACAGAGATAGTATT
>JAUUNK010000123.1 GCA_030844565.1 Bacteroides ovatus
AGGATTATTTGAATTTAGATACCCTAATCCATTCCAATTAGATGGATTTTGTGTCATATCAATGGCTATCTCTCGAAGAGAACTACTATTGCAGGTTTGTATTGAAGGATCATTAATTATTGTTTTATAAACTCCTGAACCTAAGAGATTATCCATCTCATCATTAAATGCAACTATTTTAATAATTTGCTCTCTTGTAAGCTCTCCATCAAATTTTGATGTGTCTAATGAATTTAACAAATCCTCTGTAAATTCTAAATTTAATTGTGTGGGTTTCTCTTCTGGTGGAGCTTCGAAAAGATATATCTTCCCAATAAAATGCTTGAACATTCTACCACCTCGACCTACAATATTCTTATAGGTAAAATCATTTAGATTGGGCTTTCCATTTTTATTCGCCCAAATAATGACATTTTCAGCAGAAGTATTTACTCCTTCAATTATAGATGAGGTGGAAACAATATTATACAAACCTAAAGGCTCTTCAAATAATCTAACTTGCAGCTGGCTCAGCGAACGGTGTAACCGTCCATTATGAATTCCCACTCCTTTACAAACTAAATCAGATAAAATATACGTATTTCCATAATTTATTTTTAGCCATTCAGAAAATG
Organism: Bacteroides ovatus; assembly: GCA_030844565.1. Lineage (GTDB taxonomy): Bacteria > Bacteroidota > Bacteroidia > Bacteroidales > Bacteroidaceae > Bacteroides > Bacteroides ovatus_A. The sequence goes on from JAUUNK010000123.1 coordinate 615, forward strand.
AATCCAATAAATCATTTTTTCTAACAGGTAATTCGACCTGCAAAATATCAACAATTTTGTCAATATTAGAATATGTACCTGCATATATTAAAGATTTTGTTCTTTTTTGATTTAGTATTGCAAGTAATCGATCCCTTTTGAAAGATTTATTGTTTGGGTTAGCTTGCGCATAATCTTTATGTATCTCAGAAAATACTGTATTAAAATCAATTTTTTCAAATCTCATTCCCTCTGTAAAAGGGTTATTGTTCAGTTGAGATATATTAGGTGCTAAGAAATATTTCTGCTTTGCTTTTTTTCCTAATTCTAAAATAGCTTTCAATAGTATCGGTGCTCGTTCTCTATCAAAAGATACACCTGCCTTATAAAATTCATCAATGATTAATATGTCTATTGAATCTATTTTATGAATATAACTAATAGCTCGTTCTTGAGGAAAGATTAATATATTTTTTGATGACAAACTTACTTCTGGAGTTGTTATTATTTTATACTCTGACGAAAATTTTTTATATAGCCTTCTACGAGTTTCATCTGTCAATGCTATTGTAGGAACAATTAAAACAACATTATTGGGTTTCTTTATTGAAATGAAAGCGTCTATGACAAAACTTTTTCCAAAACTTGTAGGAGCACTTACGGCTATACTTTCTCCTGACAATAAATATTTCAACAATGAGGATTGTTCTCTATGTAAGGTTATTGGATGATTATCTCCTGTATTGACTTTAAACGCTTGGTAAACAAATTTATCTTGCCAATTAGATGTGTTTGGTTGTAAATATGGATATAATCCAATTTCTCTAATTAAATGGTTAATTAGAGGAGTGTATGTAATATTTTGAGCATTCAGATAATCCAATAATTGGATTAATTTATTTCTTGCCTCTGATTCTTGTTGGTTAGAAAGCAATTCATTTATATTTTGGCACTCGCTAAATATATCCATAGCCTATCATTGATTTTTGTAAAATTCGACATTAGAAACGAATTTCTCAACAATATCTTTTTTTGAAGGAACCGGAAATAATATCAAATGAAATTTGATCTCTCCATATTTAAATAGAGTTTTCATTTGATCTAATTGTTTTTTAAAGTAAGAATGGGCCCGTTCTTTATGATAGGTAATAATGCGATTTTTATAGTCTTCTGAAAGGCAATTTACCCCTTTTGTAATTAAACATTCATGTAACAGAAGAATTGGAATATGTATTTTAGGTTTTATAGTATCAATAGATTCTTTGGGAGATAATGCTTTTTTTATTTGAGCACATAATTCGTTGTCTTCTATTAAATTATCAATATCACATACATTAGTTATTATACTATTCTCTTTTTTTAGCTTATCAGTTTGTAGTGAATTTTTAACAGATTCTACAATAGTATTAAGTCGTGCATCCTCAATACTATTATAGAATTTTGCTTCTCCAAACCATAATGAAAAATCAGTATCATTTTCAATAATAATATGGACACTATCAGCTCCTTTTGCATTATCTTGAGTATTCTGTTTATAGAAAATTTTAGGGACAACAGGTAATGCATGGTAATAGTGTTTCATAATTCCATACAGAATAATTTCTGCTAATTCACTTCCACTTCCTACTTCATCCTTATCTGTCAAACGGAGATTTTTTGCTGCCGCAACCAAGATTGAATGACTTTGAGTAATAAGTTTCTCTCTTTCTTTTTGTGAAAGTGAAGTTTCGGCAATATTATCCCAAATAAAATTTTGGAATTTCGTATATCGCCATTTTCCCTCCTCAAAATCATTTATTAGACTTAATATGTATTTATTATTTATTGGTGATAATGATTCATCTATGCAAATATTCATAAATGAATCATCAATCAATATATCAAAATCTAAATTGTCACTTCTGCACATATTCTACATACATTATTACCATATCTTAATAGATATATGCAAATATATACATTATCAATCAATTAACACAAAGCTGAACTCTTTTTTTCGTAAATACTGTTATAAAATAGAAGTTTGTATGCAGGAGTGACAACTTTACACACGAGCCATTTTCGCAAGACTGAAGTATTACAAGTCTTTAGCTGAAATGTAAGGGCAACAACGACCTCCATATTATATACGTCCGCACCGTTGCCGTTTTCCAGACGAACGTACTTGCAGACCTCGTAATCGTTCAGCACGCCGCTTTTGATAACCGCTTTGATCGCGCCGTTTACCGCGCCGACGGTTGTGCCGAACAGTCCGGCCAGCTCCGTCGCTGTCATCCACACCTCGCTGCCCGTTACGGCAACCCGGTTTTCATTGATTGTGATTATATCCCTTTTCATATCCTTGACTTTTTAGATTGCGACACCTACAAATTCTTCGATGTTATTTAATTCCCGTGCAAGGGCACTCATGTCCTTTTTAACCTTCTCTTTGGTTATCTTTGCATATATCTGTGTGGTGCGGATGTTCTTATGCCCTAAAATCGAGCTGACCGTTTCGATAGGCATATTATTCGACAAGCACACGGTCGTTGCCATCGTATGCCGTCCGGCGTGCCACGCCATGTCTTTTTCGATACCGCATATTTTCAATATCTTCTTGATGTTCGTGCGGATCGTACTATATTTGGGTACGGGAAAGATTTTACCGTTTTCACCCAACCCGCGGTACTTTTTGAGAATCTGGAGCGGTATGTTCAATAGCTGCACCTCCGACACGACGGTTGTTTTCTGCCTTGCAATATGTATCCATTCATTTTCATCGAAATAAGTACGGATATTGTCCTGCGAAAGATTATACAACTCGCAATAGAACAATCCCGTGAAGCAGCAAAACACGAACAGGTCGCGCACGAGTTCGTGCCGGGGTTTTACAAAGCGCGTTTCCATCAACGTGCGGATTTCCTCTTTGGTCAGAAACTCCCGCTCCGTTTCCTCCGCGCTTATTTCATGCTTGATAAACGGATCACGCAGCAACCACCCGTTCTCGATAGCGATAGTTATCATTTTACGAAGCGGCATCAGATAAACCCAAACCGTATTGTGCGTACATTCCTTATCGGTACGCAGGAACATCTCGAAGTCATTGATAAAAGCCGGGACAATTTCTTTCAGGGCAATGTCGCTGAGCTTATATCTTTTTTCGAGAAATTCTTTCAGGTGATTATATACGATAAGGTATTTTTGTTGGGTGGATTCAGCCCGCATCCCGGCTGCTACCTGTTTGGCAAAATCACGGTTGAACTGCTCGTAAACTTTCAGCAGGGTTTCGTAACGGTATTCCAGACCTAAAAAGGCGTTTTTTACTTTTTCCGCCGTTACATATCCGTCCCGCTCCATAATTTCCCGGTAGTGGCGGTTGATGTTTACACGGATACCGTCGAGCATCTTGTTTGTTTCCTGTGCTGTGATACTCCGTCCCGTCATGCGTCCGTTCTCTATATTCCATAATTCGGGATCGACCGTCATCTTGCAACTGAATTGAGCGGGCTTACCCCCGTCGATAGTGATACGTCCCATAACCGGAACAGTACCGTCTTTTCTCACATCTTTCCTTTTCAGATAAAATAAAACACTGAATGTACTTCTCATAACTCCCATTTTTTAATGGTTCAAAACTATTAACTTTGGAGTTATTGATAGATATGCAAATTGCAGCGTATCAGTGCAAAAGAATCCGAAAAGCCTCTTTTTTGCTGCGATTCGAGAAAATCGTTTACCTTTGCTGTAAGCAAAGGCGGCTAAAGCTACCGAACGCCTTTCTTTCGCCTTGTTTCCGAGCCTCTTTTCCCTCATTGCAAACCCGAAATCCGGTTATGATTTGGTAACGCAACTTCGGTTTTACTTGGCTTTTTTGCGGCTTCACTTGGCTTTGCTCTTTATCCAGCCCATTACCTTAAATCCTTGTTTCACAATCCTATCGCTCTATCTTGCTCTTTTTTCCTTATCTGCTGCATTTTTTCTAATAAAAAAGAGCGTGCCGGTTCACGTAGAAGAAGTACACATCAAGGCAAGGGAAACGGTTCCCGTTTCTTGTGGAAGATACTACCGTTTCCTTGCAGAGATACTGTTGTAACCTCCACAGGAAACGAGAGTATCCTGCCGAGGAAACGGGTCATCCGATGCGTACGCTAATGTTTCATTACAGTTACTTTATCCGAGTTTTAACGTGCGAATTTAGATATAAATCGCGATTTATATCTAAATTTGCAGAATTGAGCTAATCACATTATGAAGATACTGAAAAACATAACAACGCTACTGCTATCTGTTCTATGGTTTATCTCCGCAATAGCCCATGCGCAACCCATTTGCCAGATACAGCACTATTCTATTTACAACGGTCTGCCACAAAGAACCGTCGTAAACATTGTACAAGACAATAAAGATTTTATCTGGTTCTCCACCTGGAACGGCCTGGGGAAATATGACGGTTACACGTTCAAGAATTACAAAGCATATCCCGGCGACGGATGTACGCTGACCAGCAACCGATTGTACTCCATCACCCCCAACCAGCAGGGAGACATCTGGTGCCAAACATACGACAGCCGCATCTATCTGTTCGACAGCCGGCAGGAAAAGTTCATCGACATCCTGCAACCTTTTGAAGAAAAAAACAAAACAACTCATGTAGTACGCCAAATATACGCCTTGCCAAAAGGAGTCACCTGGATAGTATGTGAGAAAGGCGCATACCGCGTGGACGAACAGGCTCTTAAAGAACAGAATAATGAAAGTATCGTACCCTACAATTCAAATACAGGGAATCTACCCGGAAAGGATATATCAAATGTACTGCAAGATACTGACGGGGATGAATGGATATTCACCGATGAGGGTATCCGGATAATCGGCAAAAAGAAGATGCCGGGCAAGATCGTATTTAAAGGTGCCTGCGAGAATAACGGAAATATGTATCTGGTATCTGCAAACAATCGCTTTGCTTTCTACAATCAACGTAGCGGACAATTACAATTCCTGAAGATACCTTATGAATACACCGGACTGAACAGCATACAAAATCTTGGAAAAGATACCATCGGCTTAAGTACCGGAAACGGTATTTTATTGTATTACATCCAAAAGAAAGAGTTCGAGCACATAGATATACGTACTGCCGCGCAACCTTCCCTGAATGCACAAAACATCTTCCGTGACAGTCATCACAACTTATGGATATTTTCTAAAGAACCCGGAGTAGTAAGATACAACCTTAAAACAAAGGAGAAGCAGTATTACCGGACCCCTTTGGAGAACATGCCCGAGGCAGAGCGGCAGAGTAAGGAAGGTATCTTTGAAGATGCCCAAGGAACAATATGGGTTATCCCCCATGCGGGATGTTTGAATTATTACGACCCCGGAAGCCGTCAACTAAAACCATACTATACGGATTATAACGACCCGAAAACCAAATTTACTCCAGTGGTACTAAGATACCTGTTAGATAATCAAAAAAACTTCTGGTACACCGACAGCTACGAGATGGTCAAGATTTCTTTCTTCTCTAACGCCTACCAAATGCGCCCTTTGGATTCAGGTTATGATACACGCGCTTTTCTCAAGGACAGCCAGGGTAACCTTTGGATGGCAAACAAAAAAGGAGTCATCCGCATTTTCAATAATGACGGCAGCCTGAAAGGTTATCTCACTCCATCGGGGGACATCAGCGCACAAGCTATCCCATTCTCCAAAAACATCTACTGTTTCATGGAAGATGACCGGGGTTCCATCTGGATGGGCAGCAAATGGGACGGAGTCTTCAAACTGGAAAAGAAAGGTGCCGGCCATTATAACATCCGGAAATTCTTACACGAAGAAAATAATCCCTACAGCCTGAGTAATAACACCATCTACTCCATCCACCAAGACAGCAAGAAACGCATTTGGATAGGTACTTACGGCGGAGGGCTGAACCTGCTGCAAGAAACTCCCGAAGGACAAACACGCTTCCTGCACAGCGAAAACCTGCTGAAAGGTTATCCCAAGAACAAATACAGCAAAATACGAATCATACAGGAAGTAGGGCAAGCGATACTGATTGGCACTACAGAAGGCTTGCTCACCTTATCCGGCGACTTCAAGCAAGCGGAGGATATCCGATTCTACCAAAACGTCCGTGTACCGGATGTCGCTTCCAGTCTTTGCAGCAACGACGTGACTTATATCTATACAGACAGTAAAAAGCAGACGTATGTACTGACCTTTACAGGAGGAATCAATCAGGTTCTTTCAGACAACCTGCTGACCGACCACATACAATTCAAGACTTACACCAAGCAGAACGGACTGTTCTCCGACCTGCTGTTATCCATGGTTGAAGACCAACAAAAGAACTTATGGATCATATCAGAGAACGCACTTTCCAAATTCGACCCGGCAACAGGAACTTTTGACAATTACGACAAGCGGTACATGCAAAAAGAAGTCTATTTCAGCGAAGCCGCCCCTGTCATCTGGCACAATCACCTGATATTGGGAACAGAAGCCGGCATTATGGAGATGGACCCGGCCAAACTGAGCAAAAGCACCTACACTCCGCGCATAGCCTTTACCGGTCTGAAAATACAGGGCATCCAGCAATCCCAGGACATTGACGATCTGAAAGAATTGAAACTCTGCCCTACCGAACGTAATGTGACTTTCCAATTTGCCGCCCTGGACTATGTCGATCCTACCACCATAGAATACGCTTATCGCCTGAAAGGTCTTGAAAACCAATGGAACGAAGTGGATAATAACCGCACCGCCAACTATATCAACCTTCCTCCGGGAGAATATGAACTGCAAATACGTTCCACCAACAGCGATGGCGTATGGACGGAAAATGTACGCAGCCTTCCGGTCATAGTACTGCCCACATTCTGGGAAACCTACTGGGCATGGGCACTCTATGTCCTTTTATTTATTCTGTTCACGGCGACCATCGTATATATCATTATCTATATATACAGGCTGCACCACCAGATTAACCTTGAGCATCAGCTATCCAACATCAAGTTGAGATTCTTCACCGATATTTCACATGAGCTACGCACCCCGCTAACCCTTATCATCAGTCCGGTAAGTGAAGTGCTGGAGCACGAATCCCTTTCACCCAACGCTCGCAAGCATCTGACATTGGTACACAAAAACACAGAACGCATGTTGCGTCTGGTGAACCAGATACTCGACTTCCGCAAGATAGAAAACAAAAAGATGAAAGTGCTGCTTGAAAAAACGGACATCATCGCTTTGTTGCAACGGGTTATGGACAACTTCCGGTTGATAGCGGAAGAGAAGCATATTGATTTCCGCCTGCAAACTGCTCCCGAAACCATTTATTGCTGGATAGACCAAGATAAATTCGAAAAAATTGTATTCAATCTGATATCCAATGCTTTCAAATATACACCTGCCTACAAGTCCATCACCGTGTCAGCTAATATCCGGAATGAAAATCTTGTGATTTCGGTAAAAGATGAAGGAATAGGCATAGACCCCCAAAAGCAACAAACCTTATTCCAACGCTTCGAAACCCTGGTACGCTACAACATTCTGCAACCATCATCGGGCATCGGCCTTTCACTGGTCAAAGAACTGATAGAATTGCATCAAGGCAACATACAGGTAAACAGCCAACCGGGAGAAGGCAGTGAATTCACCGTGACCTTGCCACAGGACCCAAAAGCCTATGAAGGGAAAGAGAATACCGAATTTATATTGAATGATTCACCGGTCAAGGAAGTTCCCTCTCAAGAAGAATCCGACCCTGCCTCCGGCAACACCGCGGAAAGCGAAGAGGCAATCTCCGTACTGATTGTAGAAGACAACCCCGAATTAAGAAATTTCCTCTGCGACATACTGTCCGACACATACCATGTGATAGAAGCCACTAACGGGCAGGAAGGTTTGGAACATGCCTTGCAACACATGCCCGATTTCATTATCAGTGACATCATGATGCCGGTCATGGACGGTCTGGATATGGTAAAAGCCATCAAGGAGAACCGTGATATCTGCCATATTCCTATCATCCTGCTTTCTGCCAAATCTTCTTTGGACGACCGGATTTCCGGACTGGAACAAGGTATTGACGACTATATCACCAAACCTTTCAGTTCCACTTACCTGAAAGCACGTATCAAATCACTCCTTCATCAACGTAAACTGTTGCAGGAATTATACTTGAAGCAGTGGTCCGAAAAGCAGAAAGACGCTCCGGTAACACCTATGAAAATTGCACCGTCACAGCCGCAAATCGTTTCGTTTGACGATCAATTCATGCAGCAAGTGATGAACGTTATGGAAAAACAAATGGATAACTCCGCATTTACAATCGACGAGTTTGCCCGGGAACTGGGGATGGGACGGACAGTCTTTTACCAAAAACTGAAAGCCATTATCGGTCTGTCTCCCGTGGACTTCATCCGCGAAATGCGTATCAAACGTGCCAAGCAATTGATAGACAGCGGAAAGTACAATATTTCTACAGTAGCTTACATGACCGGGTTCAATGACCCTAAGTATTTCAGCAAATGTTTCAAGAAACAATTCGGAGTATCACCGTCCGAATACAATAAAGAAAAGAAAAACGGAGAAGCAACACCTCTCCGTTCATCCTGATTCTCTATTGAAATATCCGCGGCCGATCTGATGAATGCGCAATATCCCGAAGCTGTTTTTACGCTTCGGGATTGTTTTATACTGATTAGTTTATCGTGAAAGAGCGCAGCAGCAAATCTTCCGTCTGCGAACTACCGCCCGCCATGATGTCATACTCGCCCGCACAAACTCTCACTGTATTGGACGCTGCATCCCACCATTCCAATTCTTTGTCTTTCAGTTCAAAATCAACATTTACTGTCTTTCCCGCAGGAATATTCACACGTTTGAAGGCACGCAAAGCTTTGTTTGGTCCATCCGCATCATTACGCTTTCTCAGATAAACCTGAACAACTTCTTCTCCATCCCGCTTTCCGGTATTGGTTACAGGAACCGTTAGTTTCAAGGTCTGTCCGGCATTGATTTCCTCCCTATCCAATGCCATTTGCCCGTATTCAAATGTGGTATAGCTCAACCCATAGCCAAACGGGAAAAGCGGTTCCTGCGTCATATACCGGTAGGTTCTCCCTGTCATGTTATAATCTTCAAAATCAGGAAGCTGAGACACATTCCGGTAGAACGTCACCGGCAATCGTCCCGCCGGGTTATATTCACCGAACAAAACTTCAGCAACTGCCGTTCCACCCTCCTGACCAGGATACCATGCCTGCAAGATAGCTTCACACTCCTTGGTCTCCGGCTCCAGACCGATGGGGGAACCCGAACAGTTGACAAGCACCACCTTCTTACCGGAACGATGCAAAGCGGCAATCAGTTCCCTCTGCACGGCAGGCAGCTCTATATCCGTGCGGTCGCCCTTCTTGAAACCGGGAAGGTTAACCCCCATCTCCTCCCCTTCAAGACTTGGAGAGATGCCACATGCAAAGATTACGACATCCGCGTCTTTCACCGCTTCAACCGATTTCTTTATATCTACCTCCTTCTTGAAACCAAGATCGAAATTCAGTTGGGCGTCACTTCTGAGATATTCAAAGTCAAGTTCTATATCATACGGTTTTCCAGCCTCCACCTTTAAATTGTAGGTTGACTTTCTTCCGCCATGCTTATTGGAAAATCCCTTTACTTCCTCACCATTAATGCGCAAGCGTCCGGAACCATACGCATAAACTTCAAACACCACTTCTCCCGATTGTTCTGGGACAAAAACACTGTTATAGGTCGCCGAGAAATCAGTCAGATTTACTCCGGGAGCGAAGACGGTGGCACCCGATGTGCAGAAATGGAAAGGAGTAGTAACCTGCGCGGTAGTCACCGGTTCTCCTTCACGAGCCACGTTGTTCCAGTAACGTGCGCTGAAGCCCGGGCCCTCCGCAGATTTACAGAGGTTGAAAGCACTTTGAATCAATGTTCTGTCCACCCATCCGCAGCCTTGTTCATAAATCAATTTGCCATCAGCTCCCAATGCCTTGCGCACTCCATCCAGAATAGTTACAGTGTGCGATGGCATACCGTTATAATTCCCCCATTGCATGACGGAATCATTGGCATTAGGTCCCATAACAGCAACAGTGATACCGCCCCGTTTAAGGGGCAAGATGTCATTCTTATTCATCAGCAATGTCATGGACTTACGCGCAATATCCAGCGCCAGCGAATCATGTTTCGCAGAAGCAACTACCGAAAAAGGAATCTTTGTCCAGGAAACCTTGTCCGGTTCGTCCATCTCACCCAATGCAAAGCGGGCAGCCAATAAACGTTTCACCGCCACATCAACGGCCTTTTCATCTATCTTTCCCTGCTTCACGGCTTCTACCAAAGCCTTGTAGCTCGAACCACATTCCAAATCAGTTCCGCTCAACACCGCAGCCGCCGAAGCAGACCCGGCATCAGGATGCGTTTTATGACCACGGTCATTATAGAAATCGGCTATCGCACCGCAATCGGAGAGTACAATGCCGTCAAAACCCCATTCATTGCGCAGAATCTGCATCAGCAAACGGTCACTTCCACAACAGGGATCACCCTCAAAGCGGTTGTATGCACACATCACTTCCTTGACTTTCGCTTCTTTGACCAATGCTTCGAAAGGAGGCAGATAGGTTTCGTACAAATCACGCGGCTTGATATTCTCCGCATTGAACTCGTGGCGGTTCCATTCCGGTCCGGAGTGTACGGCAAAGTGTTTGGCGCAGGCATGCAGTTTATCATACTTGCCGTCATTGCCGCCCTGCAATCCTTTAACCACTTCCACTCCCATACAGCTGGTCAGATAGGGGTCCTCGCCATAAGTCTCAATACCCCGTCCCCAACGAGGATCACGGTAAATATTTACCGTAGGCGTCCACATGGTCAGTCCCTGGTAACGTTCATAACTTCCCTGTGAAGCATAATAAGTGTTCTTGGCACGGGCCTCATCGGATACGGCATTATACACATTATACACCGTCTGCGGCGAGAAAGAAGCCGCCATACCTATCGGCTGCGGGAACACGGTTGCCAAGCCGGCACGGGCTACCCCGTGCAATGCTTCATTCCACCAATTATACGGTTTTATACCCAAACGTTCCACCGGCTTGGAAGCATCCATCATCAAAGACACTTTCTCTTCCAATGTAAGTTCTTTCAATAAAAGTTCCGCACGCTCGTCGGGCGAAAGTGAGGAGTTCTTGTAAGTTACCCGTCCGCAACTCGCTAGAACCAAGAGAGCCAACATTCCTATTACACTTTGTTTCATATCCATGTCATTTTAAATATTTCTTATTCCTTTAACCATTTCCATCGTTTTCCCCAATCTTCCGTCACCGCATTTCTCCATTTATGAATGGTTTCCGCACCTTGATATCCTTTCCAAAAATACTCAGCGGAGCTTTTGTCGGTAAACCAGTTGCTGCCTACTTGATAATCTGTATCACGCTTTCTTCCCGGCCAAGCATTTTCTACCGTAACTGCTCCTTGCTGATTGGGAAATCCGGAAATATCCGAAACGATGGAGTAATTTTGTGTACCCGGCTTATAAGTAGAATAACGTACCACATAATCACCATTCCCCAAATAAAAGCCGTCCCATTCCTGACCGGCAATGCGCATAGTCATACATGCAGTTCCTACCGGAATATTATTCTGCACGGGGCCCTGTACATGAAATTCCATAACGGAATAAACCTGTACCGTATCTTTCGCTGTGGCAGCGCGCCGGAATACGACCCTCGGGCTATGCGTGCACGGTTCAAAGCTACCACCCCAAGACTCACGGGCAACATTGGACGGATCACCGTCCATCATATAGAGCAATGAAGGAGTATCTCCAAGCTTCGGATTGCCTTTGTAATATTGTCGGAAGTCCTGCCCTAAATATCCAGCACCTTTTATGAATGCATCATAATAACCCTCGTTATATTTATCCGTGTTTTTGCTTTGATAGATGAATCCCCGGTACGAAGCATTGTTTTCTATAAACCAAAGGTCCGGAAAATTCTGTACGATATATACGTAGCTGTTCAGGCTCCATTTCTTGTTTGGACCTCCAATCCAGTATACGCGAATTTTGTCCCGAATGTCCGGCGCATCGTGCAGTGCCTGCGCCAAATCATCCAATCCTCCCCAGACTACTACCCACAGGGGGCGCTCGTCGGCATGCCGGGCACACTTCACTATCCACTCCGATCCTTCTGTAGCAGCCGCATACCCGCAATAAGGTGCTGCTCCTTTCCGTCCTTGCTTGGTAATAGACCGAAGATAATCCGGCTCAGCCCACCTCCCGGCATGCCTCTTCAGCTTCGGGAGGTCCTGTTCATAAAGGTCTATCATGCGCAATATTTCCTCTTTGTTCCCACTGCCGAAAGAAGGGGAAGAGACGATACCTTCGACATCAAATTCGTTGCAATACATCAGGAAATGCGCCATCGACTGATTGTCGTCAGGGTCGGTTCCGCCAATGTCCGTAGTGATCAGGATACGGGGACGCTGGAAAGGCTGCCGTTGCCCGGTGACTGCGACAGAAGTGGCCATACCGTAAATAAGCTCGCTATAGTTCGACAGCATCAGGAGCAGCAGCAGATAAATAAGATTCCGTTTCATCATTGTTTTGTATTAACATATCAGACTAAAAAAACTGCAAGAAAAGGTTGTTCAAAGAAACAAAATCTTGCAGTTTTCTACAAATAAATTATTAAAGAAATACTTTATTGTTGCGGCAGCCCATAGCCATTCGCCACCTTCCCCTTAGACTGATTCAAGGTTTCAAACGGAATCGGGTGATAATAGCGGGGAGCAGCCCCGTCATTGCCAAGACCGGACAATACATTACGGTCAAAAAGAGTATTTTTTTGGGCAATAATATCAATACCCCAATTAGTCTTTGTATAACCTTCATCTTCTAATGCTTTCGCTACAGCACCCTCCGGATCAATGTATTCAAATAAACCTTTGATGGCTAAATTATGAGCAGTACCTTTTACCTTGGAAGCAACAGCATCCAGTTTCGAATAGTCATACTGGCCTCTCCATCCCGGGAAAAGCGCCGGATCACTGGGATCTGCATCATACGTCAACGGATTTTCTTTCTCAACCAGCTTCGTCCATATATAATTGGAGATAACGCGCCCGTTAGGGAATTCATAATAACCGTTGGCTTCCAGTCCGGCAATCATAGCTTTCATGGCTGCACGGACAGCGAGTGTTCTTTCTGTGAACTTACCCGAACGGATCATATCCCAGCGAACATCACCTTCGCCGAGAAGTTCACGTTTGCGTTCCATCCATATAGCATCCTTCAAGGCTTCGCCTGAAAGGCCATCCAGATTGTGAGAAGCATCCCCGAAAGCTCTTTCACGAAGTCGGTTCACCAAATCCAAAGCACCTTGATTGTCAGTACCCAATTCTGCTTTAGCCTCAGCCAACAATAACATAACGTCAGCTAAATGAGAAGGACAGTAGTTGAGACCGGAATTACGTTGAGCAGCTACATACGGAGGATTCATACGGTTGTCATCCCATTTATTGATGGAAATACCACCATTCAGTTTGCTACCTGCAGTAAAACTCAAAATAGCCTCATTGCCATCACCAGTGCTTCCTGTTACCGTCATACTGGCATCCATACGTTTATCACCATCTTCATATCCCGTATAATAGAAACAGGGAAGAATCCGGATAGCACCAAACACCTTACAAGGGGCAGCGTTAGTATTACCACCATTGGACGGACGTCCTTGGCTGTAAGGATGCTCACTTCCGTTAGGAGCCACATTACCGACTTCGAACAGAGACTCCGGACTGACTTTCTTATTATGTATATACTGCCAATG
>JAUUNK010000124.1 GCA_030844565.1 Bacteroides ovatus
GAGGGGCGCAAACGTCCTACGAGCGGGCGGATGATGCTGTTACACATCTGGTCGGCAAAGGTGATGGTAAGAGCGATGGCGATGACGCAAAACAACACCGTTTTCCAGTGGAAGTTCTTTAGCAATACATACAAGATAGTGGCATACATCGGTATCCATATCGTTTTGCCTGTGAATAAGCTCATGAAGTAGTCCCAAAAACAGGCGTGTATTCCGTTGAAGTACAGAAAGACATCTTTGTCTATGTTTGCAAGGCTTTGGATAATTTCGTTTGTCATAAAATGTATGGTTTATCGTTTAGCTAAATCATCGTATAATTTCTGTAAGAAAGCCTTGCCTTTTTCGAGGTTAGCTCCTTTTTGTTCGCCTTCATCTGTTTGCACGGCATTGGATTCACAGTTGAAAACAAGCTGGTTCTCGGGAGTAATCATTCCGAATGCATTCGGTACGGTGAAGTATCCGAAGTGGGGAGAAGCAGGGTTCAGGATGTTCTTGCTGAAAGTGAAGTCATCGTGCGGCAATCCCAACTGAGAAAGCAGGGTGGCAGCAATGTCTATCTGTGATGCGTAGGTATCTATCACTTTCGGTTCTTTTACGGCGCCTCCCATGAAGATAAGGGGAATGGTGTGGTTTTCCACTTTTTGGTTGTCTGCATGGGGAGGATAAGAACCTAAGTGGTCGGGGACCATGACAATCAAAGTATTGTCCCATAGGGGCGTTTCGCGGTAACGTGTCACGAAGTCTCCCACACAACTGTCAGCATAGGCAAAAGAGTTCAGCACTTTGTCGTCCAGGCGATAGAAGGGCACATCGAACGGCTCGTGGCTGCTGGATGTCTGGATGATTTTCAGGAAGGGCTCCTGTGGCTTTTCTTCTTTTATGTCTTTAAGGAAGCGGTTGAACAATACATGGTCGTGTGCCCCCCATTTACCGGTTCGCTCGGTTAAAGGGAAATCTGTTTCAGAGATAATCTTTTCTATCCCGCCCGAGACCAGGTAGGAGCGCATGTTGGTGAAGTCGGCATCTCCTCCGTAATAGTATTGCAGGTCATATCCGGCATTCTTCAGACTGCGGGAGACGGAAGGAAGGTGTTCAGTCTTTTTAGGATATTTCATGATGCTGGTGGTGGGCTGTGCAGGATAGCCGCTCAGGATGGATACCAATCCGCGGTCTGTACGGAAACTATTAGAGTAGAAATTGGTGAACAACACTCCTTCTTTGGCAAACTTATCCATATTGACAGCTACGTTGGGCGCGCCTCCCATGCTTTCCATGATATGTGTGGAGAAGCTCTCGAGTATGATAAGGACAATGTTGGGACGCTGGGTATTCAGTAGTTGGGGGATGCTGTCTGTGGCTGGGCGGTCTACCATCTGGGCAAACAAACTGTCCGCCACTTCGGGAGCCATGAAGCGGTATTGCTTATCAAAGTTGTTTTGATGAGTCATGGAATACATGAAGCTGAAACAGGGATTGATAGCCGCGTGGTTCAGTCGTTGTTCGGGGCTGAAGTAGACTTTGCTGAGATTCATCGTTGATACACTGAATCCGCCACGGATAGGGATAAAGAGTATTCCCGTCATCACCAACATAACAACCGATACTTGTAACCGCCGGTAGGGAATCTTCCAGGGTTTTTTATCCCACAAAAGAACTGTATATATAATAAGGTATAGGAGAGCGGCATAAATCAACATGGCGAAGATTCCTAAGATAATGAATCCCGTGCTCACACTTGCCATGGCTTCTTTGGGAGAAGAGAAGAAATAGAATATGGGTGTAGCGTCCAGTCGGAATCCCCAGAAGCCGTATAAAGCCAAATCGATAATGAAGACACTGGACATTATGAGGGAAATAAGAAGGTAGTAACCTTTGGAGATGTTTCGTAGAACAGAAGTGTTGGTCCATGCGGAGACCACAAGCAGCAGACCCGGGATAGCGGTAAGATAGCCTGCCAGGGAAAGGTCGAGCGGCAGTCCGTGCCACATTACACTGAAATAATCGGTCCAGGATATGTTATTGTACAAGCTGTGGTAATATGCCATGAATATGGGTTTCTGGATAACAAACAGGAGTACAAATAGAAAATACGTTTTGACGAATTGTATGAGTCTCTTCTTCATCTCTAGATACTTAAAAAGATTGAACGGTTGCAAAGGTACAATTCTTTTCTTTATATTTGCGCCACGGGAGTAATTTTATGCCGAGATAATATACTAAAAAGAGAAAGCTATTATGATAAAAGTAGCCAGAAAGTTAACAGAACTCATAGGGCATACACCTATGTTAGAGTTGGCGGGTTATAGTCGGAAATATGGTTTGGAACAAAATATAGTAGCCAAATTGGAAGCCTTCAATCCCGGAGGAAGTGTGAAAGACCGGGTGGCACTTTCGATGATTGAAGATGCCGAAGCAAAGGGTACGTTGAAGCCGGGAGCTACTATTATTGAACCTACGAGTGGCAATACCGGCGTGGGATTGGCAATGGTGGCTACCATCAAAGGATACCGTCTCATCCTGACCATGCCCGAAACGATGAGCCTGGAACGGAGAAACCTATTGAAGGCTCTGGGAGCACAAATCGTGTTGACAGACGGAATGAAGGGAATGTCCGGTTCGATAGAAAAAGCAGAAGAACTGCGGGATTCTATTCCCGGTTCGGTGATATTACAGCAATTTGAAAATCCTTCCAATGCGGCAGTGCACGAGCAGACTACCGGAGAAGAACTCTGGGAAGATACCGAGGGAAAGATAGATGTATTTGTTGCCGGAGTAGGTACGGGCGGAACAGTTTGCGGGGTGGCGCGAGCATTGAAACGGCATAATCCTGATATATATATTGTAGCGGTAGAACCAGCGGCTTCTCCTGTATTGCAAGGTGGCGGGGCTGCGCCTCATCGCATTCAGGGCATCGGGGCAAATTTTGTTCCGGCTCTTTACGATAAATCCGTGGTGGACGAAGTGATAGGTGTGCCCGATGATGAAGCCATTCGTGCCGGGAGGGAATTGGCATCTTGCGAAGGACTTCTTGCCGGAATATCTTCGGGGGCGGCAGTATATGCGGCAAGACAGTTGGCATGCCGACCTGAATTTAGAGGGAAAATGATTGTTGCTCTGCTCCCTGACACAGGCGAACGTTATCTTTCTACCGAACTTTTTGCATTTGATGCATATCCGTTGGATTGAGAATGTCAGGACATTTGTTTTAAAAACTAGTAAACCTTATACATGATGATGAAATTATTTTTTGTTCTTTTGCTTTTTCCATTGACTGTATCGGCGCAGACGTATACAGAGCTGGCTGAAAAGGCGGTGCAAGCAGTGGAAAAAGATAGCCTTTCCCAAGCAGAATCTTTATTGATACAAGCGTTGAAGCTGGAACCCAAGAACCCTAAAAATGCATTGCTTTTTTCTAATCTGGGGCTGGTTCAACGCCGGATGGGAAAGTATGAGAAAGCGCTCGAATCTTATTCGTTTGCTTTGAATATGGCGCCTTTGGCAGTACCTATTTTGTTGGACCGCGCCGCCATTTATATGGAAATGGGAATGACTGACCGTGCCTATCCCGACTATTGTCTTGTGCTGGATGAAGATAAAAACAATAAAGAAGCATTGCTAATGCGTGCCTATATTTATACACTTCGTAGAGATTACAATGCGGCACGTATGGATTACAACCGCCTTTTGGAACTGGAGCCCAATAATTATAATGGACGTCTTGGATTAGCGACCTTGTTGCAACGAGAAGGCAAGTTCCGCGATGCACTCGATACTCTGAATAAGCTGATTGTAGAAAGTCCCGATGATGCCACTTTATACGTGGCACGGGCAGATATAGAACGCGATATGAAACATGAAGATTTGGCGTTGGTAGATTTGGAGGAAGCCATTCGGTTGAACCCTTCTCTGGCAGATGCTTATGTATTGCGTGGCAGTATTTACCTGAGCCAGAAGAAAAAAGGTTTTGCAAAGGCAGACTTTGAAAAGGCCATCTCTTTAGGGGTTTCACAGTCCGATTTGCACGACCAGCTTCAACAATGCAAGTAAATAGGGGTAATATCTAGCATGTGGGTTAATTATATGTAAAGCGGGCATTTGCCCGCTTTAACATTTCCCTTTTCTCTGTCAGACAAACTGACGGATGAGTTTTACAAAGTCTTTTCCATATTTTCTCTTTTTATGTTCTCCAATGCCATTGATGTTGCCAAATTCTTCTACTGTGGTGGGTCTTGCTATGGTTAATTGCTGCAATACCTTGTCCGATAGAATAATATATGCCGGGATGGCTTCCTGCGCCGCTAGCCGTTTGCGGAGGTTTTTCAAAGCTTCGAGCAAGTCGGTTTCCGGTGGAGCGAAGAGAGGGGTTTCGGTTGCGGTTTTTTTAGTTGTGGCAGTACGTTGCTTTTTCCGTGGAGTTTTGTCTTGGTCTATCACTGCCAGTGTGGCGGAAGCTCTGCCGAAAAGAACTTCTATTCCGCTTTTCGTAATTTTCAGATGATTCTTTTCGTTATAGGCAATTTCTATATAACCCAAGTGAAGCATTTGCAGGAGATAGTCCTGCCAATCGTGAGGCGGGATTTCTCTTCCTGCACCAAAAGTTCTGAGTTCCTGGTATCCTTTTTCTTTGACTTCTGCTGAGAAGGTGCCGCGAAGAATATCTATCAGCATTCCTGTACCTATTTGCTGGTCGGTACGGGCAATGGCACTCAAAGCTTTTTGTACTACAATAGTCCCGTCAAACCGTGCAGGCGGATTGCGGCATACGTCGCAATTGCCGCAATCTTCGGTTGTGGTTTCTCCAAAGTAACTGAGCAATATGCGGCGTCGGCAAGTGTTGGCTTCCGCATATTGTTGCATGCGTTGTAGCTTTTCCAGGTTTATATCTTGCTGATTACTTTCGTAAGCAAATTTGCTAAGCAATATCAAGTCGCTGATGGAATAAAATAAGAGAGTGTCACTGGGTAATCCGTCTCGTCCGGCACGCCCTATCTCTTGATAAAAACTCTCGATACTTTTAGGTAAATTATAGTGAATAATCCATCGTACATTTGATTTGTTTATTCCCATGCCAAAGGCAATAGTAGCACACACTACTTGTATGCGGTCATTAATGAAGTCGTCCTGAGTCCGGTCGCGTTGCTGGGCAGACAATCCCGCATGATATGCTTCGCAACGAATGCCGTATTTTTTTAGTGTGGCTGCCACCGCTTCAGTTTTGTTTCGGCTCATGCAGTAGATGATACCGCTTTCTCCCGCATGAGAATCGAGGAACTCTAGGATAGTGCGATTTTTCTCTTTCTGTTGATACCCCCGTTTAACGCTTAGCCGCAGGTTAGGGCGGTCAAAAGATGAAATAAAAGTGCGTGGATTGATGAGTTGCAATTGATGCAGGATATCTTCACGGGTTATCTTATCTGCTGTTGCAGTGAGTGCTACGATGGGTATTTTGGGGAAGAACCGGTGTAAAGCTCCCAGTTGGGTATACTCCGGGCGGAAATCGTGCCCCCATTGGGAGATGCAATGTGCTTCGTCGATGGCGAACAACGAAATCTGGATGCCTCGCAACAGATAGTCTATTTCGCCGAGCAGTCTTTCGGGCGAGATATAGAGAAGTTTTAGTTTCCCTTCTATGCAAGCCCGTCTCACTGCAGCGTTTTCCGTTTCGTCATTACTGCTGTTGAGGGCTGCTGCAGGAACTCCGTTTGCTTGCAAAGCTTCCACCTGGTCTTTCATCAGGGAGATGAGAGGCGACACTACGATTGCTGTTCCAGGGAGCATCAGGGCAGGGAGTTGATAGCAAATAGATTTTCCCCCTCCCGTAGGCGTCAATACCAAGGCATCTTTCTTTTCCAGAATATGGCGGATGATTTCTTCCTGCAAAGGACGGAAAGTATCATAGCCGAAATGTTTTTTGAGAACTTGTATCATATTGTTAGTTGGATGTGGGCGACAAAGGTACGTTTTATTCCATGAATTTCCTTCGACAAGGTGTCAGAACTCATCCTAACTCACTTATTTTAAGAAAGTGCTATCAAAGAAGAACTGGCTGCAAAAACCTTATTTTAAAGGTTAAACTTTCCTATTAATGTGCCTAAAAAATAGTTTTTAAAGCATTTTGATTGTTTTGGAAGAAAAAATATGCACAAAAAAGTTGTGTATATGGAAAAAATATAAGAAATTTGTAACTGTTATTTTATAATAAACAAATTAATCAACCCTAACCAGTTAATTCAATGAGCGATTTAGAAAACAAAAATTCGGAAGAAACTCCGAAAAAACGCCCTTACAACCTGAGGGAAAAGAAAGAGAAGAAAGCTGCATACCGGTCTCTCATCCGTCCGGAATTAGCAGATGAGTTGTACGATAAGATTCTGAATATTATCGTGGTTCAGAAGAAGTACAGAGATCCTGATTACTCTGCTAAAGATTTAGCGAAAGAACTTAAAACAAATACACGGTATCTTTCTGCTGTGGTAAATTCTCGTTTTGGCATGAATTATTCTTGCCTGTTGAATGAGTACAGAGTGAAAGACGCCTTGCATTTGTTGACAGATAAAAGATATGCTGATAAGAATGTAGAAGAGATCAGCGCTATGGTTGGTTTTGCCAACCGTCAGTCATTTTATGCTGCTTTTTATAAGAACGTAGGAGAAACTCCTAACGGCTATCGTAAAAAACATCTGGAAGCGAAGAAAAAGTAATTGAGTATTCGGATCTTATGTAATAGAAGGGATTATCATCGGGCTATGAGTTCGGAGATAATTCCTTTTCTTCTTTTGAAAACACCAAAACTTCTAGTATATGCGAAGAAACTTTTTATCGGTGGTGGTGGCTGCCACATTACTAACAGCTTGCGGAGGAGCCAAGAAGACGACTTCCGAAGCAGAAAAATTTGATTATACAGTGGAACAATTTGCAGATTTACAGATACTACGTTACCGGGTTCCGGGTTTTGAAGACCTTTCGCTCCAGCAAAAGGAGTTGGTTTATTACCTTACTCAAGCCGCTCTGGAGGGTCGTGACATTCTTTTCGATCAAAACGGAAAATATAATCTCACCATCCGTCGGATGTTGGAGGCTGTTTATACCGGTTATCAGGGAGATAGAACCTCCCCGGACTTTAAGAATATGGAGGTATATCTCAAGCGTGTATGGTTCTCCAATGGTATTCATCACCATTACGGTTCGGAGAAATTTGTGCCGGGATTTACACCTGAATTTTTGAAAAAGGCGATATTGAGTCTGGATGCTTCCAAGCTTCCTTTGGAAGAAGGGAAAACAGCAGAACAATGGTGTGAAGAGGTCTTTCCGGTAATTTTCGACCCCAAGGTAATGCCTAAGCGGGTGAACCAGGCAGATGGTGAAGATTTGGTGCTTACTTCGGCTTGTAACTATTACGAAGGAGTGACGCAGCAAGAAGCCGAGAAGTTCTATAATGCGATGAAAGACCCGAAGGATGAAACTCCCGTTTCTTATGGACTGAATAGCCGCTTGGTAAAGAAAGATGGAAAGATTCAGGAAGAAGTGTGGAAAGTCGGAGGGCTTTATACACAAGCTATCGAGAAAATCGTTTATTGGTTAAAGAAGGCGGAAACCGTAGCCGAGAATAATGCTCAAAAAGCTGTCATCCAGAAATTGATTGAGTTTTATGAAACAGGAGACTTAAAGACGTTCGATGAATATGCCATTCTTTGGGTGAAAGACCTCAATTCTCGTGTTGATTTTGTGAATGGATTTACGGAAAGTTATGGTGATCCGCTGGGCATGAAAGCCAGTTGGGAATCCGTGGTGAATTTTAAAGATGAAGAGGCTACCCACCGTACTGAAGTGATTAGCAGCAATGCGCAGTGGTTTGAAGATAATTCTCCTGTAGCCCCGGAATTTAAGAAAGAGAAAGTGAAAGGTGTGTCCGCCAAGGTTATAACTGCTGCTATTCTTGGGGGAGATTTGTATCCGGCGACTGCTATCGGCATCAATCTTCCTAATTCCAATTGGATTCGTAGTCATCACGGCTCTAAGTCGGTGACTATCGGAAATATTACTGATGCTTATAATAAAGCGGCACATGGAAATGGCTTTAATGAAGAATTTGTTTACAGCCAGGTCGAAAAGGAAATTATAGATAAGTATGCTGACCTTACAGACGAATTGCACACCGACTTGC
Source organism: Bacteroides ovatus (assembly GCA_030844565.1). Taxonomy (GTDB): domain Bacteria; phylum Bacteroidota; class Bacteroidia; order Bacteroidales; family Bacteroidaceae; genus Bacteroides; species Bacteroides ovatus_A. The sequence continues at coordinate 8,165 of JAUUNK010000124.1, forward strand.
ATGAATGCTTGGGACATGGTTCGGGCAAATTGCTTCCCGGTATAGACCCGGATGCTTTAAAAGCGTATGGTTCTACGATTGAAGAAGCCCGTGCGGACTTGTTCGGCTTGTATTATGTTGCTGATCCTAAATTGGTAGACCTGAAATTATTGCCAGACTCCAGTGCTTATAAAGCCCAATATTATACGTATCTGATGAATGGACTTATGACTCAATTGGTACGTATCGTTCCGGGAAATAATATAGAAGAGGCACACATGCGTAATCGTCAGTTGATTGCCCGTTGGGTATTTGAGAAAGGAGCTCCGGAGAAAGTTGTGGAAATGGTGAAGAAAGACGGAAAAACTTATGTTGTCATCAATGACTATGAAAAGCTGCGCCACCTGTTCGGAGAATTACTAGCTGAGATTCAGCGTATCAAGTCGACAGGTGATTTTGAAGGTGCCCGTAATTTGGTGGAAACTTATGCAGTGAAAGTGGACCCGGCATTGCACGAAGAGATCCTGGCACGGTATAAGAAGTTGAATCTGGCTCCTTACAAAGGCTTCCTTAATCCTAAGTACAAGGCAATTACTGACGATAAGGGAACTATCACCGACGTGAAAGTGTCTTATGACGAAGGCTATCCTGAACAGATGTTGCGTTATAGTAAGGATTATTCTTCTTTGCCTTCTATCAATAATTAAATGAGAATGGATATAAAAGAGACACTCAAAGACATTAAGACACAGCTTCGGCTCTCCATGAACGGAGCTGTGTCTCAGAGTATGCGGGAGAAGGGATTGGTCTATAAACTAAATTTCGGTGTGGAGCTGCCACGTATCAAAAGCATAGCTGCCGCTTATGAGAAAGACCATGCTCTGGCTCAGGCACTTTGGAAAGAAGAGATCCGCGAATGCAAAATATTGGCAGGCTTGCTTCAGCCCATAGACACCTTCTATCCGGAATTTGCTGATATTTGGGTAGAGGACATCCGTAATATCGAGATAGCAGAACTCACTTGCATGAACCTTTTTCAGAACCTGCCTTATGCGCCTGCCAAGTCTTTTCATTGGATAGCAGATGACCGGGAATACGTGCAAACTTGCGGCTTTCTTACGGCAGCGCGTTTGCTGATGAAGAAGGGAGATATGACTGAGCGTGCCGCGGGAGAGTTGCTCGATCAGGCTATTTGTGCCGTTCATTCCGAAAGCTATCACGTCAGGAATGCGGCTTTGCTTGTCATTCGGAAGTATATGCAGCATAGTGAAGACCATGCTTTTCAGGTGTGCCGCTTGGTAGAAGGAATGGCGGATTCTCAGGTAGAAGCCGAACAGATACTTTACAATATGGTAAAAGAAGAACTTACCGAAGAGTAAACATTCCACCAAATCAGCCACAATTATCTTTCCTCTAAATTGTGGCTGATTCAAAAAAAGATCCCTTTATCATTTGCTTTCCGCAAAAAAGGCTTAACTTTGTTCGCGCTAAATTTGTGCCGATATGGAAACTCAAAACGTAAAAGATACGGTAAGGCAGATATTTACGGAATATCTTACTGCGAACGGGCATCGGAAGACTCCCGAACGTTATGCCATACTTGATACTATCTATTCTATAGAGGGACATTTCGATATTGACATGCTATATTCACAGATGATGGACCAGGAAAATTTCCGTGTAAGCAGAGCTACCCTTTACAACACCATCATTCTTCTCATCAACGCCCGTCTAGTCATTAAACATCAGTTCGGGAATTCCTCTCAATACGAGAAATCATATAACCGGGATACACATCACCATCTCATTTGTACGCAATGCGGCAAGGTCACCGAATTTCAGAACGAAGAGCTGCAACATGCTATCGAGAATACCCGATTGAGCAGATTTCAGCTTTCTCACTATTCTTTATATATATATGGGATATGTGGCAAATGTGACAGGGCTAATAAAAGGAAAAAAGTAAATAACAACAATAAGAAAGAAAAATGAAAGTAGATGTTCTATTAGGATTGCAATGGGGCGACGAAGGCAAAGGTAAAGTAGTCGACGTATTAACTCCCAGATATGATGTAGTGGCTCGTTTTCAGGGCGGACCCAATGCAGGTCATACGCTCGAATTCGAGGGACAGAAGTATGTGCTTCGTTCCATCCCCTCAGGAATTTTCCAAGGAGATAAAGTCAATATTATCGGTAACGGAGTAGTGTTAGACCCGGCTTTGTTCAAAGCTGAAGCAGAAGCGCTCGAAGCTTCCGGTCATCCCCTGAAAGAAAGATTGCATATTTCGAAGAAGGCTCATCTGATTCTTCCTACCCACCGCATTTTGGATGCTGCCTACGAAGCTGCCAAAGGAGATGCAAAAGTAGGAACTACGGGAAAGGGTATCGGTCCCACTTATACAGACAAAGTAAGTCGCAACGGTGTGAGGGTAGGAGATATTCTTCATAACTTCGACCAGAAATATGCTGCAGCCAAAGCGCGTCATGAGCAAATATTGAAAAGCCTTAATTACCAATATGAACTGGACGAACTGGAAAAAGCTTGGTTTGAAGGCATTGAATACCTGAAACAATTCCATTTGGTGGATAGCGAACATGAAATTAACGGATTGCTCAATGATGGAAAGAGTGTGCTTTGCGAAGGCGCTCAGGGCACTATGTTGGATATTGACTTTGGTTCTTATCCGTTTGTCACTTCTTCCAATACCGTCTGTGCCGGTGCTTGTACCGGATTGGGAGTAGCTCCCAACCGTATCGGTGAAGTATATGGCATCTTCAAAGCATATTGTACACGTGTAGGCGCAGGACCTTTCCCTACAGAATTGTTTGACGAAACAGGCGACAAGATCGGTGCATTAGGACATGAGTTTGGTGCTGTGACAGGACGTAAACGCCGTTGCGGATGGATTGATCTCGTAGCTTTAAAATATTCCGTTATGATAAACGGAGTGACAAAGCTAATCATGATGAAGAGCGATGTGCTCGACACGTTCGATACCATCAAGGCTTGTGTAGCTTATAAAGTAAATGGTGAAGAAGTAGATTACTTCCCCTACGACATCACTGAAGGAGTAGAACCTATATATGCCGAACTTCCCGGCTGGAAAACTGATATGACCAAAATGCAGAGCGAAGACGAATTTCCCGAAGAATTCAATGCTTACCTGTCGTTCCTGGAAGAGCAGTTGGGCGTGCCTGTCAAGATTGTATCAGTAGGTCCCGACCGTGAGCAGACTATCGAACGCTACGTAGAAGATTAATTTTCAATTTACTATCCTCATTCTCCCCTCTCTTTGTGAGAGGGAGTGAATGAGGTATATTTATTACTATATACTATGAAACATATTCTATCCTTTTTCCTCTTGTTGGGGATGTTGTCCCCTACAGTTATTTGTGCTCAACAACCCTATCAGCCGACGGAAGAGAACATAAAAGCCCGTCAAGAGTTTCAAGACAATAAATTCGGTATTTTCCTGCATTGGGGATTGTATGCCATGCTGGCTACCGGAGAGTGGACGATGACAAATCATAATCTTAATTATAAAGAATATGCCAAATTGGCGGGTGGCTTTTATCCGTCTAAGTTTGATGCAGCCAAATGGGTTGCTGCTATCAAGGCTTCCGGCGCTAAATATATCTGTTTCACCAGTCGCCACCACGAAGGATTTTCGATGTTCGATACCAAATATTCGGATTACAATGTAGTGAAGGCAACCCCTTTCAAACGCGACATTATCAAAGAACTTGCAGCCGAATGTGCAAAACAAGGCATTAAGTTGCATTTCTATTATTCCCATCTGGACTGGACGCGCGAAGACTATCCTTGGGGACGGACCGGACGGGGTACAGGCCGTCCCAATCCCAAAGGTAACTGGAAAAGTTATTATGAATTTATGAATAACCAGTTGACGGAACTTTTGACGAACTATGGTCCTATCGGAGCTATCTGGTTCGACGGTTGGTGGGACCAAGACCAGAATCCCAATTTCGATTGGCAATTGCCCGAACAATATGCTCTTATTCATAAATTGCAACCCTCTTGTTTGATTGGTAACAATCATCACCACCTGCCTTTTGACGGAGAAGATGTTCAGATTTTTGAACGTGATCTTCCCGGAGAGAACACTGCAGGTTTATCAGGTCAAAGCATCAGCAGATTGCCTCTGGAAACTTGCGAAACAATGAATGGTATGTGGGGCTATAAGATTACTGACCAGAACTATAAATCTACTAAGACTTTGATTCACTACTTGGTGAAAGCAGCCGGCAAGAATGCGAACCTGCTGATGAATATAGGCCCGCAACCGGACGGCGAACTGCCTCAAGTGGCTGTACAACGTCTTAAAGAGATGGGAGAGTGGATGAATCAATATGGAGAAACCATTTATGGCACTCGCGGAGGCATTGTTCCTCCCCATGAGTGGGGAGTTACCACCCAAAAGGGAAACAAACTTTATGTACACATTCTTAATCTGGCAGATAAAGCTCTCTTCCTCCCCATCACAGATAAAAAAGTAAAGAAGGCTGTGCAGTATAAAGACGGAACTCCCGTACGTTTTACCAAGAGTAAAGCGGGAGTATTGCTTGAGTTTGCAGATGTACCAAAAGATATTGACTATGTAGTAGAACTCACAATTGATTAATTTTTAGCTAATTCTTCCTAAAAACAAAGGGAAACTGATGATTTATACGCAGTTTCCCTTTATTTTTGGCAAACAATTTGTTTTAAGGAAGAAAGTAATAACTTAAAAATAAAGACTATGTTTATATCTTATTGGGTACTATTTATTGGGATTGCTTTAGTAAGCTGGCTGGTACAAATGAACTTGCAGAATAAGTTCAAGAAATACTCGAGGATTCCTACCGGAAACGGTATGACGGGGCGGGATGTGGCAATTAAAATGTTACATGATAACGGCATATATGACGTAGAAGTTACCCATACTCCAGGACAATTGACTGACCATTATAATCCGGCTAATAAAACGGTAAATCTTAGCGAAGGTGTATACGAAAGCAATAGTATCATGGCGGCGGCAGTAGCTGCCCATGAATGTGGGCATGCGGTGCAACATGCCAGGGCTTATGCCCCTTTGAAGATGCGTAGTGCATTGGTTCCTGTGGTAAATTTTGCTTCTTCCATTCTGACGTGGGTGTTGTTGTTGGGTATTTTGATGATTAAAACTTTTCCCGAGCTGTTGTGGGTAGGTATTATCTTGTTTGCTACCACTACTTTATTTAGTTTTATCACCCTTCCGGTAGAAATCAATGCCAGTAAGCGTGCACTGGTATGGCTAAATACTTCGGGTATTACGAATTCTTCCAACCATGCTCAAGCAGAAGATGCACTGCGTTCGGCTGCATATACGTATGTGGTAGCTGCTTTGAGTTCATTGGCCACATTGATTTATTATATTATGATTGCCCTCGGACGGAGGGAATGATGAGCGGCGAATACTCGTTTAGCTTCGCTTAATCGTCAATCACTTGAAGTATGATAGATACACTTATACAGGAGTATCTATCATACTTTTTTGTTCATTTCTGAAACACTGCGATTTTTGTATTAGCCGATGAATAGGGCGTTTGTGAATCTCGTTATATCTTTGTACATCAGTTTCTTACGGTTTCTGGTCGTTTCCTGTAGAGGAAACTGGCGTTTCTCTACGAGGGAACGACTGTTTCCCTAGGAGGATACGGTCGTTCCCTTACGGGGATACTTTCGTTTCCTACTAGGGAAACGGAAACTATTTGATGTGTACTGGTTTTAATTGATAGCTTTGGTTGTTATAATTGCAATCCTTAGAAAAGCCCCAAGTTGAACCATAAGGATGCCGGGGATAGTGTGATAAGTATGTTCCGGATTGATGATTTTTTCAGATATATGCAAGCGTTGCTCGGAAATTTACTGTAAATTTGCACACTTAATTCATAAAACTATAATCTTATGGCAGCAAAACCAAGTATACCTAAAGGAACACGTGACTTTTCGCCGGTAGAGATGGCGAAGCGTAACTATATATTTAATACGATTCGTGATGTATATCATCTGTATGGTTTTCAGCAGATAGAGACTC
>JAUUNK010000125.1 GCA_030844565.1 Bacteroides ovatus
ACAACTTTCAGCAGTAGATATGGTCAAATTCTTATTTTTCAAGAGATTACCTATAATTACTTCAAGTGGAGTATCATCTTCGCCAAAGATATCATCTTTTAGGATCTCTCGAAGCTTAACCTTTTCTTGCTCTATTATGCTTTCAAGTTCTTCGGCATTATGACCACGCCCTGTAAGTCGCAAACGGATAATGCCCAATTGTGGTAGGTATGCCAGTTTCAGACATCTAGGTAAAGCTTCTTCCCATGCTTGCAGCTTTTCTGATAGAACTGACTCTGCATAATTCTGCACTTGAAAAGTCCGATGAATTATTACATCTTTACAAAATTTTTGATGTAGACGGGGCAAAATTTCCCATTTCATCACCTCCTGCATTTCTTTAGGAACCCCCGGCATGGATATGAGAACTTTACCGTCCTTTTCAAACCAACTGACAGAAGCACTTCCTACCGGGTTATTGATGACAATACACTCTTTAGGCACCATCGCTTGGTTTCTATTTGACACATTCATCGGTATTTTATTACCCAGCACTCTTTTTACGTTACGGTATACTTCTTCACTAAAAACCAGTTCCGTATGAAAATAGCGGCAGAGAGTCTGCTTAGTTATATCGTCTTTTGTAGGTCCCAGTCCTCCTGTCATTAACACGATATTCACCCTTTTCATCGCATCATCTATAGCTCCTAGAATATCCTCTTCCCTGTCTCTCACAGATACAATGCGAGTGACTTCGATGCCAATCTTATTTAACTCACGTCCCATCCACGCAGAATTGGTATCTACTATTTGTCCGATCAGCAACTCATCTCCAATGGTGATTATTTCTGCTAGCATACTTATACCTTATATATAATAGTATCATCTCATCTCTTTAAAGGCCTACGCGCGAATAAGCTGGAAGGTCTATCGTGCAAAAGTCTTTATCTAAATATTTAAAATAACCTGTAATAGCAATCATTGCTGCATTATCAGTGGTATAGCTAAACTTAGGTATGAAAATCTTCCATCCATACTTCGTGGCATGTTCGCGAAAAGCGTTTCGCAAACCATTATTAGCAGAAACCCCTCCTGCGACCGCCACTTGGTTGATATGATATTGTTTAGCAGCTTTCCTCAGTTTATCCATTAAAATATCTACGATAGTTGCTTCAAGAGATGCTGCTAAATCGACCTTATGATGTTCGATAAAATCGGGGTCTTCCTTTAACCAATCGCGCAATGAGTACAAAAACGAAGTCTTCAATCCGCTAAAACTATAATCTAATCCCGGAATGTGAGGTTTGCTGAAAGTAAATGCTTTAGGATTTCCTTGTCGTGCCAGTTTGTCGATGATAGGACCTCCAGGATAGCCTAGCCCCATGACCTTAGAACACTTATCGATGGCCTCGCCTGCAGCGTCGTCAATAGTCTGTCCAAGGATTTCCATATCATTATAGGCTTTCACCAACACAATCTGGGAATTTCCTCCAGAAACCAGCAGACAAAGGAAAGGAAAACTGGGCTGCTCATTTTCTTCACCTTCTACTTTAATAAAATGGGCTAACACATGTCCCATCAGATGGTTAACATCTATCATAGGTATATCCAACGAACGAGCGAAACCTTTCGCAAAAGAAACTCCGACAAGCAGCGAGCCCATCAGTCCCGGTCCACGAGTAAAAGCTACGGCGCTCAACTCTTCCTTGGTCACACCTGCCCGTTTCAAGGCTTCATGAACTACAGGCACGATATTTTGCTGATGTGCCCGGGAAGCCAATTCAGGCACCACCCCTCCATATGCTTCGTGAACAGCTTGGCTCGATACTACATTGGATAGCAAACATCCATCCTTTATCACCGCTGCCGATGTGTCGTCACAGGAAGATTCAATTCCTAATATAATTGTACTCATAAGTTTTTTGATATATTAAACGGTGCAAAAGTAATGATAAAAGTAGGATTCATAACGAACTATTTTATATTTTTGTTGGCAAAATAAAACAAACCGCTTATCAAAACGTTTAAGAAGACTGTACGCTGGGTCGTTGGTATCCTTTTAGGAGTATACATCGGGACCATTGTTGTGTTGAATATACCCTATATTCAGCAAAGAATGTCTATGTGGGTTACAGAGAAACTTAGCCATAAGTTAGGAACGGACCTAAATATCGGCAAGATTGACATCGGCTTGCTAAACCGTATTATCATAGACGATATATGGATGAACGACCAGTCGGGCAAAGAGATGCTGAAAATTACTCGTCTTTCTGCCAAATTCGATATTCTTCCCCTTTTCAAGGGAAAAATAACCATCAGCAATGTCCAGCTTTTTGGCTTTAATATCAGCCTAACCCAGCAGACCCTTGCTTCGCCTCCTAATTTTAAATTTGTAGTAGATGCCTTTGCTTCCAGCGATACGATCTCCAAAGGCAAAAAGGATCTCGATTTGCGTGTCAATTCTCTCTTAATACGACGGGGAAAGATTTCTTATGATGTACTTTCAGAAGCGGAAACTCCTGGTAAGTTCAACCCTAAACACCTAAAACTACAAAATATTATAGCCAACATCTCCTTAAAAGCGCTCCAGAGCGACTCTATTAATGCAGCTGTCAAGCGACTTAGCGTAGACGAGCAATCTGGCTTCACTCTAAAGAAACTTAGCCTGAAGATGGTCGCAAACGAAAAACAAATGCACATTGATAATTTCTCCATTGACTTGCCCCACTCATCTTTAAAGATGGACACTATCTATCTACAATATGATGGTTTCGAAGCATTCAACCAATTTGCCGATAAGGTTCATTTCTCCTTAAATACATTACCTTCTTCATTTGTACTCAAGGATATTTCTCCCTTTGTTCCCGCACTTTCCCATTTTCAGGAACCTATCCGTCTAAATACGAAGATGACAGGAACGATCAACCAATTATCCTGTCCTCAGTTGGAGGTTATAGCTGAAGACCAAATTCGTTTGAAGGGCGAAGTATCTCTGCAAGACTTATCGCATCCGCAAGATGCGTATGTTTTTGGAAACTTATCCGAACTTTCTATCGACAGGCGCGGAATTACTTTTTTGGTCCGTAATCTGGCAAAAAACTATAAAGGGGTCCCCCCTCTGCTTCAACGTTTGGGGGATATTTCTTTTAAAGGAGAAATATCCGGGTACTTTACTGACCTTGTCACTTATGGTCGCCTTCGTACCAGCATAGGGGTTGTGAAGACTGACTTGAAGCTTAGCTCTGACAAGACAAAAGAACTATTTTCTTATTCTGGCTCCGTAGAAACAGAAAATTTCGAATTAGGAACTCTTCTAGCACACGATAAACTAGGAAAGGCCGGCCTGAAACTTAAGGTACAAGGACGTCATTATAAGAATCACCGTCCCGCTATTGAATTGAAAGGTTTGGTTCCCTCTATCGAATACAGCAACTATAAATACGAAAACATCACATTAGATGGTGAATACATTCACGGAGGCTTCAAGGGTAAAGCCACTTTAAATGACCCTAACGGAGTGGTGATGCTCAATGGAAATGTAAATCTTAGCAGTAAGATTCCTTCTTTTGACTTCCTCGCAGAAGTAAAGAAGCTATATCCACACAGGCTCAATCTGACTCCTAAGCATAAGGAAGGAGAATTTTCCCTCAAGCTAAGAGCTAACTTTACAGGTGGTTCTATAGACCAGATGATAGGAGAAATTAACGTGGACAGTTTCCGGTACGTTGCTCCTGATAAAGATTATTTTCTAAATAATTTTGAGGTTAAGGCTATCCGCACTCAGGAAAAGAACCAATTAAAACTGACTTCCGAATTTCTCACGGCAAATATTGAAGGTAATTTCCTTTATCACACTCTGCCTACGGGGATATTGAATTTAATGCATGAGTATATTCCTTCGGTTATTCCTGCGTCTCCGAAGCTAACGGAAACCAACAACAATTTTATCTTTGATATACATATCTACAATACTGATATTCTTCCTATAGTATTTGACATTCCTTTAAGCGTTTATAGTCACTCCACTGTAAAAGGATATTTTAACGACGCTATAGATAGACTCCAGATCGAAGGATACTTCCCACGATTTCAATACAAAAACAATTATATGGAATCTGGAACCTTGGTGTGCGAAAATCCCTCAAACTCTTTCCGTACCAGGTTTCGCGTAACAAATCTAAAGAAAAACCGGGCTATCAATCTCTCTGTAGACATGCTAGCCAAAAATGACGAAGTAAACACAACTCTCCATTGGGGTAACAATGCAGCAATCACTTATAGCGGACAAGTAGCGGCCGCGGCTCGCTTCTTCCGCTCTGAAGGAGAAAAACCATTGCTAAAAACAGTAGTTAATATTAAACCTACCGATATTATCTTAAACGATAGCCTGTGGCAAATACATCCGTCTGAAGTGGTGGTGGATTCCGGCAAAATAGACATAAAGGATTTCTATTTCAGCCATCACGATCGGTATGTCCGAATAAACGGATGCGTATCTGATAATCCGGAGGATACGGTCAAGATAGATTTGAAAGACATCAACATGGGCTATGTATTCGACATAGCAAATGTATCGGATGATGTTAACTTTGAAGGAGATGCAACTGGAAAAGCATATGCCAGCGGAGTGTTAAAGAAGCCAGTAATGAATACCCGTCTTTCTATCAAAGATTTTACACTCAACAAAGGTCTTTTAGGCAATCTCGAAGTATATGGTGCATGGGATAATGACAAACGAGGCATCTACCTTGACGCATACATTCAAGACAAAGAGCCCTATCATTCTCATGTGTCAGGTTATATTTTCCCGTTGAAACCTGAAAGTGGTCTCGACCTGAATATAGATGCAAAAGGCCTCAATCTTAAATTTCTCGAACATTATATGAAGTCTGTGGCTACCGATATAGATGGTAGGGGCACAGGCAAAGTACACTTTTACGGAAAATTCAAGAAACTCAACCTCGATGGAAATGTGATGGCGGACGCTTCTATGAAAATAGGTATTTTGAACACGAAGTTTGCCATCAAAGATACCATCCATATGGCTCCTGCGGGATTAACATTTAACCAGATACATATCTCTGATATGGAAGGACATAGAGGAACCATGAACGGAACTTTACGTTATGAACACTTTAAGAAGATGAGATACCATTTTGAGATATTGGCGGACAATATGTTGGTAATGAACACCAAGGAATCCCCAGACATGCCGTTCTACGGAAAAGTATATGGTACAGGCAATGCTGTACTTTCCGGTGGGCAACAGGGATTGGACATCAATGTAGCAATGACTACGAACCGCAACACGCTTTTCACCTACATCAATGGAAGTGTCGCGTCTGCCACCAGTAACCAATTTATCAAGTTCGTGGACAAAACTCCCCGGCGTACTATACAGGATTCTATACAGTTGATTTCTTACTACGAACAAATACAACAGCAGAAACAAGCCGAAGAAGAGAAATCTCAAATGGACATCCATATGAACATTCTGATAGATGCAACCCCTGATGCCACCATGAGAATTATTATGGACCCGGTTGCCGGAGACTACATTAGCGGAAAGGGTAGCGGAAATATACGCACGGAATTTTACAACAAAGGAGATGTAAAGATGTTTGGAAGCTACCGCATTAACCAAGGACTCTATAAGTTCAGCTTGCAGGAAGTTATCCGCAAAGACTTTATTATTAAGGAAGGAAGTACCATTACTTTCAATGGCCCGCCCCTAGATGCCACCCTGGATATACAAGCGGCTTATACGGTGAATTCCGCTTCATTAAACGACCTCATACCAGATGCATCTTCTATTGTGCAGCAACCCAATGTGCGTGTAAATTGTATGATGAACCTCTCCGGCATCTTGGTCCACCCCACTATTAAGCTAGGCATCGAGTTACCTAATGAACGGGATGAGATTCAATCACTGGTACGTAATTACATCAGTACCGATGAACAAATGAACATGCAGATTCTCTACTTGCTGGGTATCGGCAAGTTCTATACACAAGACAACACGAATACAACCCAAAACTCCAATGTGATGTCTTCTGTCCTCTCATCCACTCTTTCAGGGCAGCTCAACAATGTGTTATCTCAAATCATTGATAACAATAACTGGAACATTGGAACCAATCTCAGCACCGGAGAAAAAGGCTGGACAGACATGGAGGTTGAAGGCATCTTGTCCGGACAACTGCTTAACAACCGCCTGCTTATCAACGGCAATTTCGGCTACCGGGACAACCCCATGGCAAACACAAACTTCGTGGGAGACTTTGAAGCGGAATGGCTCATTACACGTTCCGGCGAAATCCGTTTGAAAGCATACAATGAGACTAACGACCGTTATTATACCAAGACCAATCTGACCACACAGGGAGTAGGTATCATGTATAAGAAAGACTTCAATAAATGGAGCGAGCTCCTTTTCTGGAACAACTGGAAAATCAGAAATAAACGCAAACGTGCCGAAGCAGCGGCAAACAACACCAGTGGCAAATAAACTTCGTCTTACTCTTTGCAGATAGTTTCCTTCCTCCGAACTATTCCCCCGTCGGTGAGCTGCGTAACCCATTACCAGGAAGTTGCGCAACCCATTGGTGTAAAGTTGCGCGACTTTATGGTATAAGGTTGCGTAACCTCCTACCAACAAGTTGCGCGACCTTACAGTGATAAGTTGACGACTTTACACCAACCGGTTACCGACTTTCCACCAATAAGTTGATGACTTGCTACCGGCAAGTCGCCAACCTTCCACCGACAAGTCACCAATCTTTCCCTCACGGGTCGCGCGACCAGGAAGGCTACAGAGAGACACATTAATGCTTCTTCAGATAATCCGCTACCCCTTCGCCCGTAGCCTGCATGGCATCTTTTCCCTGCGCCCAGTTAGCGGGGCAAACTTCTCCGTATTCTTCGTAATGCTGCAGGGCATCCACCATACGCAAAACTTCGTCCACATTGCGACCCAGAGGAAGGTCGTTGATGACACAGTGGCGAACGATACCGCCTTTGTCAATGAGGAACAACCCACGGTAGGCAACAGGCGTACCCGCACATACCCACTCTCCGTCGTCGTTAGGTAGATAGCTTCCTGCCAACACTCCGTATCTAAGAGAGATGGATTTAGAGAAATCCGAAACAATAGGATAGGTTACTCCTTGGATGCCACCTTCGTTGCGCGGCATTTGCAGCCAGGAATAATGGGAATATTCAGAATCTACCGAACAAGCAACGACGGCTACATCTCTTTTCTTAAATTCTTCCAACTTTTCTTGAAAAGCATGCAATTCGGTGGGGCAAACGAAGGTAAAGTCCATCGGGTAAAAAAAGAAAACCACGTATTTCTTGCCTTCATACTGTTCCAAAGAGAAGTCTTCTACAATCTCGTGCCCGTTTACTACTGCCGTTGCTTCGAATATCGGCGCTTGTTTTCCAATTAATGATCTCATAATTCTTTGTTTTTGATAGTTATTCTACAAATTTTTATTGAAAACAATTTACCGGAATGTTTGTTCGGCATGAGAGAGAAATAAAAACACTCTCGCTACTACCAAAGTGAAGTACAACGAGAGTGTTTCAGAGAAAAGAAAATTGCTTAGTTCGTTTTCTTCCAGAGTTTGCTCATGTCTTCGAGCGTCTTTCCTTTGGTTTCAGGCACCCACCGCCAGACAAAAATAGCTGCCACCACACAGATGATGCCATAAAGGCTATAAGCAAACATCGGGCTAAAATCATAGAGCGCAGGGAAAGTGGAAGAAACAATGTAATTGAATATCCACTGGAAAGCTACGGCAATGGCTACTGCTTTGCCACGAATCGTGTTTGGGAAAATTTCGGCTATCAACACCCAACAAATAGGTCCCCATGACATCATGAAGAAGGCAGCATATACTATCACCGAAAGCACAGGAAGGATACCTTTGATACCTATGCTGTCGCATAAGGCAACGGCAAAAGCCCCCACAGCCATTCCAACAGAACCGATGATGAGCAAAGGTTTGCGTCCGAACTTGTCTACAGTAAAGATAGCCACCAACGTGAAGATGATATTCACAATACCCATAATAACAGTCTGCATCATACCTCCACCTTCGGCACCGGCATTTTCAAAAATACGCGGAGCATAGTAAAGTACTGCATTAATGCCGATGGCTTGTTGGAAGACGGAGAGCAGAATACCAATGATAATAACTGTGACACCATATGTAAAGAGCTTCTCGGTCTTCTCTTTGGCTGTAGCTTTGATTTCCTCAAGGATTTCTTTGGCTTTGACTGTACCGTTTACTTTCTCCAAAATGGTGTATGCTTTGTCGTCCTGATGAACCATTACCAAATAACGGGGAGTTTTAGGCACAAAGAAAAGCAGCATGCCAAACAATGCGGCTGGGAAAGCCTCGGACACAAACATGTAGCGCCATCCTTCATAGACACTCCACATGTCCGACTGGCTACCGACAGAGAGCACCCCCGTAGTGGCGTCTTTCAGGATTACAGGATTCTGATGACCACCCATGATGAGGAAGTTGACGAAGTAGACCACCAACATGCCGAAGATAATGGCGAACTGGTTGCACGATACCAATGTGCCGCGAATGTTGGAGGGAGCTATCTCAGCGATGTACATTGGACACACGGCAGATGCCAGTCCGACACCGATTCCCCCCAAGACCCGGTAGAGATTGAACGCAATAAGCAGGCTCATATTCGCTTTCCCATATTCAAAGAACAACACTTCAGGATAATAGGACCCTAAAGCAGAAAGAAAAAAGAGCACAGCTGCCAGTCTTAAGGAGTTACGTCGTCCCAAACGGGAGGCAAAGACTCCGGACAATGCCCCTCCCAGCACACATCCAATAAGGGCACTGGAAGAGGTGATGCCGTGCATCACCTTATCATATTGGAAGTCCGTAGCCGTGAGGAAGAAAGCTTCCAGTCCCTTCTCAGCCCCCGAGATGACAGCTGTGTCATAGCCGAAAAGCAAGCCTCCCAAAATGGCTACGGATGTGATTGAATACAAGTAAAGTTTACTACCTTCGTTAAGTGTATTTTTCATGATATTAAGTCGTTTTCTTAGCAATCTTTACGCTGATTAGCAATACATGGCAACGATGGCTTCGTAAAGCTCTTGTTTACCGCTTGTCTGCTTCGGCTCACCCTTAGTCTTGGCATATGCCACTACTTCCTCAAGGGTCAACTTACCTTCTTCAAATTCTTTGCCTTTACCGGAGTCGAAAGAAGCATATCGTTCTGCCAACATTTTTTTATAAGGAGACTCGTTAAGCAGGTTAGCTGCGCTTTCGAGGGCACGTGCCATGGCATCCATACCGGCAATATGGGCAATGAAGATATCTTCCAGGTCGGTAGAGTTACGACGGGTTTTAGCATCGAAATTTGTACCGCCATTACCCAATCCATCATTGCGGATAATCTGCATCATCGCTTGCGTCAGTTCATAGTTGTCAATGGGGAACTGATCGGTATCCCATCCGTTCTGATAATCACCGCGATTAGCGTCGATAGAACCCAACATTCCGTTGTCTACGGCTACTGCCAGCTCATGCTCGAAAGTGTGCCCTGCCAAGGTAGCGTGATTCACTTCGATGTTTACTTTAAAATCTTTGTCTAATCCATGAGCTTTCAGGAAACCAATAACAGTTTCTGTATCTACGTCATACTGGTGCTTTGTAGGTTCCATCGGCTTAGGCTCGATAAGGAACGTACCTTTGAATCCTCGGGCACGGGCATAGTCACGAGCTATTGTCAGCATCTGTGCTAAGTGTTCTTTTTCACGTTTCTGGTCAGTGTTTAGCAATGACATGTAACCTTCACGTCCACCCCAGAACACATAGTTGGTACCACCTAGCTCGATGGTTGCGTCAATAGCGTTCTTGATTTGCACAGCTGCACGGGCTACTACATCAAAGTCGGGATTGGTAGCAGCTCCGTTCATGTAGCGTGCATGACCGAATACATTGGCTGTACCCCACAACAGTTTGATACCTGTTTCAGCCTGTTTTTGTTTAGCGTAAGCAACGATTGCTTTCATGTTTGCTTCATATTCCTCGATTGTAGAAGCTTCTGTCACCAAATCGATGTCATGAAAGCAATAGTATTCGATACCCATCTTCTGCATGAACTCAAAACCAGCGTCCATTTTGTTCTTGGCAGCCTGTACAGGGTCGTTGTCACCATTCCAAGGAAATTGTTTAGTTCCGCCACCAAACTGGTCGCCACCTTCTGCACAGAGTGTATGCCACCATGCCATAGAAAACTTCAACCAATCCTTCATCTTTCTTCCATTGATTACTTTTTCTGCGTCATAATAGCGAAAAGCCATTGGATTTTTACTATCCTTACCTTCGAACTTAATTTTTTCAATCCCGGGAAAATACTCTTTTGTTGCCATATTGTTAATGAATGAATTTGTGTGATGCCACATCATATTACTGATGCGTCATCACGGGTTATACATATTGTTTTTTGTTAGTTATTTGTTATTTTATTGCATTGTTCATAGACTTTTCCAGACGATGTTTCCATTTTGCATAAGCTTCAGTGTATGCTTGCCTTTGGGCTACGTTGGGCTCTATAACATCCAGTTTCTCTAGGGTGGCAAAAGCCTCTTCATTGTTCTTATAGATACCTGCGCCCATACCTGCACCTTTAGCAGCTCCCACGGAACCATCCGTGTCATAGAGCTCAATGGTTGCTCCGGTCACTCCCGCCAATGTGTCGCGGAAAATAGGACTAAGGAACATGTTTGCATGTCCAGCATGAATTTTTTGCACAGGAATTCCCATCTGTTCCATAATATCAATACCGTATTTAAAGGAGAATACGATTCCCTCTTGGGCAGCACGGACAAGATGATGTTTTCCATGCATGTTGAAATCTACCCCGCGAATGCTGCAACCAATCTCCTTATTGCAGAGCATGCGTTCAGCACCGTTTCCAAAAGGAAGAATGCTGATTCCCGCACTGCCAATGGGAGCTTGAGAAGCAAGGGTATTCATTTCATTATAAGAGTTGCCCTCGGGGGCAATATTTCTCTTTACCCATGAATTAAGAATACCCGTGCCGTTTATACAAAGGAGAACACCCAAGCGAGTCTGTTCAGGGGAGTGATTCACATGAGCAAAGGTGTTGACACGTGACTGAGGATCATAGTTCACTTCTCCATTTACACCATAAACAACTCCGGACGTTCCCGCAGTAGAAGCAATTTCTCCGGGGCTGAAAACGTTGAGGGAAAGAGCGTTATTAGGCTGGTCACCTGCACGATATGTGATAGGAGTTCCTTCCTTCAGTCCCAGTTCCTGAGCGGCAATAGCATGTACCCGCCCCTGTTCGGCAAAGGTAGGACATATATCAGCTATCAGAGAAGAGTCAAAACCATAGTAATCCATCAGGAAGTCGGCCACGCGGTTATTTTTAAAATCCCAAAACATGCCTTCGGACAATCCTTCTACGGTAGTGCAAATGGTTCCGCTAAGCCTCATGGCAATATAATCGCCAGGCAACATCACCTTATAAATCTTTTCATAAACACCCGGTTCGTTCTCCTTAATCCATACCAATTTGGATGCAGTGAAGTTACCCGGCGAATTAAGCAAATGAGAAAGGCATTTTTCTTCTCCCAATGCCTCAAATGCTTTCTGTCCGTAAGGTACCGCCCGAGAGTCACACCAAATGATGGCTGGACGCAATACGTTCTGATCTTTATCTACACACACCAATCCGTGCATCTGGTAAGAGATACCGATAGCCTTTATTTCTGCTGCACTCACACCAGACTCGCTGAGAATGGCCTGAGTGGCAAGTTTCAAGTTTTCCCACCAGCTTTCGGGGTTTTGTTCCGCCCATCCGGGATGCACAGCAATGATAGCCGCTTCTGTTTTCGGGAAGAATGCAGAGGAGATGCATTTACCGCTGTCTGCGTTCACCAAGCTCGCTTTTACTGACGAGCTCCCTATGTCATAGCCTAATAAAAACATATAAATTGAATTTTAATAGTTTCCTGTTCTTGTTATTGATTCCTTCAACGGATTATCTTCTCACCTTATTATATATCTTTTTGTCGAACTTATAATAGCGTGCCGCCCGGTGTGCCACCCCCTGTTGTTTTTCTTCCAGAGGAACAACGTAGTCCATCATAGCTATCTTCTTATGAAAGTTTCGCACATCAAAGGGACGGTCATACACCAACTCGAAAAGAATCCTCAACTGGGAAGCTGTAAATTTACGGGGTAATAGTTCGAATAGCATCGAAGGATTGAATTCTACAAATTGGCGGATATAAGTGAGTGCTTCTTTAATAATCAAGTTGTGGTCGAAAGCGAGAGTCTTCACATCTTTGAGTGCTACCCAACAAGCTTGAAACTCATCGAGGCTCTTGTCTATTGCCCGGTCAATCTTTACCATAGACAGATAAGCGATGGTGACAATACGCTCTACTTTTGACTGCATGGCACGTTCGAGCCAACGTACGTCTTTCGGATTACTTGTCCGGTTGCGCGAACCGAATGCTTTAAACTGTATCAGATTGAGGTTCTTGATTCCTGTTAGCTCATACAACACACGGAGCGCTGCTTCGTCCAGATCTTCGTCCATATAGATTAGGCTTCCGGGGAGTTTCATGTCGTGATATACTTCTCCTTTTTCCTCTCCTACCCGCTTCACCAGCAATACCTTGAGCTGCTCTCCGTCAGATCCGAAGACCACGCAATCTACAGATATGTGATTATTGGCTAACGGGGGATTTTTTTTGGTGTCTTGCATACTATCTTTCTTTAAAAACGTTGCAAATGTAAGTAGAAAAAGACAAGAAACAAGAGTTATAAGTATGCTATAAAACATTGTTTTCCACCAAGATACATATCTTACTCCTTACGATATGAAGACTTTATGTTATCTTACGCTCTACAATATGTATTATGGGCATAAACAAGTATCCCTAATCATATGAAGTACAAGAAGGGAAAGATGCTTTATTATCAATGTTTTCCCAGTGTAGGAAAAGGACGATTCATTCGAAGACTTATTGTATTTTAAAGAAGGGTACATTTTGTCTCTTTCTGTTTTTTGCTCTATCTTTGCATAGCAACTATTAAAAAAACTAAAATGAAACATCATCCCGTCATTCTATCTATTGCAGGTTCCGATTGCTCTGGCGGAGCAGGTATACAGGCAGACATTAAAACGATTTCGGCATTGGGAGGATATGCAGCTTCCGCCATTACTGCCATAACAGTACAAAACACATTGGGTATAAAAGCGGTACACAATCTACCGACGGAAATTGTTCGGGGACAAATCGAGGCGGTGATGGACGACTTACGTCCACAAGCCGTCAAAATAGGAATGATAGATGAAACTATTTTGGTACGGACCATAGCAGATTGCCTCTGGAAATACAGACCGAGATATGTAGTCTATGACCCGGTAATGGTATCGAGCAGTGGACATAAACTGATGACGGAAGGAGCTATACGAGCGATAAAGGAAGAACTCTTCCCCCACACCACCCTTATCACTCCTAATCTGAATGAAGCCGCGGTATTAACAGGGCAAATCCTCACCACTCCCCAAGAAATGGAACAGGCTGCAAAAGAACTCTCCCATGCTTTCTGCACTGCTGTATTGATAAAGGGTGGACACTTGCCCGGAAAAGAAATGTGTGATGTCCTCTATGTGGACGAACATTCCTATATATATATAGGGGAAAAAATACAAAGCAAAAACTTGCATGGCACGGGTTGCACTCTTTCTTCAGCTATCGCCACCCTCCTTGCTCAAGGACATCCTATGAACGAAGCGGTGAAGAAAGCTAAAGCATATATCAGCCAGGCTATAGAGGCAGGAAGAGAACTGAGCATTGGTCATGGTAACGGTCCTTTGTGGCATTTCCCGGAGGATAATGCACAAAAGTAGACAATTTGTGCGGCGATATGATAAAAATATGTACCTTTGCATCCGCAATTAACTATATAACAAAAAGATTGAAAAGATGAAAGCATTTGTATTTCCCGGTCAAGGCGCCCAATTTGTAGGAATGGGTAAAGACTTGTATGAAACTTCAGCTTTAGCAAAAGAACTGTTTGAAAAAGCAAATGATATTCTTGGGTATCGGATTACTGATATCATGTTCAATGGCACAGACGAA
>JAUUNK010000126.1 GCA_030844565.1 Bacteroides ovatus
ATCCCTTCTTTATAAAAACGGACTGTCACGAATCCTCTTATATTAAAAGGGGTTCCTGGTGTGAAATGTATTTCCGTTATCGGCTCCGGTTCTCCTTGCAGACGGGTTTCCGTTTCAAATTGCGCTTCGTTCCATTTCGTATTGAAGAGATTTTCGATGGTGGTCCCCACAGTCAGTTTCTTATAAGTATATGAAGCATGTAAGTCCGTCACACAATATCCTTTGGCTGTGATACTATAATCCTCATTGGCAGGGCGGTCGCTAAGATAACGGCATCGGAGACTGGCTGTGATGCCCCGCCATTGATAGTTAAGTCCCGTCATGAAAGTGTGTACGGGGGCTAGGGGGATGTAGTCTTCTCCTTCCGCTTCCTCCATGCTGCGGGCATGGCTATAGGTGTAGTCTGCTTGAAAGTAGAGATTATCGAGTAATTGCCAGCGAAGACCCAGGTCGAGCCCATAGCGACGGCTTTTCCCGCTAGGCTCTATCACTGCCTCGTCGCCCACATACACGAACTCCTGTTCCAGCCACAAGAACCAACCTGTGGCATTTAGCATCAGCGTGGGTAGCGGCTTCCACAAGATTCCCAAGTCCGCCCCATAGGCGGAGGGGAGCGTAGATTTTCCGTCTTGCGCCACCACTACGCGGGCATCGTTGCTATGAAATCCCTTTCCCAGTTTGAGGAGGAATTGCAGTTTCGGGTCGGCATGGTAGATGAAGTTCAGTTTCGGGCTAACGGTGGCTTTGGACACTTTCGGGTCAGAATAGTAAGAGAGCGTTTTGTCCACATAGTCCAAGGTGAAGTAATCTACCCGTATGCCGGGGTTGAACATCCACTTTCCCCATTCGATGTTGGCACTGGCATATCCGTAAAGGCTGCTTTCGCCTACATCGCCCAGGGCAAACGTCCCGATGCGCTGGCGGCTTACGGTGTGGTAAAGAGCGATGTCGTTCACCCAGTCATAGCGGAAGCCGAGTCCTCCTTTCACTTGCCAGTTGGTGGCTCCCCATTGGAAGGGTTGCTTATATTCCGTGTTTCCTCCCGATAGTAGGCGTTTTTCGCGTTGGTTGATTTGGTCTCCGTTTTCGGGGTCATTCAAGAAGAAGGTAAAGTTTGAATAGAGATTGAAATCATAATAAGAAATCCAGGCGTCGCTTTTCACCGAGGCGCCGTTGCCGAGTGTCATCTGGTGCTGCAAGTTGAGGTTGGTGCGTCCTGTGTTGCCGCCTTCCGTGTCGTCCAGTGCACCGAAGCGCCCGATGATGCCCTCGTCCACTGCCCGTTGCGGGATTTGTCCCGAGGCGTTCCACGTGCTGTTAAAGTGGGAGAGGATGATGCTGAAGAGGGAGTTTTCGTTCCATTGCGTATATTTTGTTATGAAGTTATAGCGCTTAAAGTTCTGAGGCGACTTGAAGTATCCGTCGCTTGCCAGAAACGAGCTGCTCACGTAGAGACTCTGCTGTTGGGTATTCAGGAAAGAGTATGAAGCGCGGAGGCGTTGAGTGTTATATTCTCCGATTTCGAGCGACACTTCGTTGGGCATGCGGTCTTTCGTCTTGAACGCCACGTATCCGGCGGTGGCAAGGTCGCCTTTGGTCACATTGTAGGGACCTTTGTCAAAATCAATCGACTCGATAGTCTCCGGTTGCAAGAAGTGCAAGTCGGCATATCCCTGTCCGTGGGCGTGAGAGACCATGTTGACGGGCATTCCATCTACGGAGATGTTGATGTCTGTGCCGTGGTCAAGGTCGAAGCCGCGTAGAAACATTTGTTCGGCTTTTCCACCGCCTGCATGCTGGGCAATGAAGAGACCGGGGACCGATCTCAATATCTCTTGTGAAGAATTGACAGGATTGAACTTCAGGTCTACTTTGGCTATCTCGTTGAGATGATTGAGTTGTTTCACAATGACCACTTCCCGCAGGTTGATGTTCCGTATCGTGTCCGGGGGATACATCGTTAGGGAGTCTGAAGGAACCGTCACTATCCGTGTGTGAGAAATATTCTCAGCATGGCATGGAGAAAACAGGTAAAGGCAAGAGGCTAGGAAGCAGGTGGTAAATGTTAGTTTACTCATTGGACTTAAATCTATGTTTAACAATAGAAACTTTAATTAGTTTATGCGCCTACTACAACAAATATACTTAACGCTTGTTCACGCTGCCAGGCTTGCAGCAACTTTCTGTTGCGGTCCTTATTGCATGTAAAGAGTGTTCTGCATGGACTATTCAAGGGGGGAATACCGGAAAGAACAAAAAATCCAATGCTAAAAACAAATATTGCACACGTTAGCTTTTACATCCGTATACTTTTGTACCGATGAATTAACAAAAAGAGTGAGTACATAAGAGGAAAACTTTAAAAAATAACAATCATTTAAATAACAAAGATGCAAAGAATGTCTAACCAAGTGAAAAACATGCGCGCCTTGCTGCTACTATTGTTTGCGGCAATCTCGCTTAGCGTATCAGCGCAGACGATTACCGTAAAAGGTAACGTGAAAGACACGAGTGGAGAACCCATTATCGGGGCCTCCGTTGTAGAAAAAGGAAATACGTCCAACGGTACTATTACCGACCTGGACGGTAACTTCTCTCTCAAGATCGACGGGAAGGGAACACTTGTTGTTTCCTACATCGGAATGAAAACGCAGGATATACCTGTGCAAGGACGAAAGGCAATCAACATCACGCTTGCAGACGATACCCAAGCACTGGACGAGGTGGTGGTTATCGGCTACGGTACTGTGTCTAAGAAGGACCTCACCGGTTCTGTGTCTTCTGTAAGCGCTAAGCAACTGGAAGCTGTCCCGGTTTCTTCTGCTTCCGAAGCTTTGCAAGGCAAGATGGCGGGTGTGCAGATTACGACTACCGAAGGTTCTCCGGACGCAGATGTGAAGATACGTGTACGTGGAGGGGGGTCGTTGTCTCAGGACAATTCACCTCTTTATATAGTAGACGGTTTTCCCGTGTCCAGTATCTCCGACATTGCCCCTACGGACATCCAGTCGGTGGACGTGTTGAAGGATGCGTCTTCTACCGCTATCTACGGTGCCCGTGGTGCGAACGGTGTAATCATTATCACCACCAAATCGGGTAAAGAAGGAAAAGTGCAGGTAAGCCTCGGTGCATCCTACGGTATCCGTAAGGTGACCAAGATGGTGGATGTGCTCAACCCCTACGAATACGTGATGTGGCAACAGGAACTCGACCAGGAAGGTGTGAAATACGGACGCTTCGACGATCTCGAAATCTACAAGTCTATGGCAGGCACCGACTATCAGGATGAGATATTCGGCCGTACCGGTAACCAACAACAATACCATGTAAGCGTCAGTGGAGGCAGCAAAGGCACGAAGTTCAGTGTCAGCTATGCCCACAACGAAGAAGAGAGTATCATGCATGGCTCCGGCTTCTCCAAAGAGAACATCAATGCCAAGATAAACTCCGATATTAACGATTGGCTGAGTCTCGACTTCAACGCCCGCCTCACTTATCAGAAGGTGGACGGACTGAGCGGCGGCGCTGATGCCAACGAATCCAGCGCAGCCAACTCCCTCATCGCCCGTTCGGTAATCTACAAGCCCGTGGAAGAGATTGCCGCAGGCTCCGACGAAGATGACGAGAATGCAAACAACGCACAATACACTCCGCTGGAACGACTGAACGCTACTTACAAGCAGCAGACCCGCCTCCAGCAGAACTATAATGCCGGCCTCAACTGGAAACCTTTCAAAGGCATCACCATCCGGAGTGAATTCGGCTATGGATGGAAGTACAACAACACCGACCAGGTGTGGGGTGTAGAAGCTACCAGCAACTCCAAATACGGATATGCCGGACAGCCGCAGGCATTGCTCACCAAAGTGGTGAACAAGAACTGGAGAAACGCCAACACCATCACCTACGACGGCAAGTTCTTCAACAACACCCACAAACTGAACGTAATGTTGGGACACGAAGTTTCCAGCAGCTACGACCACCAGACAGTAAACACTTCGGTGGCTTTCTCCAAATACATGTCTATCGACGAAGTACTGGCAGGTATGGGCAACGGAACGGCATTGCCTACTTCCACTTACATCGGAATCAAAGATAACCTTTTGTCTTTCTTCGGTCGTGTCAACTACACCATCCACGACAAATACCTAATGACTTTCACTATGCGTGCCGATGGTTCCAGTAAGTTCTCCAAAGGCAATCAGTGGGGATACTTCCCTTCTCTGGCGTTGGCTTGGAGAATCTCGGACGAAGCCTGGATGGCAAAGACGCAGGATTGGTTGTCTAACCTGAAACTTCGCCTTAGTGTGGGTACGGCAGGTAACAACCGCATCAAGTCGGGCGCCATCAACTCTACGTTCTCTCTGGCAGGCACTGCGGATAAGAATATCTATTTCAACGGCACTCCCGCCGTCGTGTTGCAACATGCCAGCAACCTGTCCAATCCCGACCTGAAATGGGAAACGACGTTGACACGTAACCTCGGCATTGACTTCGGCTTCTGGAACAACCGCCTGTCCGGTAGCGTGGATGTATATTGGAACACTACCAAAGACTTGCTGATGAACACCACCATCCCTTCGGGTTCCGGTTATACTTCGCAGTATAAGAACTTTGGACAGACTTCTAACAAAGGTATCGAACTTTCACTCGATGCTGCCATCGTAGATACTAAGGATTTCGGGTTGAATGCCAATTTCAATATCTCTTATAATAAAGGTAAAATCGACAAGCTCCCCGGTGGACAATCCTGGCAAAGTAGTAACTGGGGTGGAAAGCCTGCCGGCGAAAACGACTTCTTCATCGAAGAGGGAGGACGCCTCGGCGAAGTCTATGGCTACGAGATGGACGGTTTCTATACCACAAAAGACTTCACTTGGAATGGAAGCAGCTGGAAACTCAACGAAGGTCTTCCTGACCCGACCGGCGTAGTGAAGTATTACAACTTCGGTCCTGGCTCCTTGAAACTAAAAGCCGACGAGAACGGCGAATTTAAGAAGAAACGCCTCGGTAACACCGTTCCCACCGTATCGGGAGGTTTCGGCATCAATATGCGCTACAAGAGCTTCGACCTTTCTGCCTTCTTCAACTATTCACTGGGTAACAAGATTGTGAATGCCACCAAGTTGGGATCCAGCTACTACAACGACACGAAGAAAGGATGGAACGTTAACAACGAGTTCAAACTCGGTAAACGCTATTCATGGATAGACCCCTCTACGGGAGAAAGCATGCTCTCTAAGAATTATATCACTGCCAACGGTATAGATAACACCTTGGCACGACTGAACGAAGTGAATGCCGGAGCATCTATCTTTAACCCGGGTTCTATCAACAGCATGCCGTTGCTCGACTGGGCTGTAGAAGACGGCTCGTTCCTCCGCGTCAACAACATCTCCCTGGGATATACCTTGCCGAAAGCATGGGCAAACAAAGTGTTTATGCAAAATGTACGCATCTACGTGACGGGCTACAACCTCTATTGCTTCACCAAGTACTCCGGTGCAGACCCCGAAGTGGATACCCGCCGCAGCACTCCTATGACGCCGGGCGTAGATTATTCGGCTTACCCGAAGAGCCGCTCCTTTGTAGGTGGTATTAATATTACATTCTAAACTAAGAGAAAACAACATTATGAAAGATATAGCAAAAACATTGATTCTGGGTGTAGGAATGCTGAGCATGGTGTCGTGCAGCGACTTTCTCGACCAATCATCCCCTTCGGAACTGACCAAAGAAAATGTATTCAATTCGGTGCTCTACACCGAGCAGGCACTTAATAAAGTATATGCCGACCTCACTTATGACCATGCATACGGTTGCCGTATTCCTCTCAACTTCGGCTTCAACACGGATATAGAACTGGTGGATGCACTCAAAGACACGGAAGTGTCGCAGGGAACCGAGCGCGGTCTGGGCAACTATAACCCTTCGAGCACGTGGAATCAGCTTGATAATAACTGGAAGATATGCTTTGGTATCATAGAGAATGCCAACATCGTAGTGGACGGCATCCGCAACAGCGCCCTCAACGTGGATGGTTCTCCCAATCAGAAAATCATGCAACGCTTCCTGGGTGAAGCCCTCACCATGCGTGCCATGGTTTATTATGACTTAGTAAAGAACTACGGCGACCTGCCCATGAAATTTGAACCTACCAAAACGGATGGTTCCAACATCTATCTCACGAAATCGGACCGCGACTTGATTCTCGACCACTTGATGGACGACCTTGAAGAAGCAGCCGGTTACCTTCCTTGGGTGGGAGAATCTAATTATACTTCTGAACATGCTACTGCAGGCTTTGCCCACGGACTGTTGGCACGTATCGCCTTGTCGTGTGCAGGTTACTCCATCCGTGAATCTGCCAAAGCCGGTTATGAGACACTTCTCGGAAGCGACGGTACGTATCCCACTCAACGCCCGGGAGTCGCTGAAAGAGAAGAACTCTACAAACGCGCCCTCAAGCACCTGGATATTGTCATCGCCAAAGGTGTGCATCGCCTGAATCCTTCTTTTGAAAACCAATGGCTACTTCAGAACCAGCGCACGCTGGATGCCCAGTTCCAGGAAAACATCTACGAAGTGGCTCATGGGCTGAGCAAATCCGGTGAGATGGGATACACCATCGGTGTACGTATCAGTGGCGCCAGCAGCTACTATGGCGCCAAGGGTAACTCCAGTGGTAAAGTAAAGTTGACCGCTCCTTTCATGATGTCTTATGACCCGAAGGACTTGCGCCGCGACATCACTTGTGCAACCTATGAGTTGAAAGAAACGGATGGAGTAATCAAAGAGAACATGCAGAAGAACCAGCCGTTCAGCATTTATGTGGCTAAGTGGGACATTCGTAAGATGGACGAAGGTATCCTTGCTGCTATGCGGGCTACCGACCAGAAGTGGAATCCGGGTATCAATTGGATAGTAATGCGCTATTCGGACGTCCTTTTGATGTATGCCGAAGTGATGAATGAACTTTATGGCGCTGATGGAGCCAATCCGGAAGGTACTTGTGGTATGAGTGCTCGCAAAGCGTTGGAAGAAGTGCATTGCCGTGCCTTCAGCGATAGCCAGAAAGCTGCTGCCGCCGACTATGTAGCCGGCATCCCGAGCGGAAAAGATTTCTTTGAAGCTGTGGTGCAAGAGCGTGCATGGGAATTGGCTGGAGAATGCATCCGCAAGTATGACTTGATTCGTTGGGGACTACTCTCCGAGAAGATAGAACAATTCAAGGCCGATTATCGTGCTCTTACCGTGACTGCGCCTAAATTCATTCTTTATAAGATGAAGAAAGAAGACCCCAACTCCATTGATATGTCTAGCATTCAGTGGTATGAGATACCTTTCACCAAAGAAGACGGAAGCGAGATTGAGAATGAAGAAGACTTGAAGAAGGTCATCAAGGACAATACGGAATATGCCGACTATTTATACGTAGCCGGATGGGGAACTTATCCTACGGGTAAGAACGACAAAGACGGTGTGTTTATTCCCGACGGAAAGACTTCTAACGATACCAATCTCGAGTATCTTGAGAACATCAGCGGTGGACTGAACAAGACAGTGAAGAACAGACACTTATTGCCGTTAGGCTCCGCTACTATCTCCGACTCCAACGGAACACTGCAAAATTCATATAACTTTTAATCACTAAAGAAGAACATCTATGAATATGAAGAATTTAAGATATATGGCAATGTCGGGACTGGTCTTAGTCCTGGCAGCCCTTGCCGCCACCTCCTGCGAGGAAACGAACGACTGGAGTACGGACAGTGCTTACAACCGCCTGTTCCGTACCAGCAAAATGGCAGTCAGCCCTGATACGGAAACAGCCGAAGTGATATGGAACTCTACTCCTAACACCGACTATTATGTGATTGAGGTAAACGCCGATAGCTTATACACAGACGCTTTCCACGAAGGCTCCCTCATCTTCGGTAAGGAAAAGGACATCACCAAATCTCCTTATACGCTCACTGGGCTGGAAGCTAACACTCTCTATTATATCCGTATCAAATCCTGTTCGGCTCAGTCCAACGACTCCAAGTGGGCATATCCCGAAAAGTTCACTTTCAGGACGAAGGCAGAACAAATCATGAACGATGTAGCTTCCGTTACAGGTAAATCGGCTGTCATCTCATGGACTCCGGGAGCTAAGATTACCCATCTGCTCCTTGTCAGCAAGGACTCTGAACGCAAGATTGATAACCTGACAGAAGAAGAAAAGGAAAAAGGCGAATACACCCTTACCGGACTGACCGCTTCGACAAGTTATACCATCAGTGTCTATAACGGAGACAAACTCCGCGGGCAGAAGAAGTTTAAGACTACCGAAAACTATCCGGATGGATTTACTCCGGTGAACCTGACTGCAGACGACGACCCGAACGAAGTGCTTGCCGGGCTGAGCGGAGACGTAGTATTGGTAATTCCTCATTCCACCAATATCGAGTGGGCGGAGAAAGTAACCATTCCTGAATCCGTTACTTCCATTGTCTTCTGGGGAGCTAGCGGTGGTGAAGAACAGGCTACGATGAAGATAAAGAGTGTCACAGCCGAAGGTACAAAAGACTTAGTACGTTTCTACAACCTCCATGTCGACCCGCAAGGAGATTATATGTTCAACTTGCAGGATGTGGATGCCTCTATCAACAAAGTGCTTGTAGAAAACTGCATTGTGGAGAAGAGCAAAGGCGTCATCCGCGCTAAGAATGGCAATGTGGTACGTATCGGTGAGGCTGTCATAGATAACTGTATTATCAATGGAAGTGGCGCCGCTCTGTTTGCCTTCAAAGAATCGTCTAAAGCTCAGATACCTGTGATTAGACTTACCAATAGTACAGTGAGAGACATCGCTCAGCAATATTTCTATCTGATTAATGATTCGGAAATCACAGTGAAAGATTGTACCTTATATAATATAGGTACGGGTAAGGCATTCCTCGAACTTTCCAATAAAGATGCCAACGGTTCTACCATGAACATGGAGAATACCATCATAGCCAAGAGTGTGAACCCGGACAAGAATATCAAAGCTTGCAACGTGAAAGGTAAGTGTACATATAATAATGTATATGTATCTGCCGACTGTACATTCGATAGTACCATGGAAGGTACACCGTGCAGTGCATCCGGCGAATTGTTTGTAGACCCTGAGGCAGGAAACTTTAGCATCAAAGACCCGATGTTCACAGCTAATGCAGGCGACCCGCGCTGGAAACAATAGGTCGTATGAATAAATAAACCACCAAGAGAAGATGACATAAAGCATAAGGTTTCTTGTAGGGGGAGGTGGTTGATGAGTGCATCATGTTAGAAGAAAAGGAGTTATTAATTCACTTGAGTGAATCGATAACTCCTTTTCTTTATTTTAGTATGAGATTTCTTAACTTCCCTTCTCCTTCCTCTCCTTATATTCGGTCGGTGTCATTCCCATCTTCGCCTTGAAACATTTGCTGAAATATCTTGGGTCATTAATTCCCACCATATATGAAATCTGAGTCATATTAAACTCGCCGCACTCGATAAGCTGCGCCGCCCGTTTCATTCTCATTTCCTTAATAAACTCGACCGGAGCCAATCCTGTCAGTGTCTTTAGTTTCTTGAAGAATACCGAACGACTCACAGCCAATTCGCGAACTAAGTCGTCCACAACCAAATCTCCATTATCCATATTCTTCTCCATTTGCTCTACCAACTTTTCCATGAACTTGCGGTCGTTGGAGGACATTTCGGGAACATACAGCTTTTCTTCCTTCCCTTCTTCCGCTTCCTCCTTCAATGTTTCTCCGTTTGCCGAGGGTTGCATGGCGACAGAAGCAGGGATAATGTTAACATCTATCAGGGTGCTTCGGTAGAAGTCTTGCAGTTTCTTCCGTTGGGCAAGTAAGTTTTCCACACGCGCTTTGAGATAAGTGGCGCTGAAAGGCTTGGTAATGTAATCGTCGGCACCATATTCCAATCCTTCCAGCTTGCTTTCTATTGTAGTCTTAGCGGTGAGCAACACAATAGGTATATGGCTGGTGGTCATTTCTGCACGCAGTTCGCGCGTCATTTCGATACCGTCTTTTTCCGGCATCATCACGTCGCTGATGATAATATCCGGTAGGAATTTCACCGCTTTGTTCCAACCTTCCACTCCGTCAGCCGCTTCCACTACGCGATAGGTGGAGGCGAAAATACTGCGTAGGAAAGTGCGAAGCTCCTGATTATCCTCCACTAGTAGCATCACTTCCTTCTGTGAAGTCTCGTCTTTGGACATTTCTTCTGTTTCTCCCGCTTCCATATCTTGCAAGACTTTATTTCCTGCCGGTTCATCTGCACGGAGAGAAGGACGGATGATGTCCACTACACGTTCCAGTCCCAAGGATTCGGGGCTGTCTTCCATGATGAATTCCACAGTCTCGTCATAGTGCTCTTTCCCTTTGAGGAAGTCGACCTTGAAACAACTTCCTTCGCCCAAGCGGCTTTCTACGGTGATGGTTGCTTTGTGCATTTCCACAAGTTCTTTCACCAGTGACAGACCGATGCCAGTGCTCGATTGATTGAAGAGGTTTCTGTCTACAAGGTTTTCAAAACGGACGAATAGGGATTTCCGTTTGTTTTCGGCTATACCGATACCTTGGTCTTGTACACCGATGGATATGGTGTTTTCGTCTTCCCTGATGAAGACGGTAATCATCTTTCCATTCGGCGTGTATTTGAAGGCATTAGACAGTAGGTTGAACACAATCTTCTCCAACTTATCTTCGTCTACCCACAGGTAGAGCGCCTCTTTCTCGGTCTGGAAAAGAAAGTCGATACGGTGTTCTTCCGCTACAGCTTCGAAGTTATCCATAATCTTTCGCACAAAGGTGACCACATTGATGCGTTGAACTTGCATTTTCATCTTCTTATTTTGTATTTTGCGGAAGTCCAATATCTGGTTCACCAGGCGGAGCATGCGGTTGGTGTTGCGCTCTACGACTACCAATTGTTCGCGTGCCTCCGCCGGAAGCTGTGAGTTCTTCAATACTTGTTCCACCGGACCTGCTATCAGTGTCAGGGGGGTGCGTAGTTCATGAGAAATATTGGTAAAGAAACGCAGTTTAATGTCCGATACTTGTTGTTCTACTGATACTTCATGTTTTAAGCGGTAGATGGTAAAGAGAATGTAGACCGCTACAAGGATTATCAACAACACGAAAATGATGTAGAGCACATAAGCCAGTGGAGTTTCCCAGAAGGAGGGTAGGATGACAATGTCCAGTGTACGCTCATTGTCCACCCATACTCCGTCGCTATTGGTGGAGCGCACCCGGAACACGTAGTGTCCTTTGGGAAGGTTGGTATACGTTACGCTACGCTGTTTATCCACCATTGTCCATTGTTTCTCGAATCCGTCGAGGATATAGGCATATTGGATGTTCTCCGGATTGGTATAGTCCAGTGCTGCGTAGTGCAAGGAGAAAATGTTTTCATCGTGAGACAATTCGATGCGTCGTGCATGGTCTAGGTTGGTTTTCAGAAAGGAGTCTTTGCCGGGCGTCACTTCTTGATTGGCTATCACTAATTTGTTGAATACAATAGGAGGAACATAACTGCTTTTTTCGATGGAATCGGGACTGAATATTAATACGCCTTTGCTAGTTCCGAACAACAAATTTCCCCGGGAGGTAAGTGCTGAGGCTGCTTCATTGAAGCGCACCGAGAAAGTGATGCTTCGTTCGTCGTAGTTCTCAAATTGCTCTTGGGAAGGGTTGAACTTGGATATACCATTCTCTGAGCTAATCCACAGATTATGTTTCTTGTCTTCGCGGATAGATAGCAGGATGTCAGAAGAGAGCCCGTCTTCCATGCTGTAAGTCTTGAATTCGCCCTTCCCGTCTTTGCTGATGGACAGCAGCTTGTTGAGACCGCCCCCGAAAGTGGCAAGGAAAACTTCTTTCTTTTCTGTCGGAATAATCCAGTGCACGTCGTTATTGCTCAAACTTTTAGGGTCGTTGGGGATGCGAGAAAAGTGGTAGAACTGAATATCCTCGGCATTCTTGAAATCTTCTTTGAAGGTGACGGCTCCGGCGGTGGTTCCTACCCATAGGTTGCCGTCGTGGTCCGAAGTAATGAAACGCGCTTTGTAGCAGAGGTCGATAGGATATCCTTTCAGATTGTTACGGTGATTAATAAAAATGTCTTGTCCTCTCTCATCCTTTGCCATATAGTTGATGCCTCCTGCAAAGGTGGCTATCCAGATGCGTCCCTTGTGGTCCTCGTGCACGCAATATACGTTGTTGTCGCTCAGGCTATACATGTCGTCCGGGTTGCGGAGGTAGCGTGTTAGTTTATAGGATGTTGTGGTGGGGGTAAGGGGTTCGGCACGCACCAACCCGTCTCCTTTAGTGGCAATCCAAAGGATTCCTTTCGAGTCTTGGAAGATACAATAGGGCGACCCTTGTAGTGGCTCGCCGGAGGTGGCAATTGTTCCTTGCTCTGTGAGATAACCAAGATAGTGGCGATTGAGGTCGTAGACGCGTATCATGCCGTCTTTGAGTCCCACCCACAGATGCCCCGAAGTGTCTTCACAAATAGCGCGCACCTCATTGCTGGACGATTCGTATTCATGAGTAACGGGAGTCAGAATGGAGAATGGAATTGTGCGGAAAGTCACCTTCTCCAACCCTTTGGAGTGAGAGCAGAACCACAGGTTCCCTTGCTTATCCGAGAAAGCGGAGTGCAGCTTATTGGAAAACCGCCAGTCGCGACTGCCTATCTCGTCGTAGAAAGGAACGAGACAGTTCTTTTCCCGGTCGAAATAAGAGAAACCACCTCCATAGGGATGTATCCACAGATTGTCATAAATATCTTCGTGAATATGGAAAGCGGGGCGTGAACGATCTGCTGTGGTAGACTCCACCTGGATTTGTTCCCGTTTCACCTTGCCCGTATGGGGATTGAAATGAGCCACTACTCCCGACTCTTCTTGTTCGAACCACACCTCTCCACAACGGTCTACGTAGGTGGAAAGAATCGGTTTATCAGGCAACTCCCTGCACGTGACGGGAGAGTAGTGTTGCTGTTCTTTTGTTTTCCTGCAATAGGTGAAGAATCCGTCTTCCGCTGTGGTGATGACTTCCAATCCCGGGATAGCTGTGGCAATGGAGGTGATACGCGAAGTCGTAGGAAGCTGCTGTAGGGAGAATTGTCCGCTTTTCTTCTGATAGCGCCATAACCTGCCTTTGTCCGAGCCGAAACATATCTCATCTTTATACTCCTGTACGGAGTAGAAAGCCTGCTTGGCATGGCTTTCTTGAGTTTCTACGAAATAAGATACGGGTGTTTTAGGGTCTTTTCCCCCAGGAATCATTCCCAGTCCATTGTCGCTTAGTATCCATTCATTAT
The DNA here is from genome assembly GCA_030844565.1 of Bacteroides ovatus. Classification (GTDB taxonomy): domain Bacteria; phylum Bacteroidota; class Bacteroidia; order Bacteroidales; family Bacteroidaceae; genus Bacteroides; species Bacteroides ovatus_A. The sequence goes on from JAUUNK010000126.1 coordinate 13,375, forward strand.
GGTCGGCATCGAAATAGATTTCGTCTACCACTCTGGCAGGAAAGAGTCCGGATTTTACAGAATAAATATCAGTGGTGAGTGCTCCGCTCTTTTCGTCTTTTATCGTAACACGCATGGCGCCGTCATTTTCTGTGAGTAGCCACACAGCACCGTTGGGAAGCACCTGGATAGCGCGCACATTGAAATCACTGCCTTCGCACCCCGAGGCAGGCACTTGCTCGAAGATTTCTGTTCGAGGGTCGAAGCGGTGTGCGCGGTTGTCGTAAGTGAGTAGCCAAAGGTAACCGTGCGAGTCTTCATAGAGTTGGTCTACTCGGTTGTTGGTGAGGCTGATAAGGTTTCCTTGGCGTGCTTTGTAGGTTTTAAAGGAATATCCGTCGAAACGGTTGATTCCGTCCCAAGTGGCAAACCATAGATTTCCCTTATGGTCCTGAAGTATGCTCATCACCGTATTTTGTGACAAACCATTTTCCGAGGAGTAGTGGGTGAAGAAGCAGTGTTGTTGTGCCTGTAATATTCCACTCAAGAATAAAAGAGTGGCTAGATATAAGATTTTCTTTCTCATAATTTAAATTTTGTATACACGCTATGCCGACACAATATCTTTTCCGAAAGGAGCCAGCGCCACTGCCGCCAATTTAAAATGCTGCATCCCGAAAGGAATACCGATAATCGTGATGCATAGCACTATGCCAAAAATTAAGTGTGAAATACAAATCCAGATACCTCCCAGCAATATCCACAACACATTCATCAGT
>JAUUNK010000127.1 GCA_030844565.1 Bacteroides ovatus
AAGGCGAAGAAGCGGATGCCGCTGTATTCAATAAATAGCCGGGTGATATTAAAATTGATACTCCTAATTTGAAGAAGGAATCGGACGGCGTTTGGTATGCTGTCGACGAAGATGGGAATAAAGTTACCTATAACGCTGAGAATCCTTATACGTATGGAACTAATGACTATCAGGTAATTGGAAAAAATACACCAGACTGGACTTTAGGATTCCAAAACACTATTACCTGGAAAGACTTTGATTTGAGCATTTTCATGTATATGCGTTGGGGACAGATGATTAATTATGGTCTTTTGACAACCTATGACCCGACAGGAAAGAATAACTTCCCTACTTACTTTGATTATTGGACGGAGAATAACCCCTCTAACGATTTCCCCGCTGCTACTACAGCTGTTACCGGACTTTCGGACTATATAGGTTATGGGGCGTTGTCTTATGTAGACGGTTCTTTCTTTAAAATAAAGAATATTACTCTGGGATATACATTACCTAAGCAGCTGATGAAGAAAGTGGGTATTCAAAAGTGCCGTTTCTATGGTACAATCACTAATCCTCTGGTCATAGCAAAAGATCACCGGATTAAAGATTATGACCCCGAAATGAACGGAAGTTTTACTTATCCTCTAACTAAGCAGTTAGTATTTGGTGTTAATTTGACTTTCTAAATGGTATATTAAATGAATTTGGATATGAGAAAATATATAAATAAATGGGTCTTGGCTACATTAGTATGTTGTGGGGCTCTTGCTTCATGTTCATTGGATGAATATAATCCGACTGAAGTAACGATTGAGGATAAATTGGAAACCTTTGAGGGCATATTGGGAATGACGAATTATTGTTACCAGCCTTTGTATAGCCAACTGTTTACCGCAACAGATTATTTGGCAATGACAGAAGCCGGTACTGATTTGTGGATTACTGCAAATAATGCTACCAACACCCAACAACTCTTTTACTATGAAGATTTGGCTACAAATACAAATGCATCTAAGAAACTAATGGTTCAAGCGTATGCAGTAATCGACAAGTGTAATACAGTGATTGCACGTGCAGAAAAAGCTATCGACGGAGATGCCGAAAGCCTGAAAATAATGAAGGGAGAAGCTCAATGTCTGCGTGCCTTTTACTATATGATTCTTGTGGAACAATATGGTGGAGTAACTTTAAATCTAGAGGAAAATGCGGCTGATCTGGCAACGAAGCTTAAACCAAAACGTAATAGCATCGAGGAAATTTATGCTCAGATAACACACGACTTGAAAGATGCTTCTGCCAATTTAGCTGTAACGCCTTATAGGAATAATTATGGACGTGTATCCAAGAAAACGGCTTTGGGTTTGTTGGCGCGTGCTTATATTCAAGGATCTGCTTATGATTTGCAGGAAAATAACGTATCTTACACTCAACGTGCAAAAGAAGTGGCGGAAGACTTGATAAAAAACATGTCTGCTTACGGTGCTTATTTATATTCTGATTTTTCCGAACTTTGGTTGATGAAAAATAACCGTGGTAATAAAGAAGCTTTATTTGTTGCAACAGGGGCAACTCCTCAGACGGATGCAGGAAATTATATAGGTAATAATAACTCTCTGTACCGTAACTTCCTGCCGAGTCTGAATACTTATAAAGATTTGAAGATGATTCAGAACGGGTATTTCTATGGACGTGCCAACGCATGGTTGTATATGCCGACTCAATATCTGTTGAATGTGTATTCTGATTATGATAAGCGATATGACTTTTCGTTTATTTCCGCCTATTCTACTTATTCTTATGAGAACGCGGCGGCATCTCTTAATATATGCGAAGTGGAACTGACGGATGCTTTATGCAAAACCTACGGCATAGATAAAAAATGGAAAGGAACAAAACTCGGTCCGCATGTGGACATGTTGAATGCCGGTTGGACGTATGATGCTGTGGGAGTATATCGCTATCCTTATGAAAAAATTACGGTTGAAACGGGCTATGTTCCTTATGCTAAAGATCAGGTGCCTAGTTTAACAGGAGAGGTGAATCTATATACAGCATTGAATAAAGAGGCAGAGAAAAGTGGTGCCGAAGCGGATAGACGTATACACATGTTCTTCTCCCGTAAACACATGTCGGATGCAGAAAAAGCAGAACGCCCTTATTTCGTAGTAAATGCTGATGAGGTATATGATGCGGAAGGTATGCATGTTACGGCAGCGGCTACTAGCAACCAAAAGGCAAACTTAGGACCTGCTATGTGTAAATTTATGTGGTATGATAAAGATATTGCTGCCTCCTATCAGAATAGAAATGGTGATATGTTTATCATGCGTATGGCGGAAGTATATTTGATTGCAGCAGAAGCTAATACTAAATTGGGGAATAAGAAAGCTGCAGCCGATTATATAAACGTATTGAGAGAACGTGCTTGTGAACCTGAAAACTTTGTTGTCGGCAAAATGAAAGTTGCTGAAGCGGATATGACGCTTGATTTTATATTGGATGAATATGCTCGTGAACTCTGTGGAGAATTTAATAGATGGTATATTTTGAAACGTAACAAGGCATTCGAAGATCGCTTAGCAAAATATAATAAACGTGCATATAAATCTTTTAAGAAAGATAAGCATTATTTGCGTCCTATCTCATCAGACTTCTTGAACCAAATAGATAACGCTGACGAATACGGCACAAACGGATATTAAGACTTTTTACTTTAAGTATTTAATATAGCAGAGCTTATTCCTCATCGCTTCAAAGCTGGGGAAATAGGTATAAGAGGGTCATTTTAACTTGAAAGATAGTTAAAATGGCTCTTTTTTATTGACGGTTGGGAAGGCTTTGGTGAAATGTCTTCTCATCTGTCGGTATGTAAATACTCTATGTGCATTGTTAATTATTTCTCGACCGAATGGTTATTTATCCTGCAGATGTGAGTGAATTACGGTTTATAAGTATTATCTTTGTGTATTAACCAATATTCCTAATATTTTTAAAGGGAGACACTACTATGATCGAAGAAATTTTAGCTTACAACAAACAATTTGTTGAGAGAAAAGGATACGAAGAATATGTAACTAACAAGTATCCCGATAAGAAAATTGCTATCCTTTCGTGTATGGATACACGGTTGACCGCTTTGCTTCCGGCAGCATTGGGCATAAAGAATGGCGATGTGAAAATGATAAAGAATGCGGGAGGAGTCATTTCCCATCCTTTCGGTAGCGTTATTCGCAGTTTGCTTGTCGCTATATTTGAGTTGGGAGTAGAAGAGATTATGGTGATTGCCCATTCGGATTGCGGAGCCTGCCACATGCACAGCGAAGAGATGATTGAAAAGATGAAAGAACGGGGCATCAAGGCGGATTATATTGATATGATGCGGTTCTGTGGAGTTGACTTCAATTCATGGTTGGATGGATTTGAAGATACTGAAAAGTCGGTGAGAGGAACGGTTGATTTTATAACCCATCATCCTTTGATTCCATCTGATGTAAAAGTCTACGGATTTATTATAGACTCCACTACCGGCGAGTTGACCAAGGTTGTGTGAGAATAAAAAATAAGGCAGCTTTTTATCGGCTGCCTTTATCTTTTTGCGGTTATAAACTTTCTTCGATTCATGCACTCGCTTGTAACAAATGGGGTGCCCGTACATCTCAATTTCTGCCTCGCGGCTAGCTTTACGATTAGCTTTGATGTAATCGTCTTGTGTAATTCGTTTTTTCATATCACGTTGGTATTTGTCCATGCAAAGATAGGAATTTATTCTCTGTTTTACGGAGGATTTATCTATCTTTGCATACATTAATCAAATGAAGAGCGGAAATAGTATGGAGAATTTCAGTGAATTAATCAAGAATCGCCGCAGCATGCGGAAGTTTACCGAAGAAGAATTATCACAAGACGAGGTTGTTACCTTGATGAAAGCCGCTTTGATGGCGCCAACTTCCAAACGTAGTAACAGTTGGCAGTTTGTCGTAGTGGATGACAAAGAAATATTGAAAGAACTATCTCATTGCAAAGAACAAGCTTCTTCTTTCATAGCCGATGCGGCACTCGCAATCGTGGTCACTGCCGATCCTCTGGCTAGCGATGTCTGGATAGAAGATACTTCCATTGCATCCATCATGATACAGTTGCAGGCGGAAGACCTGGGGCTGGGTAGCTGTTGGGTGCAAATCCGCGAACGCTATACGGCAACCGGAATGCCTTCCGACGAATTTGTCAGGGGAGTGCTGGACTTGCCTTTGCAACTCCAAGTACTTTCTATCATAGCCATTGGGCATAAAGGTATGGAGCGCAAACCTTTCAACGAAGACCATTTACAGTGGGAAAAGATTCACATTAATAAGTTTGGAGGGAAATAAAGGTGAGCTCGGGCAAAGCAAACAATAATAAAGATACCTACAAAGCTACGGCGGTCACGCTGATTGTTATCGGCATTCTGTACCTTATTGATAAGGTAATTCCTTTTTCGTCCATTGGCTTGCCGTGGGTGATGAACAAGGATAATTTGTTGTTGTATACCGCTCTTATTTTCTTGATTATCAAACGGGATAAGTCAGTAGGGCTTGTGTTGACGGGTTTGTGGCTGGTGATGAACATCGGTTGGATTGTTTCCTTACTGGGTTCTATGTCCGGGTATCTTTTGCCATTGTCATTGCTTATAATTGGAGGAATATTATTTTTGATATCAAAACGATGAAGAGAAGTATAGAAGATACGCCGATTGTATTTATCGGAGCCGGAAACCTGGCGACAAATCTGGCGAAAGCCTTTTACCGGAAAGGATTCCGCATTGTGCAGGTGTATAGCCGTACTCAAGAGTCGGCACGTGCATTGGCAGAAAAGGTGGAAGCGGATTACACCACTGACTTGCAAGAAGTGGTGAAAGGAGCGAAGTTATACATTGTTTCGCTCAAAGATGCGGCTTTTGTAGAATTGTTGCCTCAGATTGCAGAAGGCAAGCAAGGTTCATTGATGGTGCATACGGCTGGAAGCATCCCTATGAATGTGTGGGAAGAGTATGCATCTCGTTATGGAGTTTTCTATCCTATGCAAACATTCAGCAAACAAAGGGAAGTCGATTTTCGGGAAGTGCCCTTCTTCGTAGAAGCCGCTTCACCCGAGGATGTAGAACTGTTGAAGGCGGTGGCGGCTACCCTTTCGGAGAAAGTGTATGAAGCTACTTCCGAGCAACGGAAGAGTCTTCATCTGGCTGCTGTTTTCATCTGTAACTTTACCAATCACATGTATGCCCTTGCTGCTGAATTGTTGGAAAAATATAATCTTCCTTTCGACGTCATGCTTCCTCTTATTGATGAAACCGCCCGCAAGGTGCACGAACTTGCTCCCCGTGATGCCCAGACAGGACCTGCCGTGCGTTATGACGAAAATGTAATCAGCCATCATCTTTCTATGTTGGAAGGCACTCCGGGGCTACAGGAAATTTATAAACTAATGAGTAAAAGTATTCATGAGCACCATCAATTATGATTTATCACGTATCAAAGCACTTGCTTTTGACGTGGACGGCGTATTGAGTTCAACAACTGTTCCTCTTCATCCTTCAGGAGAACCCATGCGGACAGTTAATATTAAAGACGGATATGCCCTGCAACTGGCAGTGAAGCAAGGACTTCATATCGCCATTATCACCGGTGGCCGTACGGAAGCTGTGCGTATTCGTTTTGCAGCTCTGGGAGTGACCGATTTGTACATGGGGTCGGCAGTAAAAATCCATGATTACCGTGCTTTTCGTGATAAATATGGATTGCGCGACGAAGAGATTCTTTATATGGGAGATGATATACCCGACCTGGAAGTGATGCGGGAGTGCGGGTTACCCTGTTGTCCTAAGGATGCAGCTCCCGAAGTTAAGATGGCAGCTAAATATATCTCTTATGCTAATGGAGGTTATGGTTGCGGTCGCGACGTGTTGGAGCAAGTTTTGAAAGTGCAAGGGAAATGGATGTCTGAAGACGCTTTCGGCTGGTAATCTTTATTTTTAAATCAATCATTATTAATCGGAACTTTTATGATACTGGATAATTTGAATAAGTATAACATAATTCTTGCTTCCAATTCTCCCCGCCGGAAGGAGTTGATGTCCGGGCTGGGAGTGGAATATGTAGTAAGGACATTGCCTGATGTAGATGAGTCTTATCCCGATACTTTGACAGGAGAAAATATCCCTGCCTATATTGCACAGGAAAAAGCAGCCGCCTACCAAGCTATGATGCAGCCGGATGAGTTATTGATTACCGCTGACACCATCGTGTGGTTGGGAGGAAAAGTCTATGGAAAACCGTCAAATAAAGAAGAAGCCCGCCAGATGTTGAGAGACCTTTCAGGCAAATCCCATCAAGTGATTACCGGTGTGTGTCTCACTACTACCGAATGGCAGAAAAGCTTTACTGCAACAACCGAGGTCCGGTTTGCCTTTTTGACAGAGGAAGAAATCAGTTACTATGTAGAGAAATATATGCCTCTCGATAAAGCCGGTGCTTATGGTGTGCAGGAATGGATTGGTTTTATAGGGGTGGAATCCATCTCCGGTAGTTATTTCAATGTGATGGGGTTGCCGATACAGAAACTTTATGGCGAATTGAAGAAAATATAAATTATTTTTCCAATTGCACAACCTCTCCAATCATCGGAGCCACCAGATTAAATTTATCTTTTTCAGCTGCCCTGATTTCATTTTTCAAGGGTTCGTCCCACTTATGCCTTGCCAATGCATATTTCGAATGATGCACTGTCACAATCTTTTTTGCTTTCACTTCCTTTGCTGCTTGCCCCAGGTATTGGGGCATGGTATGGATATACCTCCAGTCTTCGTTATATTGACCGTTTTCTAAAACAGCAAGGTCAATGTCCGGATATTGATTACCGATTTCTGCGAAATGAGTGTCATATCCGCTGTCGCCTCCTATATAAACTTTGAGTGAGGGAGATTCTATTAGAAAAGATGCCCAAAGAGTCTGATTGGATGTCAACCCTCGTCCGGAGAAATGGCGGGCGGGCAAGCAATGTACTTTGAAGTTGGAATCTGGGGTTGCATCCTCTCGCCAATCCAATTCTATTAGGTTCTTTTTGTCGAAGCCCCAATATTCAAAATGTTCTCCCACGCCTAGGGGACATATCACTTTACGGATACGATTTTTTAATTGCCGGACCGTTTCATAATCAAGATGGTCCCAATGGTCGTGAGTGATGACAAGGTAATCGATGTCCGGCATATCCTCCGGTTTATAAATATCGGTTCCAATAAAGGGGCGATTAACCAAAGAAACAGGAGAAGCCATACAAAATACCGGGTCTACCAGTATCCTTTTTCCTGATAATTGGAGTAGATAAGATGAGTGACCGAACCACACCATCAAATCCTTGTCGGCAGGCAAACTTTTCAAATCAGTCTTGATTGCAGGGACGGGGTTCTTCGGATAAAGACCTTCCTTCTTTGAAAAGAGGAATTGCCACATAGTTGCTAAACGTCCTTTATCCGAAGTCATCACCTCTGTGGGATATTCGTTCTGGAACTTTCCGTCCTTGTACTGAGGTGAATGCTTTATCCTCTCCAACCGTTCTCCTCGGGGCAACCGTCCGAAGCTCGGTTGGTTAAGGAACAACCAACCGGCTACAGACAGGACAATTAAGAGAACGGCAATGATACTTGCTACCATACGCCAACGATTTTTCATTATAAACTTTATCATCCGGTTTTCTCTATTGCTTCGGTAACTACCGTTGCTGCTATAATAACAATAGGTATACTCAAATTTGTTTTCCCATTTCGTAAGCTTCCTGCAAAGCAGAATGACCTTTTATCTCTCCTACATGCCACACTCCGGTTGCAAGAACTTTGCCTTTTAACACCGGATTTTCCAGACAATCGAGAAATCCCATCATGTTATCGAATACATGCATCAATTGTTCGCGTCCTTCTTCGCCTTCGGCAGCAGAAGCAAGAAAATAAAACTCTTTGTTACGCATTTCTGTGTATAGTCCGCAACAGCGATCAAGTAAAGTCTTTAATTGAGCACTCATGGCATAGAAATAAACAGGAGTGCCGAGCACAATCACATCGGCTGCCACCATCTTTTCGATAATTGCGGCAGCGTCATCTTTCTGCGGACAGGGTTTCTGGTGAAGGCTACACGTGCTGCATCCTACACAATAGTGAATAGTCTTGTCGCGTAGAAAAATCTTTTCTACCTCATGTTCAGCATCGGAGGCTCCCCGCATAAATTCGTCACAAAGCGTGTCTGAGTTCCCGCCACGGCGTGGACTGGAAGATAAAATCAATACTTTTTTAGCCATAATCTTATTATTTTAGGGAATTAATATTTCTGTGCTGCAAAGATAGGCAAGTAAATGGAAAGAAAACCGTACCCGGATTACGGATTGTATAACCACTATTACAGATTTGCTTTTCTGCTTAAAATACGTGTGATATTTATTTCTATCTTTGCTGCTGCTCAAATATTTATGTCTATGGATAATATAGTAAAACTGGATAGTGTGGACCAATACAATAATTTGTATGGGCTCGAGACTTTGCATCCCTTGGTGAGTGTAGTGGACCTTACGAAAGCAACGAAAGTAGTGAACCACATTCAAACAAGTTATGGGATTTATGGCCTTTACCTGAAGTTGGCAAAGAGCTGCGATATTCGGTATGGTCGTAAATCTTATGATTATCAGGAGGGTACTATTGTCTGCTTTGCACCCGGTCAGGTGGTTGGCATAGATACTCCATCAGATGAGGTACATCCGGCAGTATATGGCATTATTTTTCATCCAGACTTGATTCGCGGGACTTCCTTAGGAAAGAATATCAAGAACTATACTTTCTTTTCGTACTCTGTGAGCGAAGCATTGCATCTGTCCGAGCAGGAAAGAGAAATTGTGATGGATTGCCTCAAGAAAATCAGTATCGAGTTGGAACATGGCATCGACAAACACAGCAAATCTTTGATTGCGATGAATATCGACTTGCTTCTCAGCTATTGCATGCGTTTCTACGAACGTCAGTTTATCACCCGTAGCCATGTAAATAAAGACGGGTTGACTAAGTTTGAGCAGCTTCTAGACGAATATTTCCAGAGTCAACAACCTGTGCAGGAGGGGTTACCTACGGTGAAATATTTTGCAGACAAAATCTGCCTTTCTCCGAATTATTTCGGGGATATGGTGAAGAAGGAGACTGGAAAGACGCCGCAGGAGCATATACAGGAGAAAATCATTGAGCTGGCGAAAGAGCACATTCTTGAAACCAACGAGACGGTTAGCCAGATTGCTTATACATTGGGATTTCAATATCCACAACACCTTTGCCGTTTGTTTAAAAAGCGGGTGGGTTGTACGCCAAATGAATATAGGCTAAAGCAAGAACAAGGTATTTAGCAATGTAAGAAGTAAGCTTGCAGATGTATCTTTACCGACTTTTATGAAGAAAAGTGTATTAAACATAGAGACTGTATATCAATGTAACTGTTGCCTGGGATGTAAAACGCTCCATCCCTTGGTGAGTGTGATTGACCTTTCTAACACCAAACTTGAACAACGTACTATTAAATTCGATTTTTATACCATTCTCTTGATAGAAGGCAAGGCGGAAGATTTCTTATATGGACGCAAATACTATGATTACTCTAATGCTTCTCTTGTATTTCTTACTCCAGGTGAATCCATTCAAATGAATAAGAATGAGATATTCTCTCAAAAAGGTTGGTTGCTGGCATTTCATCCCGATTTGCTTTGTCGCACTTCACTCGAGGAGAATATACGGCATTACTCCTTTTTCTTTTATAAACCGGATGAAGCGCTGCACCTTTCTTTGCGGGAGAAGGCAAAGGCTATAGAATGCCTGTGCAATGTCAGAGAAGAACTTGAGCATGCTATAGATTGTCATAGTAAGATACTTATAACGCGCTACATAGAGTTGTTATTGGATTATTGCTCTCGTTTCTACGAACGGCAATTTATCACGCGTTGTGAAATAAATCAGGTTTTGATGAATAAAGTAGATATGTTGCTGGAACAATACATTCGTTCGGGTAAGTTACGCAATGGCATCTTACCTTCGGCTGAATACTGTGCCGGTTTGCTCCAACTTTCGCCTTTCTATCTCAACGACCTGCTGAAGTTTGAAACTGGAAAAGATATATATCAATATTTCCAGCAAAAACGTTTCGAAGCTTCCAAAAGGATGTTGCTCGACGAGAATAACACAGTAAGCATGGTGGCGGATGCATTGGGATATGTTAGTGTACAATATTTCAGTCGGCTTTTCAAAAAGATAACGGGAGTAGCACCCCATAAATATAAGTACACTCTTTCGTGATTATATGTATGCTACTCCCAGTATTTTTATTCTTTCTTGATTATCTATTTTTCAGGGATAATTTCATTTAGACAGGTAATGGCGTTCAGTGTGCGCGGATAGCCCAGATAGGGTAATAATTGTGTTGTAACGGCTAGCAGCGTTTCTTTGTCGTTGCCTACATTTACATTGCCCCGGATATGTCCTTTGACCTGCGATTCGCAACCTCCAAGAGAAATGAGGATGGAGAATGTTAGCAATTCACGTGTTTTTACATCCAACGTCGGGCGTGTCTGATAGTCACCGAAGCAATTGGCTGACAAATATTGCTGTATATGCAATTGGTTTGCAGGCGACGTTTCATACATCTTATCTATCTGATTGCCGAAGATTGATTTCTGCAATGCAAGTCCTTTTTCCATGCGCGTTTCGCGGGAAACAACCGATTGGGATTCCAATGGAAGTTTAACGCCTTTTTCTGTTAGAAAGTCATTTGCAATCTCAAGTAGATCCGTCACCCTTGCCATTCCTACGTATGGCACGGCATGATAGAGGACTTCTTTGATTTCTGTCGGAGTGATACCGTTAGCATAAGCGGCATATAACATCTTACGATATTCGCCGGCAGTGTTCTGGGCAATAGTAGAAGCCATCGTTACAAGAATCCGTGTGCGAATGTCCAGATTGCCATACTTCTGTGTATCTCCAAAAGCAAAATTACCGAATATTTCCGCTAGTTCGGGGTCGGTCGAAGGCAACAAAGATGTATATCCGGGGAACCATGTCTCATATTGCCGGGCAGCTTCTTCGGAAAGATTCTTGCTTTGAGAGGTCGCTTCCGCATATTGTTGGTCGTCTATCGGTTCCAGCCACGTATTCTTATTAGTCTGTGGATTACATTCGATAGCCAGATGTGAAAACCAGCTATCGGGTGCAGCTCCATGCCAATGGACTACGTCAGGAGCTATTTCTACCACATCGCCGGGGAGGAGGAGGCGGGCAGCTTTTCCTCTTTCTTGATAATAACCCTTTCCACCTACAACCACTAGTATCTGTCCGCCTGTATGGCTGTGCCAGTTGTTGCGGCAGCCGGGTTCAAAGGTTACATTGTACATGGGGCAGTTCAACTCCTTGTTCTGTGTCAAAGGAGCTAAATAAGATTGCCCGATAAAATACTTGGCATTCTGTTCCGGATTCTTGTCTCCCACCGGAAATGCGCTGATGTTTTGAGGTACTTCTTTTTCTTTCATACTCTGATTCTGTGCTTTTAGTTGGTTGCCTGCATTGAACAGCAAGGTTGCAACTACTAACATTGTTATACTTTTTATTTTCATACAGTATATATTTTGATTCGCTTAGCTCACTGGAGGGGTAAGAATCTCCTTCTCACGAATATTTTCTATACTGCAAAGTTACGGCGCTCCGGTTGTTTTGTACGTAAATAAATTACTGATAATCCTACCAGAATTACGGAATATGAATATCTGAGTAATTCTTTAGCCTTTATTTCAAATATGACAATTTAGACTTGGCGTTTTCTATGCTTTCAACAGTACTTTTGAAATCAGCATCATAAAAGGGAACATATTCGGGGGCAAATTGATTGATGATGATACTGCAATAGCCATTGAAGCTCGTCATTAAATGGGCTCCCGGGCGGGAACAGCCGGTTTTTGAGAAGTCGAACTATAGAATTTGAAAGCGATTGCGTTGATCAGTGGGATGGCTGCCAATACATAAATCACCAGAATATTTATCGAAATTGTTCCGTTGCAATACGTCATAGTAGGTGAGCATCATACTAAGGAAAAGATAGCCGGGACATATCTCAACTGAGGCGTGGGCACACCTCTGTTGAGTCGTCGACATAACTTCCCTAAGTCCTGGGCTTAGCACTGCTAAGGTGTCGACATAATCCCGTTAAGGCGTGGGCATAACTTTGCCGAAAGGCTTAGTGAGCTAGTAAAAGCTCAATTAAGCCCTGTCGTCTACAAAAGAGCCATGTTCGTCTCATTTGAAAAAGGGGAGATAATTTATCCTTTATCTTCGTGGCAGAATCAGAAAACAGAATAAATCATGAAAATGAATAAAACAAGAATGCTGGAAGAGGTGGCTAAAGAGTCGGGAGTTTCCATAGAGGAGTGTAGGGCAGTGCTCAAGGGTTTTGAAAGAATTCTTTCGCGGGAGCTTTCCCGGAAAATATACTGTTGGGGAGGATGGATACTGTTGCTAATTGCTTTATTGGTTTCCGTCGCTGCTTTCGGGCAGACAGTGAAGCAAGAGGGACGTCTTCTACAGACCATCCGAGGAGTGGTGGTCGATGAAGATTCGAGACATCCTATATCTTATGCCACCGTCAAGTTGGTGGGGGCGAATGGGGTAGGGGCTGTTACGGATAGTCTTGGTCGGTTTCGTATACAGCAAGTCCCTGTGGGTCGCCATGCGGTAGAGGCTGCATTCATGGGTTACGAAACGGGGATTATCAGGGAAATTCTGGTGACATCAGCGAAAGAAGTTTATTTAGAGATTCCCTTAAAGGAAAGTGTTAATGAACTGAATGAAGTCGTTGTCCGTGCCCGGACAAATAAGGAAGAAGCAATGAACAAGATGGCTACTACCGGAGCACGGATGTTGAGTGTAGAAGAGGCAAGTCGATATGCAGGTGGCTTTGATGACCCTGCACGGCTGGTTGCTTCTTTTGCAGGAGTGTCTCCCAGTGTATCTTCCAATGGTATTTCTATTCATGGAAATGCTCCCCATTTACTGCAATGGCGGTTGGAGGATGTGGAGATTCCCAATCCTAATCATTTTGCGGATATTGCTACCCTGGGTGGAGGTATTCTATCTTCTCTTAGTTCACAAGTATTGGGAAACTCAGATTTCTTCACCGGAGCCTTTCCTGCCGAATATGGAAATGCTGTGTCGGGCGTGTTCGACATGAAGCTGCGCAATGGCAACAATCAGAAGAATGAAAACACTTTTCAAGTAGGCATTATGGGAATCGACATTGCTTCCGAAGGACCGCTGAGCAAGAAACATGCGGCATCTTATATCTTTAACTACCGCTATTCTACAACCGGTTTACTCAATATTGATTTGGGAGGAAAGCTGGACTATCAGGACTTGAACTTTAAATTGAATTTCCCTACTCGCCGAACCGGAACTTTTTCCGTTTGGGGGACGAGCCTCGTTGATAAATTCACCAATGAATATGAGAAAGATATGGAGAAATGGAAATATATGGATGACCGTAGCGAATCGAGGGATAACCAATATATGGCGGCAGGCGGCATCAGCCATCGCTATTTTTTCAATAATGCCACCTTGCTAAAGACTACCTTTGCCGCTACGTATTCGAAAATGGACGGGAAGGTAATGCTGTTCGACAGTTCTTTGCAATCTACTCCGTATATGGACCTCGATACGCAACATGCTAACCTGATATTCTCTACCACCTTGAATCATAAATTCAGTAATCGTTTCACTAACAAGACCGGATTCACCTACACAACCATGTTTTATAAGATGAATCTTTTGCTGGCTCCCTATGAAGCCCATCCGCTGGAAACAGTGTCCCAGGGTAAAGGCAATACG
>JAUUNK010000005.1 GCA_030844565.1 Bacteroides ovatus
GCTTAATCTCCCGCGGGAGATACGTTTCCTCTTTCATCAACATCAGCCGGCGCACGAGGTGACTCCCAGGGCGGAGATTATAGAGGTGGCTACTGTGATGAGAAACTGAAGAATCCTTGTCCAAGTCTGCTTTTTCATTTTATTTTCCAAATTAAGATTTGCTAGTTAATAATATTGTTTACAAGACCGGGCCCTCCGGAGAGGGCGCTTTTATACGCCCAGCGGGTCGGGAGCTTCGCCGTCGCCGTCCGGAGCGCCACCCCCGTGGTTGCCGTCGTCGGGAACCACCGTCTTTGCGCCGTCGCTGTGATAGAGCGAGAAGTCTTGCGACTTGCAGAGCTTGCGCAGCAACGCCCCGGGATAGAAAATCACGTTCCCCTTGCGGATGCACGAAGCCGAAAAATCCTCTGCGGTGGCTGTGGGCGTTCCCGTCTTGAGGCTCATGCGGAAGTTGCCCAGGTCGCCTACCTGGGCGATGTTGCCCTCTTCGAGCACGTTGAGAATTTCGAGGAGGAACTCCCCGATACAGCCTTCGAGCTCGCCTTTCGAGTAAGAAGAGCGTTCGGAAATACGTTTGCACACTTCTTTGACGGTGACTTTCCTGCCGCTGCGCGCCATGGCGTAGTACTTCGGAGCTTCGTCCGGTTTCAGGAGGCTCTTGCGAGCCATTACGACATACTTTTGTGACATAGTGGTAAATTTTTAAATTACAGTTTTACAAAAAAGAAAAGCACTTTTAAAAATAAATTTGTAACCGATTACATGACAAATATACCACTTTCAAGATTCCTTATCACGGGCAATGGAGGGCACTGAAGGAAAAGAAAAAAGAAAAATACAATCTTTGTACGGAGAAGAGGGGAGAGGGGCGGAAGATGCTGTTGGTTGTAAAATATCATCGCAATGATTGAAGGTAAACAACGGGATGATTTTTGCAATCATCCCATTGTTTTGGGGGGTGCTTCGCAGGGGAGCAAAATGTCATAATGTCAAAAATGCCACTAGGGTCCCCCGTTAGTGCGCTTTTGTATATAATCCATGGGATAACTTGTTGATGTCTACACCGTTAAGTGATGCCAGGAGACGCGCTACTTTTCTTTTGCTGAATCCGTGATTTGCGCCAATCACATGAGCTTCTTCTGTGGTGAAGTTATCGGGCAGGTCTTTTATGAACAATTCTGTTTTGTCCGGATTCTTTAAAGGATTTATACTCTGTGTCGGGATGGATGTCAGTATCAGGCGTGTGTGCCTGTAACAGCAGAGCGCGATGTAAAGTGCGCGGTCGAAATCCTCTTCGGTGCAAAGGAGCTTCGATTCTGTATTCCCGCATTCAAACTGGCGCAGTCGCGATATAATCATGCTGAGGCGCATCACCAGGAATGCGTAGCGTTTTACCACTGCTTGCAGGCTGTCGTTTTCTCTTGCCGCCACTTTGTCGAGAAGATTCGAGAAGGTGGAGTTGAGCTTGTTCCATTGAAGGCGGCTGAAGCTGAAGCTTACCGGATTCTTTTCGCAGAACACGTAGAGTTCTTCCATCCGGGGCGCAAGGCTTTGGAAATATTCCTCGTAGGAGAAAGAGTCTTCGCCCATCGTTTTCCACACATTCCGCATGCGGAAGGTGTAAAAGAAGACACGGCTGGAGAGCCCGTTGTCCGCATTGATAAACAGGGGCTGTACTTGTCCCGGCGTTCCGGTGAGCCATAGCGCCAATTGCGGGTTCGGTATGCGCAGGTGGGCTATGCCGTTTGCCTTGTATGCCGAGTCGATGGTCTCGTGCTCAAAAGCTTTGCGCAGCATGTCGTCGAAGTTGCCGCAATCCATGCCGTTGGCGGTAGAGAGTGTTTGTGCTTCCGTGTCGATGATGATGCTGCCTATGCGGGCGTTTGCCTGCATTTGCAGTTGCATGCGGGTGTAGCTGATGCTGGCGGGAATAATCAAAGCGCGGAAAGGCGGCATTTCCGGCATCTTCTCCGGTTCTTCCTCTTTTTGCTTTTGCTTGCTTTTATTCCCCTGTGCCGCTTTCCAGCATTGCAATTCATTTTCATATTTTTTCAGGCTTATTTCGCTTTGCTGGTAGATGTGCTCGCTGATGCTGTTTATCAGGTAGCGTCCCGTTTGCCCGATGCTTTTGCCGCTTGCGGCAGGGGCAATCACGACAGTGAACAGATGTGGTGAATATTTCTTGTGATTATACATCCCGCTGGTTTGCGGCAGCACTGCGCTCAGGGCGGTAAGGCAGGATAGCAGAGTGATGTCTCTTTCCCGTTCGTTCAGCTCGCCAATAAAGCAGTCCTCCAATAAATTAGGCAAATTTCTAAACACTTTTTCGTCGAAGCAAGGCGTTTCTTTTCTCAATTCTTCTCCTTCCCAAAAGTTTTCGTCGTCGTCTTGCCCATTTATCAAGGTATCATAGTGGCATTTTGACATTTTGGCATTTTCAGCAGGTGTGGCAGTGGGGGCGGCTTTCGGTGTGGGGTGTTGCTTAATGTACTTATATCCAGAGGATAACGTTTTTGTCAGCTCGTCTTCCGGGAAATTTGTCTTCTCTAGCAGCGGCCCGATCTCGCGTAAAATGTCTTTTTCGGCATAGCCCCTTTTGCAGGCTTCGCAAGACAGCTTAAAGAGGTTGGTATGCCGTTGTCCCTTGCTGAGGGGGAATAAGAAAACGTAGGACATTACGAATTGCTTGGCGTCTTTCCGTTTTTCGGTGTCATCTTCCTCGGTTGCTGCTTTTTCCTCCACCGGCGCTTCTACCTCATCGGGCACTTCCTCCTCATTGAATGTTTCTTCCCAATATGGTGCTTCTATCCCATTGAATTCTTCTTCTCCAGCAGCAGTTTCTTCTGTCGGGACTCCGGGCTCAATTTCGGGGAGCACGAATGGGTCGTAGAGCGTGGCGATGTATCCGTTGGGAGAGTAGGTGACGAAGCACAAGCGGCTTTCGTCCTTGCATGCCGGGTCGCTTGTGAGGTCGAGCAATTTGTCGTAGTAAGCGCTGGCGAGCTGTTGTGCTTCGCGGTGGCGTCCTTCGGCATTTTCAACGTAGACAAATATTTTCAATCCGTCGGTGGGGCTTTCCAGGGCAGCCGCCGTGTGCCAATCTTCTTTACACAATGTGAGTCTTCGCTGCAAATCTTCCACGTGGTCAAAGTCGAGGCAAATGATGTTGCTGTGGAGCAGCAGATTGTTGATGGAGTGCATTCCGTTGAACAGTCCCGACGGCGTGAAGCACGGCAGCGCGTTTTTCAGTTTCTGGGCGGCTTCCTCGTCTCCTTCCGCATGATAGCGGCGGATTGTGTTGATAGAGGTTGAATAAGTAGTCCTGAGGCAATTTTCGAGCACCGTGAGCAGTGTTGTCTCTACTGGTTTTTTATCAAACTTGTTTCTATAAAAAGAAATTCTTAGCTCATCAAGTGGCTTTATCATATTTTTTTATTTATTTTTGTGCACTCCCTTCATTGAGAGGCGGTGCAAATATATGAAGACAATTAAGAAAAATACTTTCCAAGAGGAAAGCAGTATTAAAAATAAATTTTAAATAACATGGTAGAACAAAAAAAATATACCAATGAATTTGTGTCAAATTTATTGCTGTCGCTGATGAAAGAAGACAGCAAGTTGTTTACTTACGCTTTTCTGAGAGATGAACTGCACATCTCCTCTAAAACGATTGCGAAAGCCAAACGGGGAGGCGACTTGCCTTTGAGCGAGTATGCCGAGATTTTCTTATTATTAATGGATGCCAGCCATGCCGAGCTGGACACTACCGAACTGCTGGCGGTGCTTAAGCAAGCCATCCACGAGAAGAAAGACATCTTTATCAGCGTGGCATCCGCAGGCAAGGGCGGCAAAGCGGGCGTGCCCGAAGCGTGGGTGAGGATAGGCAGATGGAACGGTGTGAGGCCGGTATAATATAAAATTCGCGCGTGCGCGCAGAATAATGAGGTGTAAATGCAGATAACAGAAAATATTTTCGTACATTTGCATAATTAACTACAATGAACATGATTGAAGTGAAAGACGCGGCGCTACAGCAAGCCGCTAACGAAGGAATGGATGAATTTATCCAAGTGTTTACGGACAGATATAAAGAGGTAGTGGGCGGAGAGCCCACTGCCGCTACTATGGCTCTGCTGACGGGCGAGCAACACTCTTTGCTTGCCTATCAAATCTTCCGCGACGAAGTGATGGCAGGCGGCTTCTGCCAGCTCATTCAGAACGGCTACGGCGGATACATCTTCGACAACCCCTTTGCAAAGGTGATGCGCCTCTGGGGAGCGGAGGATTTCTCGAAGCTGCTCTATAAAGCCAAGAAAATCTACGAAGCCCACCGCGAAGACCTCGAAAGGGAACGCTCCGACGAGGAATTTATGGCGATGTATGAGCAATATGAGGCTTTCGACGAGCTCGAAGAGGAATATCTGGACATGGAAGAGATGGTGACGGCACAGGTGGCAAGCTATGTGGACGAGCATTTGGAGTTGTTTGGGGAGGTGGTGAAATAAGAAGGGGGCGAACTTTGAGTAAGTGCAAGCGTTGTCTCCTCGTCCTGTGTTTGCTGGCTTTGGCTTTTATGCTGATTTCCTGCTATACCCCCAAAGATAATTCTTTTTTGTTGTTAGAAGCAGACTCTCTTATGTCTGTCTATCCGGATTCTTCGTTGCCGTTGCTAAGACGTTTTAATTTCAAGGAGGCTATATTGCCTGCCAAGGTAAAGTATGCTCTGTTGCTGACACAGGCAGAAGACAAAAACTATCTTTTGCATTGCAATGATTCTTTAATAATGCTTGCTGTCCGTTATTATGATTCTGTTGGAGATGTCCGCTATTCCGCTTTTTCTCACTATTATTTAGGCAGGGTCTACCAGGATATGCAAGACGAGGCTGCAGCTGTCTCAGAGTTTTTCAGGGCTTTAGCGTTAGCCAAGAGAGATGGGACAGAAGAGCTGCTTTGTTTGCTCTATGGAAACTTAGGTCAAGTTTATTTTCAACAAGATTTATTAGGCAAAGCGGATTCTCTTTTTGCACAGGCGGAAAAAATTGCTTTGCATAGAAATGATTCTTTTAATCTGGCTATGGGATTGGTGGCGCGTGGTAATGTGTGTCTTCAACTCAAAGATGGTTCTGGTGCAATGGCTTTCCTGGTGCAGGCGTTGGTGATAGCTCGCGACATGCAGAATGCGAATGCCGAGAAGATTGTGTATAATTCGCTGGCCGCTTTTTATGCAACGCTGGAATGTCCTGAGGAGACTTTGATTTATTCACACAAAGGGCTGAGTCATGAGGAAGATTCTTTGAGTTCTGCTCGGTTGTATGTGTTGCAAGGAAATGCTTTTGCGCAGATAGAGCAATATGATTCGGCACAAGTGGCTCTGGCTAAGGGACTGAATACGGATAATCTTTATACAAAAGCGGTTGCTTATTCACTGTTATCGGATATAAAGGAGAAGCAGGGGGATTTGCGTGAGGCTTTCCGCTTTCTGCGTTCTTATGTGAAATGTCTCGACTCATTGAAATCTCGTGAATACAGAACCCAACAGGCAATCTTTAGTAGAAGTGGAGAGCTTTATGGGGAGAGGTATCGGCAGCTTTTGAGTGATTATCACTATTACGTTTATTCTCTTTTAGTAGGTGTGTTTTTATTGATAGTCTGTATGGCAAAGCGTGGTTCTTCTTTTTCTAAAAAGATAAGCGCGCTGATACATACAAAGAATCTTCTAGAGCAAGAAGTTAGGACGTTGGGGAAGATGCAAAAGGTGCTAAAAGAGAAGGAAGAGGAATTGAAAACTTTACAAGAGTTTACTGGTTCGGTGGAGCAGGACAAGGCAAGGCTGTATCTTCTTTCTAACCAAGTTCTCTTATTGAAGCAGGAGAATAAGGATTTCTTTCTGAGAATGTTGACAAACCGCAAGAGCTATACGAAATTATTGCAGTTGGTGGAGAGGAAAAGAGAGGATGCTCGCTGCAAAGAGAATTTCTCGGAGGAAGATTGGGAAGCATTGCTAAAGGATATAAATTTATTTTCCAACGGCTTTATAGACAAATTGAAGAAACGAGCTCCTTTGTTGTCCGTTTCTGATGTGCGGTTCTGTTGTTTGTTCAAGATAGGATTTAGCTATACGGAAATTGCTTGTGTGTTCCAACGTACGTTGGACGCGATGTATAAGAAAAGAAATTCTATTCTTGGAAATAAACTTTCTAATATTTCTACTGTTAAAACTTTTGAGGAGTTTATAGATTCCATTTGATGGCTCCCTGCCTTATCTCCTCTAATTCTGATAGAGGGGGAAATGATATTTTATTAACTATCTTGTTATTAGTGTTTTATACTTCTTTAGTAGGCGTATTGTTTAACATAAAACTCTTGCTTGATTCTTTGACAGTTATCGGCTTTGTGACTATCTTTGAATAGTATAACCAATAAGAAAAATTATGAAAAAGTTATTGTTGTTTTTAATGTTGCTCTTTTTTTTGGATGCAGCTTTTGGGACTATAAAATGGGATATTATGCAAGTCTGTGAGAAAAAGAAGGAAATTCCAGTGAAGGGCAGTGCGGGAGTTCCTATCTTCCGTTCTTCTATTAATTATCCTCCGTTGCAAGCTTTTGTTAGCGAGAAGGTGCTTACTATTCATTTTCTGGAATCTCTGGGGACAGTGCTTGTTAAGGTTCGAAACGTTGAGACGAAGGAGGTTGTTTTAACGGCTAGTTATGAGGCTAAGTCGGACGTTGTGATAAATGTATTTGTGTGGGATGCCGGAGAGTACGAGGTAAGCTTTGTTACCGAAGGCTATGAAGTATGGGGAGAGTTTTCGGTAACTGGCTGAGAGAACATAGTTCTATTGTTTAACTTTTAAATATTACTGTTATGAGAAAAAACATTTTTTTGTTGTTATGTACTCTGTTCTTTTTTTCGTGTGAACAGGAGGATATGTTGGAGACTTACATGGTGGGTGAAAAACCGGTGACGAGAAGTGGAATAGAGGAGGTGGATATACCATCGGTTATAGATCAGCTTGAGGAGATTCCCGTAAATATAAAATCGGTTGCTAATAATAAGTATTTGAGCGCGAAGAGTTCAGGAAGTACGGTTTATTTAGTGGACCGGGATGATGGTAGTTTGCGTCAGAGGTGGAATATTATTACTACTAGGTATACTGTGCCTGGGTATAGTTATTGCCTAACTTTGGTAGGAGGAAATAGTACTTTTAAAAAGCCTTATATGCAGGGCGCTACAAATAAAGGGCGAACAACTTTTTATCCTTCTTTACAACAATATTTGCCAAGTAATAATACGCAGGTAGCTGCTACTGGAGATGGTTGGTATTATTTAATGACGATGGGCACTGAGTATCTTCCCAATACCTATCCACCTTTGTTGGCACCAATTTTTTTTCAACCTAAAACTACAAGTAGTACTACGGTCATTGCAAGCGATAATAATTATAAGGGAAATCTTACTAAATGGGAAATCATTCCCGTAGATGAGTTTCGTATCGACGAAATTAGTTATTATTTAACGACAAATGACCGGCTATCCGTAATTCCTACACAAATAGCTATAAAGACTTTGGTGAATAACACAGATATTCCGGTTACTCGAACTCTTTCATTTCAAGAAACAGTCACCAATGAGTCAAGTTTCTCCGAAACGTATGGGATGAAAATAGCAAATAAGATATCTTCATCTTATAAAATCTCTATTCCAAAGTTTGCTGATGGGAATTATACGAATGAAACATCAACAGAGCAAACTTGGAGTTTTACGATTGGGCAAAAAGAAACTCAATCTTATACAATAGCCGAGACACTTACACAAGAAATCCCTGCTAGAACCACGGTGGAAGCTAAATTAATAGCTACTAAGTATGACGCAAGCATGACTTATGTTGCTAAATTGTATGGCTTGTCTTGTAAAAAGACGATTTATTTAAAAGGAAAGTGGGACGGTGCAGTAGTAAAAGAGTCGCAAATAGTGTTATCTGAGAAAGGGAAAGTGCTTAGGACTATAAAGTTGAAGGAATAAAAAGTGTAGCGAAATATAATATTTGATACATGTAGGGACAGTTGTTTCATAGAGACTGCTGTCCTTACATGTAATTTATATCATGTTGTGTTCTATCAGCATGTCTTATTTTGTAGACACTATTAAAGCTCGAAAG
Organism: Bacteroides ovatus; assembly: GCA_030844565.1. Classification (GTDB taxonomy): domain Bacteria; phylum Bacteroidota; class Bacteroidia; order Bacteroidales; family Bacteroidaceae; genus Bacteroides; species Bacteroides ovatus_A. The sequence continues at coordinate 8,160 of JAUUNK010000005.1, forward strand.
AAAAATAATGGCTGAAATCATCAAAAAAATAAATGTCGGATGCAGTATTTTTTAAGCCCCTGCATTTACTTATTATGAATTAGAATTTATATCTTTGCAAACTCTAAAAAATATGTTTATGAAACAAATGAAATTTTTCTTGGTAGCTTTAATGTGTGTGGTAATAGGGGTGTCGGTTACTTCTTGTCTGGATAGCGATGATGGTCCTCACTCTGCGCGGGAGTATGTAAAAGTCAATCGGTGGGATATGCCTGTGACTTTCACTAATATATATGGACAAAAATTGATTCCCCTTGCTTCTGTTAACTTTGCAGACAAAGATTGGGCACTCATAACGTATGAATATGATCCGAAAACAGCAAGCGCCACTACGATGGAAGTTACTCTGTTAGATAACCCTACTTATATAGATCCTATTGTAGGATATACCACTTCAAGTGAAGAAGAAGGTAATGCTCCGTTCTTTACGTTGGCTCCTTACGTGGGCGGAACCACTTATTCAGCGATGTATTTTGATAAAAATACATTCTTAATGCCGATTGCTTATAAGTTTTTGAATACGCAGAAAGAAGAAGAAGCGAGCGAAGAAGCTAAAAAGCATTCTTTCAGATTGGTTTACAACCCTGAAGCCGAAGCTAAAGAGGGAGAACTGGTGCTGAATTTTTATCATTACATTGCCGAAGAGCCTGATGGCGAAAAAGTAGAAAGAACTAGTAATATGCTTGAAAATAAAATAGTTGATTTCTCTTCTCCGCTTGCCACATATCATCAAAAGAGTGGTGGTAAGAATCCTACGACTATTAAGGTAGTGGTAATGGAAAACCAAGAGAACAATGATTTGTCCAAGGCTACTAAAAAAGAATATTCTTACCCTTATCCATTTAAAGAATAACCATTGAACTACAAAGAGCTTTTTAACATAGCATTGCAACTGATTTCCTCTCCGGTCAAGGCCTGGGAGGAAATTTCTATAGAAGAGGATAAGCGAAAGGTGTTGACGGCTTTTGTTTATCCTATGATTGGTTTATGTGGCTTGGCTGTCTTCATCGGTTCTTTACTTGCCAATGGCTGGGGCGGTCCGGAAAGCTTCCAGATAGCTATGACCCATTGTTGTGCAGTGGCGGTAGCCTTGTTTGGCGGCTATTTCTTGGCGGCTTATGCTATAAACCAATTACAGGTGAAAATGTTCGGGATGCCCAATGATATGCCTTCGACACATCAGTTTGCCGGATATGCGTTGGTGGTGACGTTCCTGCTGAGAATCGTCACAGGATTGCTTCCCGATTTCATCATCATCGGTTGGCTGCTTCAGTTCTACATTGTCTATGTGGTGTGGGAGGGAGCGCCCATTGTGATGCACATACAAGAAAAAAACCGCTTACGGTTCACCCTTTTAGCGTCGTTGTTGTTGATAATGTGTCCGGCGGTGATTGAATTCGTCTTCAACAGGCTGACGGCGATGCTGAATTGATCGGGCTAAAAAATAGCTTATACTATATATAAATATATACTAAGACAGAGAAAATGAAACAGCCTCCTGTAAATATAAAGAATAAACGTGCTTCGTTCGATTATGAGTTCATCGATACGTATACCGCAGGTATCGTGTTGACGGGAACCGAAATCAAGTCCATACGCCTGGGAAAGGCAAGCTTGGTAGATACGTTCTGCTACTTTGCCAAAGGTGAGTTGTGGGTGAAGAACATGCACATCGCCGAATATTTCTATGGGTCCTACAACAACCATACGGCACGGAGGGAGAGAAAGCTGTTGCTCAACAAAAAAGAACTCGCCAAGCTGCAACGGGGAACGAAAGAAACCGGATTCACCATCGTGCCCGTGAGGATGTTTATCAACGAAAAAGGCTTGGCAAAGGTGGTCGTGGCGCTGGCTAAGGGTAAAAAACAGTATGACAAGCGCGAGTCTCTCAAAGAGAAGGACGACCGCAGAGACATGGACCGGATGTTTAAACGATAGAACATAGAATGGAGAAAACTATATCCCGATTGGTGACCGAACGCATCCTGATATTGGATGGGGCGATGGGAACCATGATTCAACAATATAATCTTACCGAAGAGGATTTTAGAGGCACACGTTTCAAGGACATTCCCGGGCAACTGAAGGGGAACAACGACCTCTTGTGCCTCACCCGTCCGGATGTCATACAGGATATACACCGCAAGTATCTCGAAGCGGGGGCGGACATCATCGAAACGAATACCTTCAGCTCTACCACTGTTTCTATGGCAGACTATCACGTGGAGGAATACGTGCGCGAGATGAACCTTGCAGCCGTGCGCCTGGCAAGGCAGGTGGCGGACGAGTATACGGCGAAGACTCCGGACAAGCCCCGTTTCGTGGCAGGGTCCGTGGGTCCCACCAACAAGACTTGTTCGATGAGCCCGGATGTGAACAATCCCGCTTACAGGGCGCTCACGTATGATGAATTGGCCACCGCCTACCGGGAGCAGATGGAAGCGCTGCTCGAAGGGGGCGTGGATGCTATCCTGATTGAAACCATCTTTGACACGCTTAATGCAAAGGCGGCTATCCTTGCCGCAGAGCAGGCTATGGAGCGGCAGGGACGGGAAGTGCCGGTGATGCTTTCGGTCACTGTCTCCGATACGGGCGGGCGTACGCTGTCCGGACAAACGCTGGAGGCGTTCCTTGCGTCGGTGCAGCATGCCCCTATTTTCTCTGTGGGGCTCAATTGCTCTTTCGGCGCCCGTCAGTTGAAGCCTTTCCTGGAAAGGCTGGCGGCGCGTGCACCTTATTATATCAGCGCTTATCCCAATGCGGGACTTCCCAACAGCCTGGGCAAATATGACCAGACGCCGGACGACATGGCGGCGGAGGTGAAGGAGTATATCCGCGAGGGATTGGTGAACATCATCGGCGGATGCTGCGGCACGACGGATGCTTACATCGCCCGCTATCCGGAGTTGGTGGAAGGCGCCCGTCCACATGTTCCCGCAGCGCAACCGGATTGCCTGTGGCTCTCGGGGCTGGAACTGCTCGAGGTGAAGCCGGAGATGAACTTTGTCAACGTGGGCGAGCGGTGCAACGTGGCAGGTTCGCGCAAGTTCCTCCGTCTGGTAAAAGAAAAGAAGTATGACGAAGCCCTCTCCATCGCCCGCCAGCAGGTGGAAGACGGAGCCTTGGTTATCGACATCAATATGGACGACGGACTGCTGGAGGCGAAGGAAGAAATGATTACATTCCTCAACCTCATCATGTCTGAGCCGGAGATTGCACGTGTGCCCGTGATGATAGACTCTTCCAAGTGGGAGGTCATCGAGGCGGGCTTGAAGTGCCTGCAAGGAAAATCCATCGTTAACTCTATCTCGCTCAAAGAAGGCGAAGAGAAGTTCTTGGAGCATGCCCGCTGCATCCGGCAATATGGAGCCGCCGCTGTGGTGATGGCGTTCGACGAGCAGGGGCAGGCGGACACTGCGGCACGTAAGATAGAAGTGTGCCGGCGTGCTTACCACCTCCTGGTGGACCGGGCGGGCTTCAATCCCCAGGATATTATCTTCGACCCCAATGTGCTGGCTGTGGCAACGGGCATCGAAGAACATAATAACTATGCGGTGGACTTTATCGAAGCCACCGGATGGATCAAGCGCAACCTCCCCGGCGCCCATGTGAGCGGAGGGGTGAGCAATCTTTCTTTCTCTTTCCGGGGCAACAATTATATACGCGAAGCGATGCACGCCGTGTTCCTCTATCACGCCATCCGGCAAGGGATGGACATGGGTATCGTGAATCCCGCCACGTCTGTGCTCTACACGGACATTCCGGCGGAGGTGCTGGAAAAGATAGAAGACGTGGTGCTCAACCGACGTCCCGACGCGGCGGAACGCCTTATAGAGCTGGCGGAAACCCTGAAAGCCAACATGACGGATGCACCCGGACAAGCTGCCGTGAAACACGATGCCTGGAGAGGCCAGCCTGTGCAGGAGCGTTTAAAATATGCCCTGATGAAGGGAATAGGCGACTATCTGGAAGAAGACCTCGCAGAAGCGTTGCCTCTGTATGAGAAGGCGGTGGACGTCATAGAAGGTCCCCTGATGGAGGGAATGAACCATGTGGGCGAGCTCTTCGGCGAAGGGAAAATGTTTCTTCCGCAAGTGGTGAAGACGGCACGCACGATGAAGAAAGCCGTTGCCATCCTGCAGCCGGTGATAGAGTCGGAGAAGGTGGAAGGCACGGCGTCGGCAGGGAAAGTGTTGCTTGCCACGGTGAAAGGAGACGTGCACGACATCGGCAAGAACATTGTGTCGGTGGTGATGGCGTGCAACGGTTACGAGATTATCGACCTCGGAGTGATGGTTCCGGCAGAGACCATTGTGCAGCGTGCCATCGAAGAGAAGGTGGACATGATAGGCTTGAGCGGACTGATTACCCCGTCGCTTGAAGAGATGGTGCACGTGGCGATAGAACTGGAAAAGGCGGGGCTGGACATCCCCCTGCTCATTGGCGGCGCCACGACTTCGAAGATGCATACTGCGCTGAAAATTGCCCCTGTCTACCATGCTCCGGTGGTGCATCTCAAAGATGCTTCGCAGAATGCCAGCATCGCTTCACGATTGCTCAATGCACAGATGAAGCAAGAGCTGGAGAGGAAACTAAAGGAAGAATATGCCGCCTTGCGCGAAAGCCATACGGGGAACACACGCCCTACGGTGTCGCTCGACGAGGCACGGAAGAACAGGTTGAAGCTGGATTGGTAATTTTATAAACTCAGAAAATAAACTATGAAACTCTTGAGAAGCCGATTTCTTTTTATTTTGCTTGCATGCAGTGCACTGACTTCTCTGGTACGGGCACAAAGCGATGATTTCAATACCTGGACTAATTTTAAAGTAAACCATAAGATAGACTCCCGCTTCTCGGTGTCGGGAGGCGTGGAGCTGCGTACCGAAGACGATTTGCAGGCTATCGACCGCTGGGGCGTGGCGGTGGAAGGCGGCTACCGTGCCTGTCCTTTTCTCGACTTGAGCGTGGGCTACGAGTCCCATTACCGGAATCTGGGAGAGGAAGGATGGAAGTTTCGTCACCGCTACCACCTGGGCGCTACCCTCAACACCCGCTATCACTGGCTGAAAGTGTCTCTGAGAGAACGTTTCCAGCAGACTTTCGACAGGGGAGATACCGAATCGGTCCTCCGTTCGCGGCTCAAACTGGCATACGCTCCCTCCCGCGGTATCATTTCCCCTTATTTCTCTCTCGAACTTTATCAGAGCTTGGACGATGATGCCCCCTTCTGGCGGGCAAAGCGCATGCGCTATCGTCCCGGAGTGGAGCTGGCTGTGGCTAAGGCGTGGAAGCTCGATGTGTTTTATTGTTACGAACACCGGCGCCACAGCGCAGGGAAGAATATTGTAGGCGTGGAGTGCACCTTTTCTTTTTAATCGAATTAATCGAAATCTGATACGGAAATGTTTGGAATAGAAGACCCCTTTATCATTTTGCCTTACCTGCTCTCGGTGGTATGCGTGATTTCTCCGCTTGTTTCGGGCTGAAATACTGGAATAAAGACGACGAAAAAGACAAAACGCGATGAATACATTTACTCTTGGCCTGATTGTGATAGTCTATCTGCTGTCACTTGCCTATCTTGGCTTCCTGGGATATAAAAAGACGACAAGCGCCAGCGATTACCTGGTGGGCGGACGGCAAATGAACCCGGTGGTGATGGCTCTTTCCTATGGGGCTACTTTTATTTCTGCTTCGGCTATCGTAGGCTTTGGCGGGGTGGCGGCTGCCTTCCTGCCGGCTTATTTCTGTGCTTTGTATTGGAAGGGAGCTACGCGGCAGGGCGTCATGGCAAGCCTGTGGGTGGGTACGTTGGGGAGTCTCTTCGCTCTGGTGTTCCTGCATCAGAAGGAGTCGTCCGCCCTTGGAGTCTGTCGTGCTTTGTTCGGGCGTAATGTGCTGATAGAGACGTATCCTTTCCCGGTGGTGGACCCTATTCTGTTTGCACTTCCCCTGTCGGTGGCGGCTATCCTTCCGGTCAGTTTGATGACGGCAAGGGGGAGAAGGTAGCGGCTAGCTCGTTTCGCGTATCTTCTGTTTGTATGCCTCGTAGCGGTCGGTGATTTCCCTCACGAAGTTGTAGGTCTCCCGGCCGCGGAAGTATCCGTTCTTGCACACGGGGTCGGTGAAGTATTCTTCGTTGCTCTTCAGCAAGATGTATTTTTCTACGTTGTCTTTCCAGACGAATTTATTCTTTCCGTATTTCTCCGCCAGTGCCATGGCGTCGTAGATATGCCCCAGTCCGGCATTGTAGGAGGCAAGGATGAAATGGATGCGTTCCTGCTTGTCCGGTATCATGCGTAGGCTGTGGTCGGTGGAGGCGATGTATTTTACTGCGGCTTTAATGCTTTCTTCGGGGTTCTGTTCTTTGCCTTGGGGGATGCCCATGGCACGGGCGGTGGCGGGCATGAGTTGCATCAATCCTTTGGCTCCTGCCCAGGAAACGGCTGTCGTGTCGAAGTTAGATTCCGTGTATGCCAACGAGGCAAGCAGTCGCCAGTCCCATCCAATCTTTTGGGCGTACTTTTTAAAGAGCGCGTCATAATGGGATATTTTTCCTTCTTTCAGAGAGAGGATGGGGGAATGGGGCATCATCTTGCTGTTTTCGAAATAACGTTTCATACTGGCGGTGTAGGCGGGAGAAGTCATGTTCTGTTGGTGCCATTCATTGGCTGCGGCTGCCAGTTCGGGACTATCCTTGCGTACTGCCCACGAAGAACGTTGGTCGAAGCTGACGGGGAGTTCGATGTCCAGGTTAGGATAGTACGTCTTATTCAGCTTAGCCACGTCGTTGTCGGCAATGGTATATGGAATCTTTCCTTGTGCCACTTGTGTGATGAGGTCTTCCACCGTGATGCTGTCGCCGGATACTTCGTGGATAAAGATTCCACCACCAAGCTCGTTATTCAGGTTGACAAGGCGGTCGTGATATTTCCCCGGCTTCACATAGACATCTTTGCCGATAAGCTCGGTGACATCTTGCAGCGGCTTCGTCTTCCCGTTCTTCTGTTGCACCACTACCTGATGGGTGATGACCTCTTCTCCACAGTAGAGAAGGCTGTCTTTCCACTCTTTGGTGATGGGGAGGTTGTAGGCAATGATGTCTCCTTCGCCGGCAAGCAGTTTGTGTATCATCTCGTCTATGTTCTTGGCTACCTCGATGCGCAGCTTCAATCCCAGGCTCTTGGCAAACTGTTCGCTGAGCTCATATTGGAACCCCATCTCCTGACCGCGATAAATGAAGTAGGACGTGGAACTGTAGAGTGTGAGGACTACCAATTCGCCGCTGTCTTTGATTTGTGCCAGGTCCCGTCCCGTCTTTTCCGGCGGAGAATGACGCTTTTCTCCGCAACCTATCATGCAACAGATGAGAACGAAGGCACAAAAGAAAAGGGTGAATTGTGTATTTCTCATTTGAGATGTTTTTTTATGTACATGGTCAGTATGTTGATAGCTATCTGGTTGTTGCCGCCTTCGGGAACAATCAGGTCGGCATAGCGCTTGCAAGGCTCAATGAACTGTTGGTGCATCGGTTTGAGTATCTTCACGTAGCGTTCCATCACCGCTTCGGCTGTTCGCCCCCGTTCGATAACATCCCGTTGAATCACTCTTATCAGGCGCTCGTCAGGGTCGGCATCTACAAATATTTTCAGGTCCATCATGTTCCGGAGTTCTTTGTCACACAAGGCAAGGATGCCTTCAATGATGACTACCTCTTTCGGTTCAATGTGAATGGTCTCCGGCTGGCGGGTACATGTTAAATAAGAATAAGTGGGCTGTTCGATGCTTTTTCCATCTTTCAGCATCTGGATGTGTTGCGTCAATAATTTCCATTCGAAAGCGTCCGGATGGTCAAAGTTAATGTTTTGGCGTTCTTCTACGGGCACATGGCTACTGTCTTTGTAGTACGAATCTTGTGGAAGCAAAACCACTTCTCCTTCAGGGAGACTTTCTATAATTTTACGTACAACGGTTGTTTTTCCGGAGCCCGTACCTCCTGCTATTCCTATTATTAACATCTCTTTATAGTGTATAATTGAACCAAATAGAGTAAATTTGCATTGTTAATATGATACATTGGCATGACAAATATAAAAACAATTAATTAAAATAACAACGTAATGGTAAAACACATTGTATTATTTAAGTTAAAGGACCAGGTTCCCGAAGAAGAAAAACGTAGTGTGATGAATCAGTTTAAAGAAGCAATCGAGGCTCTTCCTGCTAAAATATCGGTAATTCGCAAGATTGAAGTGGGATTGAACATGAACCCTGCCGAAAGTTGGAACATTGCCTTGTATAGTGAGTTTGATACGCTGGAGGATGTGAAATACTATGCTACGCATCCCGACCACGTAGCCGCCGGAAAGATATTGGCGGAGACAAAGGAAAGCCGCTCCTGTGTGGATTACGAAGTATAACCCCCTAAATAATCAAAATGAAAAAAGTTTTTTCCCTATTGCTCCTCCTTTGCCTGGTGGGCATGGCGCAGGCACAGATCAAAGAGCCTGTGCAGTTTAAAACGGAGCTGAAAACCTTGTCTGAATCCGAAGCGGAAATCATCTTTACAGGAACCATCGAGAAGGGATGGCATGTGTATTCAACCGATTTGGGAGATGGCGGGCCCATTTCGGCAACCTTCAACGTGGAAAAGATTAACGGAGCCGAACCTATAGGCAAACTCAAGCCGGTAGGGAAGGAAGTATCGACGTTCGATAAGTTGTTCGAAATGAAGGTGCGTTACTTTGAGAATACGGCACAGTTTGTTCAAAAACTCAAGCTCACCGGTGGCGCCTACTCCATAGAAGGTTATCTAGAGTATGGTGCGTGTGACGATGAGAGCTGTCTGCCCCCCACCGAAGTTCCTTTTGCTTTCTCAGGAAAGAGCACATCCAAAGCCGTGGCAGAGCCTGCCGCTTCTCCCCAAGAAGACACTAAGACTGTTGAGCCTGCTGCTCCTGCTACCAAGGATTCTGCTGCTATGATGGAATTGGTTCCTACTGCGCAGACTGCTGATCCGGCAGTTTCCTCCGGAGACCTGTGGAAGCCCGTTATCGACGACCTGCAGGCACTCGGTGAAGAGCATTCACAGGAAGATAAATCATGGCTTTACATCTTCGTCACCGGTTTCCTTGGCGGATTGCTGGCGCTGTTCACTCCTTGTGTGTGGCCCATTATCCCCATGACTGTCAGCTTCTTCCTCAAACGCAGCAAAGATAAGAAGAAAGGTATCCGGGATGCGTGGACCTATGGCGCATCTATTGTGGTGATTTATGTCACGCTGGGACTAGCCATTACGCTGATATTCGGAGCCAGTGCCTTGAATGCTTTGTCTACCAATGCAGTCTTTAATATTCTCTTCTTCTTGATGTTAGTAGTGTTCGCTGCTTCGTTCTTCGGAGCTTTCGAGATAACTCTTCCGTCTAAGTGGAGTACGGCTGTAGATAGCAAGGCGGAGACAACGAGCGGGCTCTTGAGCATCTTCCTGATGGCGTTCACTTTGTCGTTGGTTTCCTTCTCTTGTACAGGACCTATTATTGGTTTCTTGCTTGTGCAGGTTTCCACTACGGGCAGTGTGGTGGCGCCTGCCATCGGTATGCTGGGTTTTGCCATTGCGCTGGCTTTGCCTTTCACCCTGTTTGCTCTCTTCCCATCGTGGTTGAAGTCAATGCCTAAGTCGGGCGGGTGGATGAATGTGATAAAGGTTGTATTGGGATTCCTCGAACTTGCCTTCGCCTTGAAGTTCCTCTCTGTGGCAGACCTTGCTTACGGATGGAGACTGCTCGACAGGGAAACTTTCCTTTCTCTATGGATTGTCATTTTTGCTTTGCTGGGACTTTATCTGCTGGGCAAAATCAAGTTTCCCCATGACGATGACAGTAACAAAGTAGGAGTGACCCGTTTCTTCCTCGCTCTTATTTCGTTGTCTTTTGCTATATATATGGTTCCCGGTTTGTGGGGTGCGCCTCTAAAAGCAGTGAGTGCTTTTGCTCCACCCATGCAGACGCAGGATTTCAATCTTTATAAGAACGAGGTTCATGCCAAGTTCGACGATTATGACTTGGGTATGGAATATGCCCGCTTGCATGGCAAACCGGTGATGCTCGACTTCACAGGATATGGTTGTGTCAACTGCCGGAAGATGGAAGCTGCCGTGTGGACCGACCCTAAGGTGAGCGACCTCATCAACAACGACTATGTACTTATTACGCTCTACGTGGATAATAAGACTCCTTTAACCGAACCGGTGAAGATTCTGGAGAATGGTAAAGAAAGAACTCTCCGCACGGTAGGCGATAAATGGAGTTACCTGCAACGGGTAAAATTTGGAGCTAATGCCCAACCTTTCTATGTGTTGCTGGACAATGAAGGCAGACCTCTCAACAAGTCTTATGCGTATGACGAGAACATATCAAAGTATATCGATTTCTTGCAGACGGGACTTGAAAATTATAAAAAAGACAAGTAATTAGACCGAGAGAAGGAGTTAACAGGAGCTGGACGAATATAGAAAGAGGAGGTAAAGCAGACACGGGATACCTCCCTTTCGTCTCCTTTACCTCCTTCTTTCTTTTTTTAATTACTTCTAATTCCTTTTACCTCTTTCTAACTTCTTTTCTCTTCTATTATTCGTTTAGCTTGTTACCATTGGCATCGTAGTAAACAGTTACGTCACCGGTGCTGTTATTCATCTCGAAACGGTAAATAGTAATCTGGTTGGCGCCTTGCGGACGAATCAGGCGAGTTACGGTATCATACAAATCGTTGAAAGCATAACCATCTCTCTTCAATCCGTCTTTCACTACCTGCGGCACGTTAGCAAAGCTCTGTGCATATTCAGTCTGAATCCATTTGTAATCGTCGCTCAAGATGTAGTGGAAATAAGTTCCATTCTCTAACAAAGTCACGTCATATTCGTCGTTATCTTTGTCGATATACACAATCTGAGCACCCTTATAATTCTGGCTGACCATAGCGCTGATAGGTTGTTTCACCGGTGTAGGTTCTGCCTTGTTACCGATTCCGTCCTGGTCTATTTCATTAAACAGATAGCCGTCGGCTGTGTAATAAAGGTCTAATACATCATCTCCTCCTGTAAGCTCAACGAGGTAAGCCGAAGTCATACCGCTACGGTCCAGCAAGCTAGCCGAAGAGGGTGTTAAAGAAGCATATTTGCTATTGTTGGCAATAGCATCCGTAATAGCTTTGGGAAGTGAGCTTACGGCAATGTCTGTTTCAGTAAGATACCATGTGCCTGTTTTGCTGAACCAAGCTGTAGTGGTCTTCTTATCGTTCAGGAAATCAGCTACGGCATAATCGTCCTTCGAGCCCCAAGTGGTTTTAGTAGCGTTGGGGAACATTTGCTTGAAAGTAGACAGCACGGCAGCGTCCGGATTGTAGTGAGGATTGTAATCATCATCATCATCGCTACAAGACGTTATGAAGAATAGTGCCATCATCGAAAGGAATAATAAACTAAGTTTTCGTTTCATACTTTTCATTTTTAAGTGATTAATACTTATTGATTTTACAAAGCAAAAACGTCTGTTTGACCAGAAAGATTAAGGTTAAATGAGGATTAACATGCTATTTCACATACTTTATGAACAAGATACGAATCTAAAGAGGGGGAGGCGGAAGAGATGATTTTAATGCAGGACAAAGGTTGTCAAGGAAATATATTGTATTTTTGCCGACTATATACTAATACTAATCATTATCATGGAAAAGAATAAGAAAGAGAACATCGGCTGGATAGACCTGTTGCGGGTGGTGGCATGTTTTTTAGTGGTATTTGCACATTGTTGCGACGCTTTTGTAGGTCAGTTCGATGCCGACCGCACGGCATTTCTTACAGGTGTGTTTTCGGGAAGTTTTGTTCGCCCCTGTGTACCTTTATTTGTTATGATGACGGGAGTCCTGTTGCTTCCCGTGAACGGTGAGTTGGCAAGTTTCTATCGCAAGCGGATAGGACGCATCCTCATCCCTTTGATATTCTGGTCGATAGTTCTTCCGATTTTATTTTTTGTTTATTATACCTGTATCAACCCCGCATCCCACAATCCATTGATCTCCCTGCCCGGTTATTCTCTGAGTACTCTCTGGGTGAAACTCTATACTTTTATCTTTAACTTCAACTTCGACACCGTGCCTTTGTGGTATCTTTATATGTTAATCGGTTTATACCTGGTGATGCCCATCCTGAGCCATTGGTTGCGGCAGGCATCTCGCAAAGAACTCAAACTGGTGCTTCTTCTCTGGGGAGTTTCTCTGTTTATTCCTTATATCAAAATGTTTGCCCCTGTGTTGGGCTATCCCGGCAACTACGGCAATATGGGAATCTGGGGAGTATGCGACTGGAATGATTATGGTACTTTCTATTATCTTTCCGGCTTCGTCGGCTACCTCATCTTAGCCTACTACCTGGTGAAATATCCCTTGGACTGGAGTTGGAAGAAAACGCTTCTCATCACCGTTCCTATGTTTCTCGTGGGCTATGCTATCACTTCCTACGGCTATGTCCTCACTCAAAACTCTTTCCCGGGCAACTATGCTTATCTCGAAATTGTATGGTACTTTGCCGGTATCAATGTATTTATGATGACCTTTGCCGTCTTCGTCATCATCAAAAAGATAAAAGTTCCTTCTTTGCCTTGGCTGTCTCGCTTGGCTTCCTTCACTTTCGGCATCTATTTGTGCCACTACGTTTTTGTTTTTGTCTGCTACGATGTGTTCAACCTCTCTGTCTTGCCGGACTTTGTAAGGATTATATGTATGGCAACTGTGGCGTTTATAATTTCAGCAATAGTAGTGTGGCTGATGTGGAAGACGAGATGGACACAGAGGTTTGTTCGTTAAGATGGTTAATTAAAAAATCCATAACATCCTAGTTTAAAATCACCCCATTGATTGGTAGAATCCATGGGGTGATTGAAATAAACATTGCATTGATTTAAATGATTCATCGCATTGATTTTATTATAATCTGGGAGGAGAATTGATGTAAAAGAAGACGGACTCTCCTTTTAGGGAAAGCCCGCCAACTTGTTCTTTCATGATGCGCTTCTTTATTATATTTCTTCCAACCATCCCTTTCCCTGCCTTACAATTTCCATTTCTCCTTCCGTGCAATCTACTATCGTAGAACCTTCGATGCCGCCTATGCCACCGTCAATCACAAGGTCTACCATATCTCCGAACTTTTCTTCAATCAGTTCCGGGTCGGTTGCATATTCCAGGTCCTCGTCCTCGTTGTGAGGCAAGGTAGTCGTCATGATAGGGGCATCAAGCAGCCTTGCTATTTCCCGGATGATGTCGTTGTCCGGCATGCGGATACCCACTTCCTTGCGGTTGCGGAATATCTTGGGGAGTCGGTTCGTTCCGTTCAAGATGAAGGTGAACGGTCCCGGCAGGTTGTGCTTCATCAGTTTAAAGGTGTTGTTATCCACTTTGGCATACTCGCTGATGCTGCTCAAGTCGTAGCAGATGATAGAGAGATTGTTTTTGCGGGGGTCGATACCCTTGATGCGGCAGATGCGCTCGATGGCGCGTTCCTTCAGCCCGTGGCAACCGATGGCATACATGGTGTCGGTGGGATAAATAATCAGCCCACCGCTTTCCAGTATGTCCACTACCCGTTGCAGGTCTTGGGGGGTGTTGTTCTTTTCATATAATTTAAGAAGCATCTTATTTCAATTTTTTCTTTAGGAAATCAAGTGCTTTTTCGGTCACTTTTTCCGTTACCTTTTGTTTCACAGAATCTTTGTTGGCTGTGGCGGCAGAGTCGAGTCCGAGCTTTTTGCCCAGCTGTTCGAGGGCTTTATCCGCTACGGCTTCTACTGCCTGGTTCGCCATGCTCTTCGTGTCGATGGACACCTTGGGAGAGGTGAACGTACCTCCGATTTTCATGTCCACGGTAGTCAGCTTGGAGATGTTTCCCATTGAAGCCGGAAGTTTCAGCTTGCCGGAGTAGTCGATGGTCTGGTCCAGTCCTGTGCTACCGGAGAGGTTCATGGTGTAATCGCCCATCTTGATGTCAAACGGCTTCGTTGCCACCCTTCCCTTGTCGATGGTGAAGTCCAGTGTCATGTCTTTTACTTTCATTTCCTTCAAGCCGGGTTGCTGGATGGCGTCGGCAATCTGGTCAATCACTTTTACACCGCTCAGGCTGAGGTCGCGGGTGGAGAGGCTGCCTTTTCCTTGCAACGTTTCCATTACCGGGCTCATCGAAGCATCCAGTTCGGTTGCCACATGGATTTGTCCGGAGAAGTTGCCTTTCAGGTTTTCAAAGATAGGGGCAAGTTGTTGCACCATGTCCAGTTCCTTGTAGGCTTGTGAGAAGCTGATGTCTGTCAACTTGAATCCTGCATTCATCTCCGGGGCTTTCACGTCGGCGCTCGAGTAGTAGCCGTTCATCACCACATTTCCGCCCATTGTGTTCATGGAGAGGTTCTTCATGTCCACTTTGCCGTCTTTAACAACAAGCTTGCCGTTCATATTGTTGAAAGCCATTTTGCCTAATAACACTTCTTTCAGGTTGGCGTCCATCTGGAAGTCGATGTTGCGCGGGATTTCCAATACACCTGTCGAGGCTGTGGCGGTGGAGTCCGGTGTGGCGGTTTCTGCTGTTGGGGCGGCAGAGGCTTGGGCCAGGCTGTCGGTGTTTTCTGATGCCATGAAGTCGTTCAGGTCGAGGTGGTTGGAGTGGATATTGAGAGCACCTTTCAGTGTGGTTCCTTTCAGGGCATATCCGATATAATTCTCGAAACGGCTGTCGGCAGTGAGGTCATTCTTGCCGATGTTGACGGTGGTTTCGCTTAGTTGCAGGTATTTTGGCGTGAAGGTGAAGAGGGAGTTCTTGATTTCCACGTCGGGTATATCCTTCATGGTGAGTTTCATGCCGCTAAGCTCTATGGTTCCCGAAGCTTTCACTTGGTCGTATTGTTCTTTTTCGATGTAAGACATCCGGCCTGCCAGTTGCATGTTGGCGTTGATAGTTCCGTTCAGTTCCATGTCTTCCAGGGGATATACTTGCTTAATCATGCCCAGGTTGAGTACGCCTTTGGCTTCCGCTTGGAAGTCGGGGTCGCTGATAGGTGTTTTCACGTTGGCTGTCAGGCTGAAAGGATTTCCTGCCAGGCGGAATTGGAACGGTTGGATGCTCACCGTGGTGAGGTCTATGTTGCCTCCGGGGTTGTGGACGTTGGCGTTGATTTGAATTTGGTCTACGCCTGCGGGCGAGGTAGGATAGCGGAACATGGCGTTTTTCACTTGCAAGTCCATGTTAAATTCGGGGACGGTGTCTCCCTGCAAGGTTCCTTTGGCATATCCTGTGAGAGTGGCTGTGCCGTCTGTTTGCAGTGTGGAGAATTCTTTGGAGTAGATGGCGGGGATGAGCGATAATATCTCTTTGAATCCTACTTCGCTGGTGTTCAGCTTCAAGTCCATGTCGATGGCGGAGGAGTTCATGGCTACCCAGCCGTCTACGCCTGCCTGGATGGCATTGAGTCGGAACTTGTTCTCTTTCAGGGTGAATTTTTGATTTGCCAGGTCGGCGTCTACGTCTATTTTGGCATAGATGTTAGCGTCGGAGAGGAAAGGTATCCCGTCCATTTTGTAGGTGAGGGCTTTCGCTTCGGCTTCTATTTGCAGGTTGGTGCGGTCGCTTCCCAGGTCGCCGGAGCAGAGGGCGTTGAAATCTTGCAGGTCGGCATACATGGCGGCTTGCTGGTCGTCGTAGATGACGTCCATGTGTTTGATGGCGAACCGTTGGAGTTTCACTTTGAAGGGGGAGGTCTCTTCTCCGGTAGCTTCTTCTGCTGTGGAAGTGTCCGTGCTGTCGGGCTTCATAACGTCCCAGTTCACTTTTCCGTCGGGCAGGACGATGGCATGAACGCGGGTGTCTTCCAGGAATATCCGGGAGATGTCATATCCGCTGTCGCCGAAAAGGGAGAAGAGATTGACTGTGGCTGTAATCTCTCCGGCGCGTACCAGGGTATCTTTGGCAAATTTATCATTGCCTACAAGGTAGAAGTTCTTTAGCGTGACCGATGCTTGAGGAAAGTGCCGGAAGAGGCTGATGCCCAGGTCGCTGAAGTCGAATCGTGCATTTAGCATTTTGTTGCCTTCTGTTTTCACTAGTCCGGCTATTTTCCCTTGGAAGGCAAAGGGGAGAATGAGCATTAGTAGTAAGAGCGTGCCTAAAACAATAGCAGTGATTTTCAAACCTTTTTTCATATCAGTGTGCTTTTTAAGAGTTTGACGTATGTAGGGACAAATCTAATAAAAACTTTTCTTTATCCCTTGTTTTTTGCGGGTTAATTCTTTGACTTGTTCTTTCTGATTTCCTCTGCTATGCGCCATTGCAGGGCGGCTTCGTCTTCTTTGCCGGCTTTCAGGAGGGCGTCGCCGAAGAGTTCGTGGGCTCCAGCATGGTCGGGTTTCAGGGTGGTGGCTTTGTCGAGGTCGGCGAGGGCTCCTTCAACGTTGTTCGTTTTGAGCCTCAATTTACCACGGTTGTACACGCCTTTGAACTCTGCCGGGCGGAGGCTGACGGCAGTGTTGAAACAGTTTTCTGCATCGAAGAATTCTTTGTTATTAAATAAGGTGATGCCTTTTCTTATCCATGCATCTGTATATTCGGGCCAGAGTTGCAGGGCTTTGTCGTAGTTGGCGATTGCTGCCCGTGCGTCGCGTGCCAGGGTGATGCAGTCGTTGCCCATCATCAGATATTCGCGGGCATACTTCTTGAGGCATTCCTGTTGCTCCCGCATTTTCTCTTTGAGTTGGCGGTTCTGCTCTTTCAGCAGGTTGATGATGCCTAGCTTGCGGCGTATCAGACGGCGGGGGACAGGCTTTTCGATGTCGTAGCGGGAGTGGATGGCTCTGAAGAACTGCTCCAGGCATTCTTCCATATCTCCTTTGTCGAAGGCACGGGCGGCTGCGGCATACTGCACGTCTGCCTGGGCTTGTTTCAGGGCGCGGTCTATGGCTTGCCGGTCGTTGAACCGTGCGGCGAAGTTTACAATCTCTTGTTTCACGAAGATGTCCGCCCGGTTGATGGGTTTCTTCAGTTGGATGCCTTCCAGCGAGGTGCAGCGGCTTAGTGCTACGTAGGCTTGTCCGCCGGCGAATACGCCTCCTGTGAAGTCTATCACCACCCTGCTGAATGTAAGTCCCTGGCTTTTGTGCACGGTGATTGCCCAGGCGAGGCGGATGGGGTATTGAGTGAAAGTTCCTAAGACTTCTTCTTCGATTTCTTTCTTTTCTTCGTTGTAGCGATAACGGATGTTCTTCCACGATTCGGGCTTCACGTCGCATTCTTTTCCGTCGTCGGTCACCACATAGATGGTTTCTTCCTCTTCGTCTATGCCGGCAACCACTCCGATGGTTCCGTTTACCCAGCGGCGTTCAAAGTCGTTTTTGATGAAGATGACTTGCGCTCCGGGCTTCAATATCAGGTCTTTTGAGGTAGGCAGGCTGCTTTCGGGGAAATCTCCTGTGATTTCTCCTTCAAAGGTGACGGGGTCGCCCGGCAGCTCTGCCAGTTTCTTGTCGTTGATAAAGTCTACAGTATCCCTGCGCGTAGCCAGTGTGATGTACATGTCGGCTTCGGAATCTTCCATGCGGGCGCCATAGCGGGTGTTGAGCAGTTGCAAGTCGGGTGCTCCCGCGGTGTTGGTGCGGATGCGGTCGAGCACGTTCACAAACACGGGATCGGTCTGCCGATACACCTTTTGCAGTTCTATGGATACGAGGTCAATCTGGTTGAACACACGTGCCGAGAAGAAATAAGGGGTGGGGTAGAAGCGGCTCAGTATTTCGCGTTCATCGCTTTTCACCACCGGTTCCAGTTGGAATACGTCTCCCACCAGCAACACTTGCTTTCCTCCGAACGGTTCTCTCAGGTTGTGTGAGTAGACGCGCAGGATGCGGTCTACGGCATCGATAATGTCGGCACGCACCATGGATATTTCGTCGATGATGACGAGTTCAATCTGTTCCAGCAGTTTGCGGTGTGGCTTGGTATATTTAAAGAATTCGTGTATCCGTCCCCGTTGCAGGCTGAGGTTAGGGTCGTCGGGCGGCAGGGGATGAAAGGGGAGTTTGAAGAAACTGTGCAGGGTGCTTCCTCCTGCATTGATGGCGGCGATGCCTGTAGGCGCCAATACTACATGTTTCTTCTTCGTATTTTTGCAGATATAGCGTAGGAATGTAGACTTTCCCGTACCCGCCTTTCCGGTGAGAAACACCGACTGCCGGGTATATTGAATCAGATTCAAAGCGTCTTGGAACGCCGCGTTCTGGGTATCTACTACTTCCACTCGTTTTATTTTTGTCTTATATTATTTCCAGATGTTTCATCGCTTTCCATATTCCGTCTTCGTCAATAGGGGCTGTCACGTAGTCGGCGGCTTGCTTCACTTCCTCCCGTGCCTGCCCCATGGCGACGCCGGTGGCTGCATGGCGTAGCATAGGGATGTCGTTGCCTCCGTCGCCGAAAGCTACCGTATCTTGGAGGCTGATACCGAAATGTCGGATGATTTCGTCTATTCCTCGTTGTTTGGTATTCCCTTTGGCGGTCACGTCGGCAAAGGCTGGATACCAGCGTCCTATCTCGCAATGTGGGATGTAGGGACGTATTTCTTTTTCTTCATCTTCGGTGATAAAGGGAGTCATTTGGAAGATTTCTCCCTGTGTGGCTTCCTCGAAGGTGTGCACGGGGACTTCGTCCACATGAAGAAATTCATAGAAAATCCTTCGCACGAGGTCGTTGGGCTGGCACACGGCTATCGTATGTTCTTTCACGAAAAAGGAGGGCAATCCTTTCTTTTCGCAGAAGCCTGCCATTGCTTTCACTTCTGCGGGGTCGATGGCGCTCTTGTAAATCACTTCTTTGCCCACGAAGCAGTAAGCGCCGTTCATGGTGATGTATCCGTCTATGAGGTTGCGTTCCTGCAAGGCGGAGAGATTATTGATGATTGCTTTGGGGCGTCCTGTGGCAATGAATATCTTGTTTCCCTTTTCCCGCGCCAGTTCGAGGGCGTCAATGGTGGATGCCGGGATGGCATGGGTGTGGAAGCTCACCAGCGTTCCGTCTATATCAAAAAATAGGGCTTTCGTCATATCTTCTATTATTTAGAGCCAACAAAAATACGAATAACAGCCGAGACAGGCAATAGTTCGTTGAACTAAGAAGATGGACATTAAGCGAATTTTCCGGTAGTTAACTCGTTTTTTAGGTAATCATATACATATCCTTCGCTTTGATAATATAATCCGGTATCAGGATTGCTGAGACGCTCGAAGGTTTCTGAGTTATAAAACACGTTCAAGGCTTCTGTCATGTCATACTGCCATTCTTCGATTAATATCTGGATAAGTTTAATACTTAAGTCCTCTTGCATGAATTGGATTTGTTTTTCAGTTAGTTTCATAGTTTATGTAAAAAAGATAACGCCTGTTCTGTTCCGAAAAAATATTGTATAGTTAACCCTTTAGCGTATTTTAGTTCTTCGATTAACCGCTCCATAGTTATATCGCCCTCACGATAGCGGCGTAGTTGGTAAGTAACTCCGTCATCTGCAATAGGACCTATAACAATATCATAATCATGTATGGGATGTTTACGTTTACGGTCACGATTGGCCAGCACAAACTCTGCCCACTCTTGGCAATAATCATCAAAAGTCTTTATACGTAATCTTGTAGTACCAGTTTCATTCCACTCGAAACTGGTTACATGAGGACTCCCATTCTGTAATAAGTCAGTCATTTGCTTAGCTCTTTCCATTGCTTGCTCATAGATGGGAGAAAGATAGAAACCTTGTCTGAAGTCTTTAAAAGGTTTCGAACGTGATAAATCCGGTTGTTTGATTTCTATATTGGAGCCATGATATAGTTTCATGCCAGTTTCCCTCCATTTCTGTGACATACAGTTATTAGTGCTTCAATCACGTCTTCAAAAGATTGAGTATGCATAATGTCATAGTGCTTTTGCAGGAAATCAAGCCCTTGGAAGCGACGCAAATAATTGAATGCTTGTTTCTGCTTGATATGATAGGCCTGGGAGAACTCTGCAATCAGAGCTACTATAAATTCCAGTTTGTTTTTTTCTGTACGAGACATACATTGCTCCTTTCTTTTATCTATTGTTTATATGAAACATTACAAAGATAGTTCTATTTCCTTTCCCAACAAAGTTTTTTATAGCAATGTTCATACATAAAGCTGGCAGAAAAATGATATATTTCTCACGTCATTTGTTTATCTTTACCCCTGATTTTATTAGAACCTTCTTGTAACGAATGAATATATTAGACCGATATGAATTATAATTTTGATGAAATAATAGACCGTCGTGGCAGCGATTCTGTGAAATGGGACGGTGTGTCTGAACGTTGGGGACGCAACGATTTGCTCCCTATGTGGGTGGCGGATATGGACTTTCGTACTCCACCTTGTGTTATCGAGACGTTGAAAAAGCGTCTGGAGCATGAAGTGCTCGGCTACACGTTTGCCTGCAAAGAGTGGTCTGCTTCTATTATCCGCTGGTTGCAGGAGCGCCATGATTGGGCGGTGGGTCCGGAGATGCTTACTTTTACTCCCGGTATCGTGCGGGGGCTGGCATTTGCCATTCAGTGTTTCACACAGAAAGGAGATAAGGTGATGGTGATGCCTCCGGTCTATCATCCTTTCTTTCTGGTGACCGGGAAAAATGGCCGTGAGGTAGTATTCAGCCCGCTGATGCTCGAGGATGGGCAATACCGGATTGATTTCGAACGTTTCCGGAAAGACGTGCAGGGATGCAAGATATTGATTCTTAGCAACCCGCATAATCCAGGCGGACGGGTGTGGACTAAAGAAGAATTGGAGCAAATAGCAGGTATTTGTTACGAAGCCGGCACACTTGTGATTTCCGATGAAATACATGCCGATCTGACGCTTCCGCCTTATCGGCATCAAACGTTTGCCCGCGTATCCGAACGGGCGCGAACCAACTCTCTGGTGTTCATGTCGCCCAGCAAGGCTTTCAACATGCCGGGGCTTGCCAGCTCCTATGCCATCATAGAGGATGAAGGCATACGCCGGCGTTTTCAGGAATTTATGGAAGCGAGTGAATTTAGCGAGGGACACATGTTTGCATATATGGGAGCGGTGGCTGCTTATACTCAGGGAGCGGAATGGCTGGAGCAGGTCATTGCCTACATTCAGGGAAATATAGACTTTACGGAGAAGTATCTCTGTGAGAACATTCCTCTCATAGGAATGATTCGCCCGCAAGCTTCCTATCTTATTTTCCTCGACTGCCGTGCGCTTGGAATGGGGCAGGAAGAACTGAACCGTTTCTTCACCGAAAAAGCCCGCTTGGCACTGAATGAGGGTACTATGTTCGGCAAAGAGGGAAAAGGCTTTATGCGTATCAACGTGGCATGTCCCCGGTCGGTGCTTCGTCAGGCGCTGGAACAGTTGAGGGAGGCTGTTTCGTCGCTCCTCCCTTCATAAGGCTTGCCTTCTTCTATCGGCACGAAGAAGCAATCTCCGCCCGAATCCTGCTCAGCGACTGAGGCGTTATCCACAGATAAGAAGCGATGTATTTGAGAGGAACATGTTGTAGCAGTTCCGGTGTTTCTTTGATAAGGTTGAGATAACGCTCCTTCGCCCGCGGGCTTCCGGCACTGATAAGCCAATTTTCCTGTCCCAGAAATTGATGTTCCATCAGTTGCAAGCCCAGGTTGGCAAGGGCGAGCGAGGAAGAATAAAGTTGTGCCAGTGCCGTGCGGGAGATGCGATAGGCTACGCTGTCGCACATTGCTTCGATGCTGATGAGCGAAGCCGCATTCTCCACGTAGCCCCAGACGGAGAAGGCCGCTTCTCCTTCCGAAGCGAACCACAGGGTGGTGTCCACTCCGTCTTTGTGGTAG
This sequence comes from Bacteroides ovatus, assembly GCA_030844565.1. Lineage (GTDB taxonomy): Bacteria > Bacteroidota > Bacteroidia > Bacteroidales > Bacteroidaceae > Bacteroides > Bacteroides ovatus_A. Next base: position 30,125 of record JAUUNK010000005.1, read on the forward strand.
TATCCGCGCCAGATACCTTCCTTAATCAAGTAGAAGTTACTGTTCTTGCTGCCTTCGCGCACAATTAACTCTCTTTTCCTGACGCACACCTCTTTCATACAGTCCAGGAGGGACTGTACATCCGCTTCGCGTACCTTATATCTGTTGCAGAGTTTTTCGATGAATGTATCCATGTTGCAAAGATACGCATCATCGGCGGCTCCGAAAGCGGTCTTTCAAAGAAATTCCGATGATATATAGAAATGTTAGCAGCTCGGCAAAGGGAACAGCGAGCCAGATGCCGGGTACTCCCAGTAGGGGTGGAAGTGCGAGGAAGCCTGCCAGCATAACCACGATGCCGCGCAGGAGAGTGATAACCGTTGCCCGCCGTGCCCGTTCGATGCTCTGGTAATATCCGATTCCAACCATGTTGACGGCAAAGAATATATATCCTATTGCAAAATAGGGGAGCCCTTCCACAGCTATGTCGAAGGCTGCATAGCTGCGGTCGATAAAGAGCGCGACAATGTTTTGCCTGCACAGTACGGTGAGGATGAAGAAGCCGGTTCCGCAGAATAAAGCGGTGCGGACGGAGAGATGCAATGTCTTCTTCACACGGTCGTGCAAATTCGCTCCGAAGTTGTAGCTGAGAATGGGTTGGGCAGATTGGGCAATCGCATTATACACCATAAAGATAATGGGAAAGAAATAGCAGACAATGCTGAATGCCGCCACACCGTTCTCACCCAGGTGACGGATGAAAACGTAGTTGCCCAGAAACATCATGCTGGCGATGGACGCTTCGCTGACAAAGGCGGAAGTGCCCAACTTCATCATATAACCGAGATTACGCAAGGTGAGCATCATGCTTTTCTTGCTCAGCTTGATGCGGTAGAGGCTGATGTAGCGTGAGAAGCGGGCGAGGTAAACAAATGTCATCAGTCCGCCTGCTAACGTTCCTAAACTGGTGGCGAAAGCTGCTCCCATCATTCCCCAACCGAACTCGAAGATGAAGATATAATCGAGTATGATGTTAAGGATGGCGGAGACGGCATTGCACAACATGGCGTAATTGGGCGAACCGTCCAGCCGGATGTAGAACATACCTGCACTCAACACCACGTAGAACACTAAGAAGGGGACATACCACCTCATATATTCTATTACGGCAGGCAGCAACCTTTCTGAGCTGCCGAGCAATCCCCCCAGTGGCTCTGCGAAATAGAAACTCAATGCCGATAGCAATATTATAAGGAAAGAGGAAGCGACAAGTGCCTGTGTGATGTTGATGCTCGCTGCTTTGCGCTTCCCTTGAGATAGATGGATGCTTGCCACCACCGAAGCTCCCACTCCGAACATAAGCCCGATGCCGGTGGTAATCATAAACAAGGGAGCAGTGATGTTGACGGCTGCCAGAGCGTCGCTGCCGATGCCTTGACCTACGAAGATGCCATCCGTGATGATAAATATGGCCGAGAATACCATCCCTATCACTGTAGGAAATAGCAGTTTGCGGAACAAACGCGGAATGTCCATGCTTCCGAAATCAATACTATCTTTCATAAAAACCTTTTCTACCTTTCTTTTTTTATTTACTGTTGAAAACTTCGGCAAAGGTAGGGCAATAGGAGCAGATAAAAATTACCAATTGGTAATTTCTATCGGATGCGTACTCTCATCTCTCGCGCATCAAACGTGATGGAGTCATTGCGAAACAACCGCTCGATGTGTCCGCTGGCTACCATATCGGATGTAGGAAGCCCGTATAGTTGCGGATTGTCTATCAGCATGACGAAGTCGCAGAGTGACAAGGCAATGTCGAGGTCGTGGGTGGAGAAAATGACACATTTGTTTTCTTCCCTTGCCAGCTTGCGCAGGAGCAGGCAAAGTTCGTAGCGATTGGGTAAGTCGAGAAAAGCGGTAGGTTCGTCGAGCAGAATCACCGGAGTATCTTGTGCCAGGGCACGGGCTATCATGATGCGCTGGCATTCGCCGTCGGACATCTTGTCCATCGTCTTCTCCGCATAAGCGGACATGCCTACCAAGTACATGGCCTCTTCCACCCGCTGTTGGTCTTCCGCCTGCAACTGTCCTATCCAGTTGGTATAAGGAGCACGTCCCAGTGCAACCACATCTTTACAGCGGAGATTGGCGACGCGCACTTTGTCGGTGGTCACAAAGCTGATGCTTCGTGCCAGCTCCTCTGTTTTCAACGAAGCGATGTTCTTTCCCTGAAGAAGAATCTCTCCGCCTTGTGGCTTTTCAAGTCCCATCATGGCACGTAGCAAAGTGCTCTTTCCCGTACCGTTTCGTCCTAGCAAAGCGGCAAGCTGCCCACCGGAAACCCTGGTGGAAACATGGTCTAGCAGTATACGCTGTCCATATCCTACTGTAAGTTCTTTGAGCTGAATCATTTGATTATACGCAAGTTTTTAGCTATTACCCATAAAATTACCGGGATTCCCAGCAAAGCAGTGATGCAATTCACCGGCAGTAGGAATTTCTTGGCAATGATGTCGCAGACGAGCATCCCTATCAGTCCCGTCAACATCGTGCCCGGAACCAGTATCCGGTGGTCGGCATTATTAAACAACAATCGTGTGACATGCGGAACCGCCAGCCCGATGAAGCCCACCGGTCCGCAGAAAGCAGTGACCGTCCCCGTTAGCAGGGCGGTAGAGAGAAAGATGAGTGTGCGCGACCGTTTGATGTTCATCCCCATCGTGCGTGCATAGTTCTCGCCCAGCAACAAGAGGTTTAACGGCTTTATGCAGGCAATGGAGAGTACCAACCCTAGTGCCAGCACAGGTATCATAATCCATAGCTGCGTAGTAGTGATGTGGCTGAGCGACCCCATCGACCAAAGAGTGAACATCTTCAATTGTTCCGCCGAACTGAGGTATTGCAATATCTGGATGATGGCTCCTGCCACGTAGCCAATCATCACTCCCATAATCAGCACTCCAAGGATGTTCTTTATCTTCCGGCTCAGAATGGCTACTCCCAGCAGAATGACCGATGTACCTATCCACCCGGAACCTACAATGCCTATGGATTGTAACAGCGGGAAAGCCGTCCATCCCAGCAAGGGAGCGCCCAAGACGAACAATGCCACTCCCAATCCCGCTCCCGAGCTTACTCCCAATAGATAGGGATCTGCCAATGGATTCTGGAATACAGTCTGCATCTGCAATCCACTCACTGAAAGGGCGATGCCTATCAAAGCCGCCACCGTCACCCGTACAAAACGAATGGATAGAAGAATGTTGCGGGTCATCTCGTCGCACTCCCCTCCGGTGAGCACCGCCACAATCCTGGAGATAGGGATAAAGGTGTCTCCGGTTGCCATGTCCGTTAGTAGCAATATCAAGGCTATGATACTCAAGGAGACGAATAACAATGTATTGTGTGAATGGGAACGCTTCATCTTTTCGTGTTTACTTATTTATTGTTTCGGGTGCAAAGATAGAAAATAAAAACGGAAGGACTTCTGCGTTGCCTGCCAAGCTTAGTACAGGAGGCCGAACATCCCTTTTCAATCATCTGCATGTTTTTTTCAATCAACACATGGATTAATCTCAATCATTCGCATGGTTGATTTCAATCATCTGCATTGTTTTTCCCGAAAGTTGCTATACTTGCCTGCCTGTTCTTTTTTGTCCTTGCAGTCTGCTGTCCCCTCACTCCAGCCGCTTGTAATAGTACAGAGAATCCGTCACCACTTCCGGATGAAAGATTCGGATGAGGTCTTTCAACACTACGTCCGGATGCACTACGGACGATTCCCAAAAATCATTTCCTCCGGCGGGAGTCACTCGTAAATTGTTATTATATACCTTTTTCTCCTTCACTGCTTTTGCATCTGCAAACTTCGGATTGAGAGCAGTCAGCTCTTCCATTGTAGAAGGTGTGCCGACATTAATCCAATAATCCGCCTTTTGCAACAGTTGGTAAGCCGTTTCCAGCCCGATGGGCATGGAGCTGTTGGAGGAATTCTCTTTGTAGATATAATCCGCTCCGGCGTCGGCAACCAGACGTGCCATGTAGCTTTGGGTAGAAGGCATTACCCAAGTATCGTTCCAGGGAGTGTTGAAAGTAACGGTAGGGCGTTGCTCCACGGAGTCTACCAGCGCTTGCAGGGCATGATAGCGTTTCGGGATTTCGCGGAACATTTCCATACCCGCCTCCCGGCTGTCGGTCAGTTCGGAGAGGGCTACTATCCATTCCGCCTTTCCCAGGGGAGATTCTTCCAGGTATTCTCCTACGTAAAAATAAGGGATGGATAACTCTTGCAGCTTGTCGGTAACGGCTTTCTGGGCATCGGCAATGCCATAAAGTAAAACGACATCCGGCTTTAATCCGAGGAGAAGTTCATAGTTCATGTCGGGACCCATGTCTTTGATGACGTCTTGGTGGGCAAGGATGTAGGGGTTCGAGATATAGTTGATGCCCGATACACCTACGATGCGGTCTACTTGTCCCAGCATGTCGAGCATGGCGATGTATGAAGAAGACATGCACACAATGCGTTTGGCGCCGGCGGAAATCACGGGACCGGTGAAGCCTGCGGGAGGTTGCTCGCCGTTGCGCGAGATGAAGTAAGAGAGCGTTACGTCTTTGGCTCCCTGCCAGGGTTTGGTCACTTGGATAAGGGTGCTCAAGGCATGGTCGGTGCCAAGGATTTTGAATCCCGAAGCATACTCGGGCGTGTAGACATCCCGGTTGAAAGCTTCCAGAGAAGTCTTTTTGCCCGATAGACAACTTGCCAGGAAGAGGAGGCAGAGCAGTGTGCAGGCGGTAAGGGTAGATTTTGTTTTCATCATTTATCTGTCTTTTTTTAGTGTTTACTTGTTTGTTTTTCCCCAGCGGGGGTTGATGCTGAGAGTCACCCCGTAGTTTCTTCGCGGCATGGGGCGGCTGAGCACCGATACGTATTCTTCATTGAAGAGGTTGTAGACGGAGAATTTCAGGGAGATGCCCGTCTGTTTCCATCGGAAGCGTTTCTCCAGCGAGAGATCGTTCATATAATAAGAATTCAGTTCGTCGCGCTTGGTAGTCATCTCGTTGCTCGATGTGGTGTAGCGTGTGCTATAATAATTGTACTTATAGATAAAGAAAAAGTTCTTCCAGCTCACTTGCCCCATCACGGCGGAGGAATACTCGGGGATGTAGACTAGCTGCTTGCCCACCGATATGTCTTCCGAACTCACGGGGTCGCCATTGTTGATGGCGCGCGTACGGTTCCAGTTGGCATCCAGCCATAGGGTCCAGTCGCCCAGCCTGAGCGAAGCTTTCCCTTTCACTTCGAAACCGTAGCTGTGCACCTGTTTCACGTTGCGCGGCGTCCAATAGCCCTTGGTGGTGGGGAGCCAGAGAATCCAGTCGTCAATATGGGAGTCGAATGCAGTCAGCTCGCCTTTCAGTGTGAAGCGGTCATCGGATTTCAAGGTGAACTCGATGCCTGTGTCGTAGGTGAACCCTTTTTCAGAGGATAAGTCCGGGTTTCCCCCCGGCTTGAAGTAGAGGTCGTTGAGGGTAGGGTAGCGATAGTTGCGGGCTATGGAGGCTTTCAGTATCACTCCATAGCGCGGATAGAGGTTGATGTCGAGGAAGGCGGCGGGGATGAGGGGAGTGAACCGGTCGTAATACATTTCGCGCAAATCCACTGCCAGTCCCAGGCGCGACCACGGGCGGTAGCGCACGGTGGCAAATGCCGAGATTTCGGGGCGTCCTTCCCGATAGCCTTCTTTGTCTATATATTCCCAAGTGTCGGCATAGTTATACATTCCGGTGACGTTTCCTCCAATCATCCATTTTTCCGATGGAAGGTATTCTACGTTGCCAGACAGGAAGCCCGAATAGATGTAGCTGTTTGCGTCCTGCATCCGGCTCATCTGTTCTTGCACGCGCGTATCATATTTATATTGCATGTACGTGTAGGTATACCCCAGCTTGGCTGAGGTTTTTAGTTTTTCGGCACTATGGTCCCAGCCCCCTACGGCGCGCAGGGTGGTTTCTTCCTGTCGTGTCTTGTAGCTTGCTTCTTCCCGTTGCTCGGTGGTGAGCATCGGTATGCCGCGGTCGGAGTCGAGGAACCATGCGGCGAACGAAAACTTGTTGCCGTCTTTGCGGTCGTAGTATAGCTCTTGAAGCAGGTGGAAGTCTTGGTATTGGCAGTTTTTGTTGCGGGTGGTTTCGTAGTCGGGGTTGTAGCTGCCATCGTCGTTAATCTGCGCTTTGTCGTAGTTGGTGTATTTAAAGTCGTTGCGTGACTTCACAAAGTAGACACGTGTGGAGCTTTGCCACTTCTTGCTGCCGTAGCGGAGGTGCAGAAATTCGTCGAAGGTGTTGTAGCTGCTGATGCCTTGTATCAGTTTGAGGTCCACTCCTTGCCACTCTTCCGGATGCGTGCCTAGGGTGATGGCTCCGCCCAGACCGTTGCCGCTCACGTTGACCGAGCTTGCGCCGTGCCACAGGCTCATATCGTCCACGAAGTAGGAGGGAATCAGTGAGAAATCTACTTGTCCCAGCATGGGAGAGTTGATGTTCATGCCGTTCCATAGCACCTGCGTGTGCGAGGCGGAAGTGCCGCGGAAAGAAGCGGTGGACATAGTGCCCCTGCCATAGCTCTTTATAAAGATGGAAGTGCTTTGTGAGAGCACGTCCGCCAGGCTGTTGGTGAGGCTTTCCCGTAGGATGAGAGTGTCGATAACGGTTTTTGTCACTCCGATGTCCCTGAACGGACGCTTGCCGGTGACAGTCACTGTGTCGAGGCGCAACTGCCAGGCGATGTCATTGCTTTGTCCCTGTGCAGAGAGGATGCTGCAAAGCAGGAGGGTGGTGCTGATAGCTATTTGGTTGAATATATTGTTGCTCATGGTCGGTTGCGTTTAAAACAGAAAGCTCCCGGGATGATGCCCACCTTGAAGGTGTCTACCGGCACGGCCTCCGGGGTGAAGCGGAAGATGGCTCCCCGTTGTTGATAGTCGATGGCATCTGCCACATACACTTCTGAAGTATAAGGGTCCACTGTCAGTCCGTAGTAAATACTGTTTTCGCCGGGCGACTTGAGGAAAGGGCGCACAGGCATGCGCAGAGCAGTGACGTCCATCCGCCAGATGTCTTCGTTGATAAAATAGAGGGTGTCCCGTTCTCCGTTGAGCACCACTTCAGAGGCTTGTTGTCCTTTTTTAAAGGTGAAGGTCTTTTCCACAGTCCGCGTGGCAGCGTCTATTTTATAGAGTGCGGGCGCTTCATAACCGTAGGAACTGCCTTCGTAGCCTCCGTCGGTCACGGTCCATATTTTTCCGTACTTATCGAGAGCCAGCGAGGTGGGTTGTATGCCGACGGTGATTTCGTCCACCATCGTGTCCGTTTCCGTGTCTATTACTAGAATCTTGTTGTCATAAGACCAGCAGTTGGTGAAGACATACTTTCCGTATTGCACCATCTGCTCGGTGGACTTATGTCCTTTTGTGTCGATATATCCTGTTTTCTGCAAGGTTTGCGGATTAAAGATGGTGATGGTGGGAGCGTAGAGGTCGGTGATATATGCCTTGGTGTCGTTCACGAAGTGTATATAGCGGGGGGAAGTCAATTTGGTAATACCTCCCAATATCTGGAAAGTTTCCAGGTCAATGACGTAGACCGCCCCGGAGTTGTTGACCACCACATATCCTTTTCCGTCGTGGATGGCCATGGACTGCGCCACGTCTCCCAGCTTCCTTCCGTTGGCTTGGAAGAACACGTCATTTTCCACTTCTCTCGTGTCGGTGTCGTAATAAGAGAGGCTTGCATTCCCGTATTGGAAGTTACCTTCGTTGGTGATGAACAGCCCGTTGCCGGATATCCGGTAGGCTTTCTTGGCAAATGGGTCGTAGTCCATGCACGCGGCTACGGCAAGAAATAAAAAGAAAAGAGGGAGAATGAGTTTTATTTTATTCTTCATACGGCTGCTTTTATCGGGAACAAAAGTAATAATATATTGGAGAAGATCCACCTCTCTCCCGCCCGAAGATGTTTCGGGAGGGGAGGGGGAATGGATTGTTCTGAACTTTTCAGTTATGATTGGAAAAGTTATTTTACGAAGACTACGGTATTCACGTTGGCTGTGCCGGTATTTACTATATCTAAGTAATCGCCTCCTTTAGAATCATAAATATACAAGCCGTCTCCCATAGATTGACCGAAGCATACATCTCCGCTGAATGGATTTACTGTCACGCTGAAACCAAACATATATCCGGGGTCTGTTGTGAAATCACTAACCACATCATTAGACAATTGCACTTTTTTCATAACAGTCTTATAATCCTCTGTGTTCCAATCTATATCCGCTGTATAAAGATATTCACTTCCGATTGCAAATCCGCCTGCTTGCTCTGTAACTAATGTTGGTTCTACATTTGGTGTAGTTGGATTGAATTTATACAATGCAGAATGCATACCTCCGTCACCCAATACATTAAAGTACATCTTATCGGCAGAATAAGCTGCTATCAACTTCGGATTTTTAGGAACGGTAATTTGAGTTTCACTTTTAAGGTTAAGTGGCAATACTGAAATAGTTGTGCCTTCACCTGCTTGAGTGTCCTTGGCATTACCTGAATTGCAGACATACACTTTGTTATCTTTGCCGATGCAGATTCCTTCTGAATAGGTTGCATTAAGTTCTAGATAACCTGCTTGGGCATAATTGATTGTGTCTATAGCCATCACAGCGCCGGAATAAAGGCTAATGTATACTTTTCCATTAGCTGCAGCCAAGTGTCTGGGCATAGCTTTATGTCCGGTTTTGTCATCATCGTATTTTACCATCTCTGATGTGAGAAGTTGTCCGGTATTGGCATTTAATACCCATATTCCACCATTGTTCGCTGTGAGATCATGACCGCTTACTGCACAATACAGCTTTGACCCATATTGGATCAGGTCGTTGCCGGTATCTCCAATTTCAAGGGTTGACAACTCTACCCAATTATTGTCATAGCGAACAATACTTCCCGGAGAGGAGGGAGGGGTAACATGCCAGGTGCCTTCACTAAGTACATACGCAGACGTCCACGTATTACTTGGGGTAGTTCGTGTCTGCGGAAGAGAACTGTTAACTTGGACATCGTCCAATACATCATTTGTACAACTGCCCATTGCAAACAGAAGTGCACTGGCTGCTAAGAAAAAAAAATTCTTTCTCATGATTACAATTTTTTAAGTTATTAATTATACGGTGTAAAATCACCGGTTTCTGATTCTTGCATTTGTTTTAATGTTACTGTTCCTATGGCGCTATTGGTCACATCCCATTGAGAGTCTTCGGTCATTACATCAGCGAATTTCTTAAAGGGGCTAAAATCGTATAATCCTGTAAATAGATAGATTTTGATGCGATTTAATTTTTCTAATGCTGGAAAGTAACCATCAAGTGATTTTATGTTGGCGTTTCTACTTCCATACAGATATAAGAATTCCACTGACTTTAGATTCTTAAAGTTCAAGTGAGATAAATCGATGACTGTTTTATTTATTCTTATTTCTAGCTTTGTTGTCACCTCCGTAAGTTTTGGAAAAGAGACGTTGGTATATTCATTTATTGATAAAAAAGTACCTACTATTTCTAAATCAGGCATATTAATAGACTCCAATGTTACATTTGCTGTACTTTGGAAGTCCAACTTTCCTGTAACTTTTTTAATATTAGGGCTTTCTACATTAGTAAGCGGAGTAGTAATAGTGAGATCGGTAAAAGTAGAAATTCCTTCTGTTTTTGGTAATTGACGTCCTGTGAATTGATAAGTTCCCATTTCTTCTTTTCCTTTGAGAACGAAATTATTATCTGCGTAAGAGATAGTAATCTTTTTGATGTCTTTGTTGCTTGCGTCTAATGCCGTAACGCTTGGACAACTTGCTACTACTAGTTTTTCCATATTGAACGGAGCAATGGTTTCGTTCAACTTTGAAAACTTGGCACATGAACTAATGGAAAAAGAAGAAAGATTGGATAATTTTGGAAGATTGATTGTTTCTAATTTATCTGCACCATCAATAGATACTTCTTCGCAAGAGGTAAGTTCCGGCAAGTTGATTTGAGTGAGTTCAGGATGTTTTTTTGTCCCAGCCGATAAATTAAATTTCCTTCCTATTTGTTTTAATGCCGGTAAATCTAATGAAATAAGCTGGCTGTCATTAAGAGTAAATGTTCCATCATCACTACTTCCATCTCCTTTTCCCGGAATGCTTTCGAGTGAGTTGAGGTTTAAATTTTTAATATTAGGAGCCTGGATATTGCACCTTTTTAAAATTGTAGTTAGTTGCGGGAATCTGACGGAAGTAATATTGTTTTCTCCTGGATTTCTTATGTCTAATTCACCACGGATAGAAAGCAAATTAGGAAGATCGCATTCGATTAATGAGCTATTGTTTACTATACTGATATTTCCAACCTTTTCAAGTTTAGCTAGCCCGGAGAGGTTTTCACCTTTATAGTATTTTCCGATGTTAATGTCGTCCATAACTTCGGCAATCTTTGCCAATCCGTTCAGATTGACAACGGGGTCATCTTTGTTTTCTTGAGTACCTATGCTCAAGCTTCCTTCAATCACAGTGACAGGATGTTCGGTGAAAGCATCTACGTCAGCTTGCGAATTAAATATGAACGTACCGATTTCGCTTACAGCAGAGTAGCGTATGGAATATTTATAGGTGCGTGTTGTCCCGTTATAAGAAGTTACTGTGAACTGTTGCTCTTCGTTCCAGGCGGTCACGGAAGAGGGATTGGGATTGACGGTTGCCTGCTCGCTAAGGGTATAGCTCACTTGTGCACCGTCGAGCGAAGTCCCTTCGGGCACGGTTACGGTAATTTCGTTGTCTATAATCGCTGCCTTCCACAAGTCACCGTTGCTTTCCAGTGAGAAACTGAGGAAGCTGTTGTCTACTCCTGTGAAAGGGCTTTCATCATCGTCGCTACATGCTGCTACGAAGCATCCGCTGCACAGCACTAGTAGCAAGGTTTTTAAATAAGTCATTGTTTTCATTGTTTAAAAAAATAATTGATTTTGTTATTGTTTAGTAATTTATTGTTTATCAATGCTTTATAGAAGGTTGCTGGCTTGTCACAATGCCTAATCCACCTTCGAGGGAGCTTCGTCCATCTTATAATCAATGAAACCGAATACTTCGGTGGACAGCTCTCCGATGGCTCCCGCTATAGACTGTATTCCTGTTTGCACTTTGATAAAGTCGATATATTGCAACTTCACCGGAGTGCCGTCGGGGTACATGGCATTTTCTATTTTGAAGGCGTTGCCTACAGGGGCGGCATCATGGTTGTCGCCTTCCGCCAGTATGTCTTCCCCCCAGTTGTCGGCATATCCCCACGGATAGGATTCATTGCGCCAGATTCCCCCCGGTGTCTGGGTGGTGTTTCGTTTCAGGCGGGTTCCGTAGAGGGTATAGTTGTTTTCCTTAATCCAGAGCGGGAAGTTGGGGTTGAGGTCGATGGAGCCGGAGTTTCCCCGGTTGTCAATCCATTGCAGGGGCATGTTGTGTGTAGGCGGGCGATAATAGGTTACGGCATAGTTCTGGTATGTTTCCGGTTTTCCGGTTTCGCTGCCACGCAGTTCATACCAGGTATCATTGGGAAGCCCGTCCCCGTTTTCATCCTGCATCACGTAGACGATGCCCTGCTCGGAGCTGCCGTCAAAGGGATTGCCTACAATGGAGAAGTCATAGCCTCCGTTGCCGTTTACATCAGGCTTGTTGTAGATGCTGTGGTCCAGTCCCACTATAATATATCCTCCCCATGCGCCGAGAGATACATAATTGTTTTGCACGTTTATACGGGTTTCGGCATAGCGGCAGGCTTCCGCTTCGGTTTGTCCGGAGATTTGTGCTATGAACTGTCCCGGAGCGGGGCGCAGATGATATACTGTCACTTTACTGTCGGAACTGCTTGCGGTGTGTGCGCGGTAGTATTTGGCTTCGTCCGAGGGGAGGCAGACGACGGTTTGAGTGGCATTTTTCACGATGCTTCCGTCCGTTCCGGTCACTTTCACTGCGTAGCTTCCCGCTCCCGGCGGGGTGAAGGTAAAGGTGGGGCGTTTTTCGTTCGGTTGCATCACTCCGTCCACTTCCCACACGTAGGTGGCGTTGGCGGTGGTGTCGGTGATGAGGGGCGCTATGCAGGCTGCACGGCCGATGGGTACGGTCAGCTCGTCGCTGCTAAAGGTAATATTCATCACGGGGGCTGGCGATACCAGAACGGAGGTAGTTGCGTTTCCGCTGCCGTCTTCGTTGGTCACCGTCAGTTTGAAGTTGAACTGTCCTTCCTGTACAGGAGTGAAGGTGTAGGTGGCTTCGTTTCCCACGGTTTCTTGTTCCTTGCCGTTGCTGTCCATCGCTACCCACTTGTAGGTGGCTCCTTCCGTGAAGTTGACGGAGGCTTCCAGAGTTACGTCTTTTCCTATATAAGTGGGGTAGGCGGGGATGAGCGAGACGGAGGGAATCATCTTTTCCACTACGTCCACCCGCAGCTCTTCTTCTGCCGAGCCATTGGTGGCATCCACCCGGAATTTGAAATAAACTTCTCCTTCGGCTTTGGGAGAATAGGTGTAGGAGAGCGTTGTACACACGATTTTCCCTTGTTCGTCTTTCCATGTATACACGGCATTGTTGGCATCGGTCACCACAGGGGTGATGGTGATGCTTTTCATTACTTTGACGGTGTAGATACCTGTGCCGTTGTCAAAAGTGATGACGGGCGGTTGCACGGTGGTTCCTCCACCTGTCTCTTCCTCGTCGCGGTCGTTTCCGCATGAGGCAAACAGGATGCTGCTAAGCATCAGCAAATTGGTGATTGTTTTAAAAAATCCATTTATCATAAGCATACTTGTTAAGTGAATATGTATCACAAAATGATAATGGATTTTACGCCGGGCGGCACGTATGCCGATGAGTATAAAAATAGAAGGAGCCTTCTTTCTTCGCACACCCTATGGGGTATGATATAAAAGGGGGGCAACGACCTATCTCCCGTATGCCGCAGGAGTAAAATCCACTCGAAAGGAGGCAGGTCTTCTGACTTATTCCCTTATTTGCAGCGCCTTCCCAGAGAAAATTTCCAGTGACAAATTGCTACAAATTGTACAGCCTGTTTGACGGGCGGTACGGGAAAATACAGCAGCGGCTACTGTTACCGATTCTAACGGTATTCCCTTTTCATCTTCTTTGGTGCAACATGCGTTGAGGCATGGAGTGCACCGCCGGAGAACCAACTTCGTAGCTGCAAAGATAATTATCTTTTTTATATCTTATATCTTTTTTACCAAGTATTATAAAATTTCGGGTATGCTGCTGACTTTTTTCCAACCGGATGGGCATTTGTCCGACAAATGTGCAGGGATTACGATTTGTAAGTATTATCTTTGCAGTTCTGTATATTGTAAGAACAACAACTGTTTCCATGAAAACTTATAAGCTGGGCGGACTACTACTATTATGGCTACTCCTCTGTATGCATGCAACCATGCATGCCCAACAAGCGAGAACTGTCAAGGGAAGAGTGCAGATGCTGGAAGCGGGGAATGATAAGAAACAATCGCTACCTTCTGCCAGTATTGTGGTTCTGGAGAGAACGGATTCTTCTTTTGTAAAAGGAACGACAAGTGACAAAAACGGACGTTTTACGCTGCATTATCAGTCACAGCAGAAGAAACAATATCTGCTGAAGCTCTCTTTTGTAGGATTGCAGTCGGTATACCGTGTATTGGGCGATTCGGTATCGGTGAATGTGGGTACTATCGTGCTGAAAGACGATGACATCCGGATTGGTGAAGTGGTGGTGACCGGAAATCTGCAAGAAGTGGTGATGGAGGGAGATACTACTGTCATCAACGCCGCCGCTTATAAAACTCCCGAAGGTTCTTACCTGGAAGACCTGGTGAAACGCATACCCGGGCTGGTGTATGATAAAAAAGAACACTCTTTGACCTATAACGGATTGCCTATCAGTGAAATCAATGTCAATGGAAAACCTTTCTTCTCCGGAAGCATGCAGACCGCTCTGGAGAATCTTCCGGTAGACTTGATAAGTAAGCTGAAGGTGTATGATAAACGTAGCGAAGAAGAAGAATTTACCGGAGTGGGTAATGGAGAAAAAAGATATGTGCTCGACCTGCAAACCAAAGCCGAATTGAATAAAACATGGTTGACCAACGCCACCGTGGGATATGGAAACCATAAAAAGAAGGACCTCGAAGGGCAAGTGAACTTCTTTGAAAAGGATGGAGATAACTTATCTTTGATAGCCCGTTCTACCAACCGGTACCAGAACAGCACTTATAAGGATAATATAAACAATTCTCTAGGACTGAATATAACTCATAAATTCAGTAAAGACTTTAGCCTGTCCGGCAACGTGAACTATAATGTGGGGCGGAACGGAAATCTTTCTTCCGTCTATCGCGAACAGTATCTGACCAGTGGTAATCAGTATTCTTCTTCTGCCAATGAGAACAATTCCAGAAACCGGTATTTTAATTCTTCTTTGATGGGCAACTGGAAAGTGAATAAAGATATGCAAATCAACTTTCGCGGCAGCTTCGGATTAAATACAAGCAGGAGCGAGGGCGCTAACCGGAGTGCGTCGTTTGATGCCCCGCCCGAAGTGGCGCACGAAGATATATTTGACGATTTCGATTCTGTCTCGGACGATATAAAAGTGAACCGGAGCGACAACCGTTCAAAATATGATAATCATACCGACCGCTACGACTGGACGCTGGGAGTGATGCGCCGTCTGAATAAGAAAGGTACTACTTTGGAATTGTCCGTACAGAATAACGATTCATGGGGAGAGAATGAAAACTTTTCGCTTTCCAATACCACCTATTACCGGCTGAAAGATGTGCAAGGCAAAGACTCGGTACTCTTCCGCAATCAATATCTGATTTCGCCTGTCCGTAACAATACCTGGCGGACGGGGCTTACCTTTACCCAGCCTTTGGGAAAGAAGTTCCACCTGCGGGCATCTTATAACTGGGTCGTTCAGTATGAACGCAGCAACCGTGACACTTATGAATTGTCTTCTCTCACCGAAGCGGATAATTTCGGGAAATTGCCTTCGGGCTATGAAGCGGGCTATGTGGATAGTTTGAGCAATCGCAGCCATAGCCGTAGCAACGGGCATACAGTGAATGTGGGGATTAATTATGGAGGTAAGGTATGGAATTTCAATGTGAATATGGATGTCTCACCCCAGAAAAGGAGCATCGAGCGGAAGGTGGGAATGCTCCGGGCGGATACTTCTATGCATATCATAGATTTTCAACCGAGGATGAGGGTGAGTTGGAGAAAGAAAGAAGTCCAGTTACATCTTCATTATAACGGTAACACAATGCAACCTTCTTTGTCTGATTTGATGCCCTTGACGGATAATAGCAATCCTTTGTATATCACTCGTGGAAATCCGGATTTAAAGCAAATGTTTCTTCATAGTTTACATCTCAATTTCATACACCCTACTAAGGGCATATCAATGAACGCAGGTTGGCAGATACGGCAGAATAGTGTGACGCAGGTAGTGGTGTATAACACGGAGACCGGCGGGCAGGAAACTTATCCTATTAATATAAATGGTAACTGGAGCGTGCAGGGAGCGGCGAACTGGTGGAAGCGGCTGGGACATTTTTCGTTGAGAGCAAATGTGTCCGGCAATCACAATAACAGGGTCGGTATGATTAATGAGAATAAGAGCCTTCAACCGGAAAGGAGTACGACACGCGATACCGGACTGAATTGTGAAGTGCAATCTTCTTACCAACCTTCGTGGGGAGGCATCGACCTTTCTGCCGGATGGAATTATCAATATTCACTCAATTCATTGAATGATAATAATACGTATACCCGTAACTATAAGTTCCACACGGAAGGGTATGTCGATTTTCCTTTTGGATTACAACTGCGTACCGATGCCACTTATAGTTTTCGTAATGGTACGAATATCCGGAAAGGAGAAGATGATGAATTATTATGGAATGCAAGTGCTATCTGGAAATTCCTGGAAAAGAAAAAAGCCGAGCTATCTGCCCATTGGATAGACATTTTGGGAAAGAAGAAAAGTTATGGACGGATGACTACTTCGGACGGGTTCTATGAATTCCGTAGCCAGGAAATAAAAGGTTATTTCATTGTTACTTTCAAATATAACTTTCGTCTAATGATGTAATTTCAGAAATAATCCGTATGTTTGCTACCCAACCCAAAAGATTAATTTTACTATGAATGGTAATTATGTCATTAATATCGGCCGCCAGTTAGGTAGCGGCGGAAAAGAAATAGGAGAGAAATTAGCTGCCCGTCTGGGAATTGATTTCTACGATAAAGAATTAATAAACCTGGCTTCGGAAGAAAGCGGTTTGTGCAAGGAGTTTTTTGAAAAAGCCGATGAGAAAGCTTCACAAGGCATCATCGGCGGATTGTTTGGAATGCGTTTCCCGTTTATCAGCGAAGGGGCGATGCCTTGCAACAATTGTTTGAGCAATGATGCTTTGTTTAAAGTGCAGAGTGATGTGATTCGGCATTTGGCAGCAGAAAAGTCATGCGTGTTTGTGGGGCGGTGTGCCGATTATATTTTGCGGGAGCATCCCCGTTGTGTCAATATTTTTATTTCGGCTTCCAAGGAAGACCGTATTGCACGCATTTGCCGCATTCATCATATTGATAAAGAAGCTGCGGAAGCAAGGATAGAGAAAGCAGATAAAAAACGCTCGGAGTATTATAATTATTACAGTTATAAGACTTGGGGGGCAGCTTCTACTTATCATCTTTGTGTCGATTCGTCTTCGTTGGGAATTGATGAAACCGTGAGGTTTATAGAGGAGTTTGTAGTGAGGAAGTTGCAATTAGTTTAATTATAAACAAGCTTTTCTTCGTTTTTTCTTAGTTATGTGTAGCTATAACAAGTATAAAAAAATAGTGGAAGTAGAGAGTTTCTCTAAATCCACTATTTTTAATATATGCCGTTTCCCGTTTACATCATCATAAGCAATATCATCTGCCCCGCCAATATACGGAGGAACATAGACAAAGGATAAACAGTTGAGTATCCTACGGCAGGTGCGTCGTTATTAGCTATTTGAGTAGAATATGCCAATGCAGGCGGGTCAGTGGTGCTACCCGCTATCAAACCCATCAGCGTGAAGTAATTCACCTTATAATATAAGCGGCCTATCGCTCCGATAATAAGCAAAGGAATGATCGTGATTAAGAAACCCGAACCTACATAGAGCAAACCGTCGCCTTCTACTACTGTCTGTACGAAATTCGCTCCTGCTTCAATGCCGACACTGGCAAGGAAGAGTACAATACCGATTTCCCGGAGCATCAAGTTGGCGCTCATAGTGGTGTAAGTCACAAGGTGGAGTTTATGTCCAAAACGTCCTATCAGGATAGCTACCACCAACGGTCCGCCTGCCAGACCCAGTTTGACCGGAGTAGGCATGCCGGGGAAGGCAATAGGAAGGCTTCCCAGCAAGATTCCCAGGAAGATACCGACGAAGATGGTGATGATATTCGGTGTATCGAGACGTTTCAGTGAATTACCCAATACACTGGCTACACGGTCTACAGCATCCTGCTGTCCTACGACCATCACCCGGTCTCCTACTTGCAACACCAGGTTAGGGTCTGCAAACAAGTCCATACCCGAACGGTTGACACGGGTAACGTTTACACCATACATGCTGCGGAAGTGCATGTTGCCCAGTGTCTTTCCATTGATTTCTGCCTTTGTCACCAGGATACGGCGGGATACCATCGGCATGTCTTGCTTTTCCCAGTCCAGTTCGACAGGTTTGCCGATAAATACCATAATAGCTTCGGCATCTTCTTCCGAACATACGATGTGGAGTTGGTCGCCAACATGGAAAATTGTTTCTTGGCTGGGGATGCTGACGTGGCCGTTTTGCCGGATGCGCGAACATACAAAAGGTCTGCCAAGGAAATTTTTCACTTGGATAAGCGTCTTGCCGTTGATAGATTCGTTGTGTACTTCGATGTCTATCATTTTAGGTTTATGTTGTTGGTCGCTGTTCTGTGATTTCAGGTTTTCATCTTCTTTGGACAAGTTCACACGGAATATATAGCGAATGGCGATAATGGAACCGATGATACCTACAACACCCAAAGGATAGGCACAGGCATATCCCAACGCAATCTGCGGTCCGGTATAGTTCAACTGATTCAGAGCTTCCTGCGCGGCACCGAGTCCCGGAGTGTTGGTGACAGCTCCATACAGGATACCTACCATCATAGGCAGTTCAATACGGCCGTTCCAGAGAAAATACAGTCCCAGTGCTACGGCAATGTTCAGGATAACGATGCCTACCGCCAACAAGTTTAGCGTCATCCCTCCTTTCTTAAAGGAAGAAAAAAATGAGGGACCCACCTGAAGTCCGATACAGAAAACGAACAGGATTAAACCGAATTCACGGATAAAATGCAGGATGTGTGTGTCACCTGTAAAGCCGAAGTGACCCATAAGGATACCGGTAAACAATACAAAGGTAACTCCTAACGAGACTCCGAAGATTTTTATTTTCCCCAAATAGACACCTGCCGCCACTACAAAAGAATAAAGAAAAACGATGTGTGCGACAGAATTGGGATTCCATAATAAGTCTTGTAACCAATTCATAAGTATAATAGTAGTTTATAATTTTTTCTGAGAAACGGCTGCAAAATTAGCTATAACATTGCACCTAATCAAATATTTCATGGCATTTCTTTTTGTAAGGCAAGCAGTAGATGCCAGTACGAAATTTCTCTAAAAAAAGAAATGTTTTGAAGTATTTAAGTATATTTGCAAGTCTAATCAAGCAATTAAAGAGAAAAGAATAGATAATTAAAGATATTATTAATCTTAATTTAATTTAGAGATAAACTATGGCAGACAGTAAAGAAAAACTCTTCTCCGATTTTTCTCCGGTTTCTACCCAGCAATGGATGGAGAAAGTCACGGCGGACCTCAAAGGCGCTGATTTTGAGAAGAAGCTCGTTTGGAAAACGAACGAAGGGTTCAAAGTGAAACCGTTTTACCGGATGGAAGACTTGGAAGGGCTCAAAACTACGAATGCACTCCCTGGCGAATTCCCTTATCTGAGAGGAACTAAAAAAGATACCAATGCATGGTTGGTAAGGCAAGAAATCAGAGTGGAATGCCCTAAAGAAGCGAATGCGAAAGCATTGGATATCTTGAACAAAGGAATTGATTCATTATCTTTCCATGTGAAGGCGAAAGAACTGAATGCAGAGTATATAGAAACGTTGTTGGAAGGCATCCAGGCTGAGTGTGTAGAATTGAACTTCTCTACCTGCCAGGGTCACGTGGTAGAACTTGCCAATTTACTTGTGGCTTATTTCCAGAAGAAAGACTACGATGTGAAAAAGCTCCAGGGTTCTATTAACTACGACTACTTCAATAAGATGTTGACGAAGGGTAAAGAGAAGGGAGATATGGTTCAGACTGCGAAAGCATTGATTGAAGCCATCCAACCCCTGCCTTTCTATCGGGTGTTGAACGTTAATGCCCTTACACTTAATAATGCGGGAGCTTATATTTCTCAGGAACTCGGTTATGCCCTTGCTTGGGGTAACGAATATATGAACCAGTTGACCGATGCCGGTCTTCCTGCAGCAGTAGTGGCTAAGAAGATTAAGTTCAACTTTGGTATTAGTTCTAACTATTTCCTGGAAATAGCAAAATTCCGTGCTGCCCGTATGTTGTGGGCAAATATCGTGGCATCTTATGAGCCTGAATGTCTGCGCGATTGTGACAACAAAGGTCCTCACAATGAATGCCGTTGCGCTGCAAAGATGAAAGTGCATGCAGAAACTTCTACTTTCAACTTGACTTTGTTTGACGCTCATGTAAATCTTCTGCGCACACAGACTGAGGCTATGAGTGCTGCTTTGGGTGGCGTGGATTCAATGACGGTGGTTCCCTTTGATAAAACCTACGAAACTCCGGATGAATTTTCAGAACGTTTGGCGCGTAACCAACAATTGCTGTTGAAAGAAGAATCTCACTTCGACAAAGTGATTGACCCTGCAGCCGGTTCTTATTATATTGAAAACTTGACAGCTTCTATCGCTAAACAGGCATGGGAACTCTTCCTTTCCCTAGAAGAGGCAGGTGGTTTCTATGCTGCATTGAAAGCCGGAAGTGTCCAGGCTGCTGTGAATGAAAGCAATAAGGCTCGTCATGCTGCCGTTGCTAAACGTAAAGAAATTCTGTTGGGAACGAACCAATTCCCCAACTTCAATGAAAAAGCCGGAGATAAGAGACCGGTAGAAGCAAAATGCTGTTGCGGCGGCGATGCCCACACTTGCGAAAAGGATGTGGAAACATTGGTATTCGACCGTGCTGCCAGTGAGTTCGAAGCTTTACGTCTTGAGACGGAAACTTCCGGCAAGCGTCCCAAAGCATTCATGCTGACCATCGGTAACCTGGCTATGCGTCAGGCACGTGCACAATATTCATGCAACTTTTTAGCTTGTGCCGGATATGAAGTGGTAGACAACCTGGGCTTCGAAAGCGTAGAAGCCGGAGTAGAAGCTGCCATGGCTGCCAATGCAGATATTGTAGTGCTTTGCTCGAGCGATGACGAATATGCAGAATATGCTATTCCTGCTTTCAAGGCTTTGAACGGACGGGCTATGTTTATTGTAGCCGGAGCTCCTGCCTGCATGGATGAGTTGAAGGCTGCTGGTATTGAGAATTTTATCCATGTCCGCGTCAATGTGCTGGATACTTTGAAAGAGTTTAATGCAAAATTATTGAAGTAAGATGAGAAAAGATTTTAAAAATATAGATATATATGCTGCTTTCCAGCCTGCTAATGGAGCGGAATGGCAGAAGGCTAACGGAATTGAAGCCAACTGGAAGACTCCGGAGCATATCAGCGTGAAGCCTGTTTATACCAAAGAAGACCTTGAAGGGATGGAACATCTGGACTATGCTGCCGGTATTCCTCCTTATCTGCGTGGTCCGTATTCCGTGATGTATACCCTTCGTCCCTGGACTATCCGCCAGTATGCCGGATTTTCCACAGCCGAAGAATCCAATGCGTTTTATCGCCGTAACCTGGCTTCCGGACAGAAAGGTCTGTCGGTAGCATTTGACTTGGCTACACACCGTGGCTATGACCCGGATCACGAACGTGTGGTAGGAGATGTCGGTAAGGCTGGTGTATCTATCTGTTCGTTGGAAAACATGAAAGTATTGTTCGACGGTATACCTTTGAATAAAATGTCTGTTTCTATGACAATGAATGGGGCGGTGCTTCCTATCATGGCATTTTATATCAATGCCGGTCTGGAACAGGGCGCTAAGCTGGAAGAAATGGCAGGTACTATTCAAAATGATATTTTGAAAGAATTCATGGTGCGTAACACCTACATTTATCCGCCTGCATTCTCTATGAAGATTATCTCGGATATTTTTGAATATACTTCTCAGAAGATGCCTAAGTTCAATTCTATTTCTATTTCCGGTTATCACATGCAGGAAGCAGGTGCTACGGCAGATATTGAATTGGCTTACACGCTTGCCGACGGTTTGGAATATCTCCGTGCCGGTGTGGCTGCGGGCATTGATATTGATGCGTTCGCTCCCCGTTTGTCTTTCTTCTGGGCTATCGGTACGAACCACTTTATGGAAATAGCCAAGATGCGTGCTGCCCGTATGTTGTGGGCGAAGATTGTGAAGCAATTTAATCCTAAAAACCCCAAATCGCTGGCACTGCGTACTCACTCTCAGACTTCAGGCTGGTCGCTCACTGAGCAAGACCCCTTCAATAATGTAGGCCGTACTTGTATCGAAGCAATGGCAGCCGCTTTGGGACACACCCAGTCTTTGCATACCAATGCTTTGGATGAAGCTATTGCATTGCCCACAGACTTTTCTGCACGTATTGCCCGTAATACTCAGATTTACATTCAGGAAGAAACATATATCTGCAAGAATGTTGACCCGTGGGGAGGTTCTTACTATGTTGAGTCTTTGACAAATGAAATTGCTCACAAAGCATGGGAACACATTCAGGAAATCGAAAAACTGGGTGGTATGGCGAAAGCTATCGAAACAGGTATTCCTAAGATGCGTATCGAAGAAGCTGCTGCACGTACGCAAGCACGTATTGATAGCGGTTCCCAGACGATTGTAGGTGTAAACAAATACCGCCTGGAAAAAGAAGCTCCTATCGACATTCTTGAAATCGACAACACAGCCGTTCGCCAAGAACAGATTGAAAACCTGAAACGATTGAAAGAAGGACGCAATCAAGCAGAGGTAGACAAAGCACTGCAAGCTATCACCGAATGTGTACAGACAGGTAAAGGCAACTTGCTCGAACTGGCTGTAGAAGCCGCTCGTGTTCGTGCTACATTGGGTGAGATTTCGTTTGCTTGTGAGAAGATAGTAGGACGTTATAAAGCTGTAATTAGAACTATATCAGGCGTGTATTCATCAGAAAGT
Organism: Bacteroides ovatus; assembly: GCA_030844565.1. Lineage (GTDB taxonomy): Bacteria > Bacteroidota > Bacteroidia > Bacteroidales > Bacteroidaceae > Bacteroides > Bacteroides ovatus_A. The sequence goes on from JAUUNK010000005.1 coordinate 52,632, forward strand.
AAAAACGATAGTGACTTCAAGCGGGCATGTGAGCTGGCTGAGAAGTTTGCCAAGAAAGAGGGTCGTCAACCTCGTATCATGATTGCTAAAATGGGGCAGGACGGTCACGACCGTGGTGCTAAGGTAGTAGCTACCGGTTATGCTGACTGTGGTTTTGACGTGGATATGGGACCGTTGTTCCAGACACCTGCAGAAGCTGCTCGTGAGGCGGTAGAAAATGATGTGCATGTAGTAGGCGTTTCTTCATTGGCTGCGGGTCACAAGACATTGATTCCTCAGATTATCGAAGAATTGAAGAAGCTTGGTCGCGAAGACATCGTAGTGATTGCAGGTGGTGTAATTCCTGCTCAGGATTATGACTTCCTGTATAAGGCAGGTGTAGCGGCTATTTTCGGTCCGGGTTCTCCCGTAGCAAAGGCTGCTTGCCAAATTCTTGAAATCTTGTTGGATGAAGAATAATTGAAGTTGTTTTTAATTGTGTGGCATCCCGTCTCTCCGGTCCTTAAGGGCTGGGAGGCGGGATGTTTTTTACTTGTATTTATCTTAAATGAAAATGGGTTATATTCCCCGGAACCAATGGCTTCCCATCCACTTTTTCCCCTCATCATGCGGTCAGTGAGAAATAATCGTGTAACTTTGTGGGCGATAGTATAAAAAGAAAGAAGAAGCATGATAGTTTGCATTGCCGAAAAACCCTCTGTAGCACGTGACATAGCCGACGTTCTCGGCGCCCATACCAGAAAAGAAGGATATATAGAAGGAAACGGATACCAGGTGACCTGGACATTCGGTCATCTTTGTACCCTTAAAGAACCACATGAGTATACACCGGGATGGAAATCGTGGAGCCTGAGCAGCCTGCCCATGATACCTCCGCGGTTCGGCATCAAATTGATAGAGAATCCCACTTACGAGAAACAATTCCACATCATTGAAGGGCTGATGCAAAACGCCGACGAGATTATCAACTGCGGTGATGCCGGACAAGAAGGAGAGTTGATACAACGTTGGGTGATGCAGAAAGCCGGCGCGCACTGTCCTGTGAAACGCCTGTGGATATCCTCGTTGACCGAAGAAGCCATTCGCGAAGGATTTGCCAAGCTGAGACAACAGTCCGATTTTCAACCTTTATATGAAGCAGGCATGAGCCGAGCCATCGGCGACTGGCTACTGGGCATGAACGCCACCCGCCTCTACACAGTGAAATATGGGCAGAATCGGCAAGTCCTTTCCATCGGACGGGTGCAGACACCCACACTGGCACTCATCGTCAACCGCCAACTGGAGATACAAAACTTCGTGCCCAAGCAGTATTGGGAATTGAAGACAATTTATCGTGAAACCACTTTCTCCGCTATCATCCGTAAAAGCGAAGAAGAGCTGATCCTGGAAGAAGAGAAGAAAAAGACCGATAAGTCCGCTGCTGCCCGTAAGCCCAAGAAAGAAGAAGAAAACCGGGGAATAGACCCCATTGAAAGTTTCGAGCGGGGGCAGGCTTTGCTCGAACAGATAAAAGATTCCCCTTTCACCATCACCAGCGTGACCAAGAAAGAAGGCAGGGAATTTCCGCCCCGCTTGTTCGACCTGACCTCTTTGCAGGTGGAATGCAACAAGAAGTTTGCTTATTCGGCAGACGAGACGTTGAAAATCATTCAATCCCTTTATGAAAAGAAAGTCGCGACTTATCCGCGTGTGGATACCACTTTCTTGAGCGATGACATCTACCCCAAGTGTCCCGGCATCTTGAAAGGTCTTCGGGATTATGAAACCTTGACCGCCCCTTTGGTGGGAACTACTTTGCCAAAGTCTAAAAAAGTATTTGATAATTCAAAAGTGACCGACCACCATGCCATCATTCCTACCGGACAGCCTCCACAGAATTTAACAGATATGGAGCGTCGGGTATTCGACTTGATAGCGAAGCGTTTCATTGCCGTGTTCTATCCCGATTGTAAGGTGGCTACCACCACTGTGTTGGGCGAAGTGGAGAAGATTGAGTTCAAGGTGACCGGTAAACAGATTCTTGAGCCAGGTTGGCGGGTTGTATTCGGTGTGCCCGGCGGCAACAATGCTGCTTCTCAGGAGGAAAAAGAAGAAAAAGAAGGAGACGAAGAGCGCGTGCTTCCTCTCTTTGTCAAGGGAGAGAGCGGTCCTCATCTTCCTTCTCTCAACGAAAAGTGGACGCAGCCGCCCCGTCCCTATACCGAAGCCACTCTGTTGAGGGCGATGGAAACTGCCGGTAAGCTGGTGGAAAATGACGAGCTTCGCGATGCTTTGAAAGAGAACGGCATCGGTCGTCCATCCACCCGTGCCGCCATCATCGAAACACTGTTCAAAAGAAATTATATTCGCAAGGAGAAGAAGAACCTTATAGCTACTCCCACCGGGGTGGAACTTATCCAACTGATTCGCGAAGAACTCTTGAAGTCTGCCGAGCTGACAGGTATCTGGGAGAAGAAGTTGCGTGAGATAGAAAAGAAGACTTACGATGCCCGACAGTTCCTCGAAGAGCTGAAACAGATGGTATCTGAAATCGTGATGAGCGTTTTGAGCGATAATACCAACCGACGCATTACCATTCAGGAAGCAATAGTTAAGGAATCTGCTCCGGCAGCGGAAAAAGAAAAGAAGGAACCTAAGAAACGTCCTCGAAAGTCTGCTGCCGCCCCTAAGGAAAAGAAGCCGGAAGAGGTTAAACCGGCAAAGGTCGTTCCCGTGGTGGGACAGCCCTGCCCGGTGTGTGGAGTAGGGGTGATTATTAAAGGAAAAACGGCATACGGATGCTCCGAATGGAAGTCCGGCTGCACCTACCGGGAGCCCTTTGAATAGCTTTCCGGAGGGTCCTATACGCGTGTTTTGCGGTATGGCATAACATATCGTACCTATGGGAATAACATATTATTCCGTCCTGTTAACCGATTATTCTATTAGGCGTAACAATCTTTGCACATTCGTTTCAATGGTTACATTTAAATTTGCGATATGATAATTAACCATTAAACAATGTACCATGCGAAAACATTTTTTCGACAGATGCGCTTCTGCGCATTTATGTAGCATTGCCTTGGCAATCTTTTTACTTCTGCCGGCAATCGCCCTTCGGGCTAATCCATTTCAAAGCAAATCGGTATCGGGACTTGTTACCTCCGCTACGGACAATGAGCCGTTGATTGGCGTGAGCGTTCAGGTAAAAGGAACTACCAACGGATGTATTACCGATATGAACGGTATCTATAATTTAAAGGTAGAAAACGGACAGACCTTAGTTTTCTCGTATATAGGTTATACAACGCGAGAAATAAAGTATGCCGGGCAAGCCACTTTGAATGTGGCAATGAGTGAAGATACCAAAGCGCTGGACGAAGTGGTCGTAGTAGGCTACGGCGTTCAGAAAAAGAAATTGGTGACGGGCGCCACAGTCCAAGTAAGGGGCGAAAATATCGCCAAGCTCAACACTACTTCCCCGCTGCAAGCCATGCAAGGACAAACACCGGGTGTGAACATCGCTTCTACTTCCGGACAGCCGGGAGCTGACATGAAGGTGACGATACGTGGTTTGGGAACTGTCAACAACTCCCAACCTTTATATCTTATAGATGGTATCGGCGGTGATATTTCTACCTTGAATCCTGCCGACATCGAATCTATTGATGTATTGAAAGATGCTGCTTCCGCTGCCATCTACGGTGCACAGGCTGCCAATGGCGTAGTGCTGATTACTACAAAATCGGGGAAAGAGGGCAAAGCCCAGGTCTCTTTCGATGCCTACTACGGAGTGCAGAACGTGGCGCGCAAAGCTAATATGCTGAATGCAGAACAGTACAAAATCATCATGGACGAGCAAGCGCTCAACTCCGGCGGCTCTCCATACGATTGGGAAAGTATGAATAGCATCTGGCTGAAAGACAAGGAAAACAACAGGATAGGCTCTGTGGATACGGATTGGATAGATACCATGTTTGAGGATGGTGCTACCACCCAGAGTTACACGCTTGGCGTGACGGGCGGTTCCAAGACTTCTACGTATGCTCTTTCGTTGGGCTATCTTTCTCAGGAGGGTATTGTCGGTGGAAAAGATGTATCCAATTACGACCGCTATAATTTCCGTATCAACTCCGAACATAAGTTATTCGATGATTTCCTTAAAGTAGGGGAGCACGTTAGTTTTATATATAAAGAGACAAAGGGTATTAGCGTTGGCAATCAGTACAACAATACTTTGCGTGGGGCATTTGCGGCGTCTCCGCTTTCTCCGGTGTACGGTCCCAATAATTATGATTCACCTTATAATGATACTTCTAACTCAGACTGGTACAATGGCGACGGTAATCCTTATGGGATGATGATGACGAATACCAACAATAAAACCCAGAACCGTACTTTCTCCGGAGACGTGTATGCCGAGATAGAACCTATCAAGCGCTTGAAGATACGTACTGTTTTTGGATTGGTATATAATGCTTCCGAATACCGCAGCTTTACACCTTTATATCAGTTCTCTGTTTATTCTTATAATACCACCCGTACTTCCGTTACACAGAATATGGGTCACGGCACTACTATGACGTGGACAAATACTGCTGCTTACGACTTCAACCTGGGAAATCATGCATTCAATGCTCTGGTTGGTATGGAATCTTCTCTTTATAACGGAACCTTCCTACAAGCTCAGAGCGGAGGACTCAAAGAGGGTTTTGAGGATTGGAACCATGCCTGGATAGACAACACCACCAGCACAAGCAACGACAACGGCTTGTCTGCCAGCGGTAAACCCAACGACGAAAACCGAACCATTTCCTATTTCGGTCGTATCGGATGGAACTATAAGGAGAAATACATGGCTACGGCTACAATGCGTGCCGACGGTTCTTCACGCTTTGCCAGCGGCAACCGTTTCGGTTACTTCCCTTCTATCTCGGCAGGTTGGGTAATCTCTAACGAACCGTTTATGGAAAAGGCACAAAGTTGGCTCGACTTCTTGAAAATACGCGCCAGCTGGGGACAGGTAGGTAACCAAAATATCGATAACTACCAATATCTGGCTCCTATCAAGAGTTCTACTACGAGCTATATTTTTGGTACTCAATACGGTGCACAGGCACAGGCTCCTTATTGGGGTGCTTATCCCGAGCGTTTGGCCAACCCGGACCTGAAGTGGGAAACCTCCGAACAGACGAATATCGGTATCGACGCCCGCTTCCTGAACGGACGCCTCGGATTGAATGCCGACTATTACATCAAGAAAACAAAAGACTGGTTGGTGAAAGCTCCTATCTTGGCTACAGCCGGAACAGGCGCTCCTTACATCAACGGTGGCGATGTAAAGAACACAGGTATGGAAGTGGCTTTGACCTGGAACGACCATGTAGGCAAGTTCAACTACAACCTTGGCATCAATGGTGCTTATAATAAGAATGAAGTAGGAAATATTCCCAACGAAGACGGAATTATCCATGGCTCGGTAAATATGCTCTATGACAATACTTCCGAATTCTATCGCGCTCAGGACGGGCATGCCATCGGTTACTTCTGGGGGTATCAGACTTGCGGACTCTTCCAGAATACAGAAGAAATAGCCAATTGGAACAAAGATGGCAAACATGGCATCCTTCAGTCCAATCCTCAGCCGGGCGACGTTAAGTATGTAGACCAGAACGGCGACGGCTTCATTAATGAAAAAGATAAGGTAGACCTCGGCAACGGTATGCCGGACTTTACTTACGGTTTCAACCTGGGTTTCGATTATAAGGGTTTCGATTTCTCTCTGAATGCCAATGGTTCGGTAGGCAACAAGATTGTGCAGTCTTATCGCAACCATGCCAACAAACAAGCCAACTATACCACCGCCATTCTTGGTCGTTGGACGGGCGAAGGAACTTCCAACCGCATCCCTCGCGTGACGGAAACCAACGTAAACTGGCAATTCTCCGACCTTTACATACATGATGGAGACTTCCTCCGCATCAGCAGCATCACCCTCGGATATGATTTTGCCAAGCTGATTAAATGTAAATACATCAGCCAGGCACGTGTATATGCTCAGGTGCAGAATGCTTTTACCTTCACCAAGTACGATGGTATGGACCCGGAAATCGGTTACGGTACGGAAGACAAAGGTTGGGTATCGGGCATAGACCTGGGATACTATCCGCGTCCGCGCACTTTCCTGGTAGGAGTCAATCTTAAGTTTTAATCAGTAAAAACATAGCAGTATTATGAATAAGTTTAAAATAAACATATTAGCCATGGGGATGCTAAGCCTCAGCTTGGTTTCGTGCGGCGATAGCTGGCTCGACACGGAATCCAAAACATCCTCTACCACAGGTAATTTCTACAAGACAATCAATGATGCCAAGCGTGCTCTGTATGGCTGCTACGATGGATGGCAGTGCACCACCTCCAATGCCGGTTCTTTTGCTTTCTATACTCTTTCCGAAGTAATGGCGGACGAATGTTTCGGCGCTACCGGCAACACGGATGACTTCAAGTGGCAGGTTCCCGACCGTTTCGATATTTCTCTTTCTCCTTCGGACCAGAACATGACGGATGATATGTGGGCAAACTATTATGCAGCGGTATATCGTTGCAATGAGCTGATAGCTCATGAAGAAACTATAGACTGGCAAGGAAATGAAGAGATAAGGAAGACTTATATGGGCGAGTGTTATGCGCTTCGTGCCTTGTTATATTTCGATATGGTACGTGTGTGGGGCAACATTCCTCTTTTTACTACGCCTGTAAATGAAAACCGTGAGCAAGCTCATCCTGATGATGTGTATGCTGTGATTGTCAGCGACCTGAAACGGGCGATAGAAATTCCTGCGGGTGCTTATCCGAAGAAAGATGCCCAGACCAATGACGGACACATCACAAAGTATGCCGCCGAAGCATTGCTGGCACGCGTTTATCTCTATTATACGGGCTATTACGGCAAAGAATTGGCTGGCGTAACGAAAGCAGAGGTGCTGGCAGGACTGGAAGATGTGATTTCTTCCCAAGAATTTGATCTTGTGCCGGAGTTCAAGAACCTGTGGCCTGCCGCTTCGTCAGTATCCCAATCCGATGCCCACGAGTGGGACGCTGAAAAAACTACATACGCCGGAGACGGAAACGTAGAAACCGTGCTGGCACAGAAGTTCAACTACACGCAGGATTATGACGGGAATGCCGACGGCAATCGTTGGCTGGTGATGATGGGAATCCGTGGCTTCAACGCCTCTCCTTATGGAAAAGGATGGGGAGGTTGCACGGTAAACCCGAAAATGTGGAAAGCATATCCCGAGGGGGATACCCGCCGCGAAGCTTCTATCATCGACTTGGCTGGTGAAGGAATTGCTTCCCAGAAAGATTTCGAGAAGAACTGTATAAAAGACCAGCGTGAATACACCGGATATGCCGTTAAGAAATATACTCCTATGGCATACGCTGACGGTACTCCTGCCGTAGACGGGTTGGGCAAAGGTGATTTCCAGATTTCGCAGTATCAGGACTATGTAGTGGTCCGTTATTCGGACGTGCTTCTGATGGCAGCCGAATTGGGGAGCCCGAATGCGAAAGAATATCTCAATCAAGTCCGCCGCCGTGCTTATACGAAGGATGGAGAGCTTTCTCCTAAATATACCGAAGTGGAGGCTACGCCGGAAAACATCCATGCAGAGCGGATGCTCGAGTTTGCTTTCGAAGGGATTCGCTATTGGGATTTGCTCCGCCGGGGAGTAGATTATGCCGCCAGCCAGATTGCAGAAACAGGCGTGAAAGTGTTGAGTGGGAATGTGGAAACTACCATCACCATCTCTGCCCAGAACCTTATCAGCAAGAAAGGATTGATGCAGATCCCGAACAACCAGATAACACTCTCGAATAATGTATTAAAACAGAACGAAGGTTGGAAATAAACTTTAAAACGAATACTGATATGAAAAAGATAATAAACCTGTTTGCTTCATGGGTGCTGATAGCTATGCTATTGATAGCTTGCTCACCCGAGGATATGGGTCTTGGCTCCAAAGATGTGAGAGCCGAGGACTTGGTAGAGGGCATTGCTTTCTCCATCACTCCCGATACGGACAATCCGAACATTATATATCTCGAAAGTAAGATGAGCGGCGAATATACTCCTTTGTGGATAACTCCTCAAGGACGTAGCCAGGAGAAGAAAGTGACATTGAGGATTCCCTTTGCCGGAAAGTATGAAGTGACGTTCGGCGTGGAGACACGTGGCGGAGTGGTATATGGGGAAGCTGCCGGGTTCAATGTAGAAGATATGTGTGCCGACTTCATCAGCGACCCTCTATGGACCATGTTGGCAGGCGGTGGCGGAAACTCCAAGACATGGTATCTCGATTTGGATGCCGATGGAGTATCGCGGTATGCATTGGCGCCTATGTATTTCTTCACGGCTAACTATTGCTGGGACAATCTGCACAATGCCGCAGGTGGCAATTATCTGGATTCCGATCCATGGGATGCTGCAAGTGCCATCGTCCCTAACCTGACGGACGGAGCCGCTACATGGTATTGGCTTGCCGACTGGCCCGGGAACTCATGGATGTGTGCCCAGGCGGATTTCGGAACGATGACGTTCGATTTGATAGATGGCGCCCATGTGGTGACCGACCAGGAAAGCTACGGACTGGGCATAAGCCGCGGTACTTACTTGCTGGATACGGACAACCACACTATCAAGTTCTCGGATGCGTGGCCGCTGAGTATAAACGAAAGAAACAGCGAAGTGACAGGCAATGCTACCCGCACGTTCAATATTCTTTATCTCTCTGACGACTTCATGCAACTCTTGATTCCCGAAACCGGCACATGTTTCAACTACATCTCTAAAGAATACCGCGACAATTGGGTGCCTGCAGAAAAGGAAGACCCTGAACCTGTATTGCCCGACGGCTGGAAAGACGATGTATCGCAAACCGTGAATAAGACCATCGTATGGAAGCTTTCAGAAAACAACCCGCTCGATTGGTGCGGCCTTGACGGTTCACGCATGAATGGCTGGAACGCTCCCTCCGATTATCCCGACTGGCTGGGAACTCCCGATCCTTCCGTTTATGGAGACTTCGCGATGGCCCTCAACTCCGAAGAGATGACTGCCGAGTTTACAGCACCGGATGGAACCAAGTCTACCGTAGGATATACGCTGGATGAGAAAGGTATATATACTTTTGACGGGCAAGTTCCTTCCTTCTCCATTATCGGATGGGCTTCGTTTGCCATCGACGGAAACAACCAATTGCGCATTATGAGTATCGAAAAAGATGCTCTGGGAAGTGTGACAGGTATGTGGCTCGGTGCTAAGGATGCTTCCAAACCCGAATATGTGGCTTACCATCTGATTCCTTCCGCAGGAGGGAACCAGCCTGCCGACCCGACAGCCGCCGTGAAGAAACTGCTTTGTGCCAAGACGTGGAAACTGGATTCCGACCGCACCTATTCCAAAGAATATGTTCCCACAGTGATGATAGAAGGTCCGGTTGTCTTCTCCGATTTAGCTACGTGGGCGTGGAATCCTCCTCCCGGTGAACACGCGGCTGCAGGAAATCCCGGAGTAGACTATGGCACAATGAAGTTTGAAGAAGACGGAAGCGTGACCGTGCAGCAGTGGGTTGAAGAAGAAGGGACTCCGGGCGAAATGCAGACCCTGACCGGAACTTGGGACATCGACCTGGATAACAACAAACTGAACATGTCCATAGGCATGCTCCATCCCTGGTCCTATGATTATGCAGTGGCAAACTGGGGAGACGTCTCTATCCTCAAGATAGAAAAAGATGACTTGCTTTTGCAAGTGATGCGCTCTGCAGAACTCTCCGGTGAAGATGCTATGTTAGTGCTTTACGTATTTGTACCCTCTAATTGATGACTGATAAATGATAATGAAAGATATACGATATTTCTTCTGGGTGTTTACCCTCTTGATGACACTCTTCTCTTGCAGCGATGACGATGAGGCGGTAGAACCTGAACTCATCCTCTCGAAATCAGAACTCAGCTTCCCGCAACAGGGAGGAGAAAAGGTGTTTTATATCAAAAGCAATGTAGACTGGAAACTCTCTCAAACACCTGATTGGTGCACGGTATCCCCCCTCGCGGGGGAAGCCGGGCATACCACTAAGTTGATAGTCACCGTCCTTGAGAACCGGACAGAGGATGCACGCACCGTGGCATTGACCGCAGAAGGCGGCGGGCAATCGGGTACATTGACCGTGAAGCAGGCATTGAACATAAGCGGTAGGAAAGCCCCGATTTTCCAGCCCCGATATAGACGGTCTTTGCGGTGT
>JAUUNK010000128.1 GCA_030844565.1 Bacteroides ovatus
AGTATTAACCATTAAATTTATGAGACATGAGAACAATAACATTTAATGAACTTCGTAGAATTAAAGATTCATTGCCAAGCGGTAGCATGCATAGAATAGCAGACGAATTAGGTCTGCATGTGGATACAGTACGTAACTTCTTTGGAGGACATAATTTTAAAGAAGGGAAAAGCGTCGGAATACATCTCGAGCCCGGTCCCGACGGCGGATTGGTCATGTTAGATGATACGACTGTGCTTGACCGGGCGTTAAAGATATTAGATGAACTAAATATAAATATGCATAAAGAACAGGCTACCGAACCTGCGCAAGTTTAAATAGATATAGACAGAATCCCAGTTGTGTAGAAAACAATTGGGATTTTTTATTTGTTACCCTAACTTATAATCAATAACATATTATGGAAGATAAATTAGTTACTCTGGCTATATTGACGTATGCCAAAGCCCAGATATTAAAGAATGTACTTGAAAATGAGGGTATAGAAACCTATATCCATAACGTGAATCAAATACAACCGGTGGTGTCCTCCGGAGTTCGTCTGCGCATTAAAGAAAGTGATTTACCTCGTGCTCTTAAAATTACAGAAAGCTCAGTGTGGCTGTCGGAAAGTATAGTAGGAGAGAAAGACCCTGAATTAGAAGAGAAATCTAATAAAATTCTTATCCCTGTAGATTTTTCCGATTATTCAATCAGAGCCTGTGAATTCGGGTTAAAGTTGGCACAGAAGAATGGGGCAGAAGTTATCATATTGCATGTGTATTTTACGCCCATTTATGCTTCTTCTTTGCCGTATGGAGACGTGTTTAATTACCAGTTAGGAGACGAGGAAATGGTAAAAACTGTCTTGCAAAAAGTACACAATGATTTGAATTCGCTCTCTGACAAGATAAAACAAAAAATAGAATCCGGTGAATTCCCGGACGTGAAATACACATGTGTGTTGCGTGAAGGAATTCCTGAAGAAGAAATTATTCGTTACTCTAAACAGCACCATCCCCAGATTGTTATCATGGGTACAAGAGGAAAGAATCAAAAAGATATAGATTTAATAGGTAGCGTAACAGCAGAAGTCATTGACCGTAGTCGTACAGCTGTATTAGCTATTCCCGAGAATACTCCCTTTAAGGGCTTGGATGAAGTGAAACATATAGCTTTCTTAACGAACTTTGATCAAAGAGATTTGATTGCGTTCGAATCCTTCATAAGTGCTTGGAAAGAATTTAAATTTTCCGTATCTTTGATACATTTGGCGGAAGTACATGATACATGGAATGAAATTAAATTGGCTGGTATCAAAGAGTATTTTCATAGGCAGTATCCAAATCTTGAAATACATTATGATGTGGTGTTGAATGATGATTTCCTAAATGGACTTGATAAATATATCAAATCTAATAACATTGATATTATCACATTGACATCTTATAAACGGAACATCTTTGCTCGTCTATTTAATCCAGGCATTGCACATAAGATGATTTTTCACTCAGATACGCCTTTGCTTGTTATTAACGGCTAATCAAGCTGTCGAAAATATCGTCTTTATATTTGAGGAATAATCACTATTATGTTTAATAGCTTAAAGGTAATTTACCCTACTCTGAGGTATATTATCTTTAAGCTATTTTTCTAGAAAAGCTAAATATAAAAAAGGTAGCCAAGCATTGAGCAATAAGATTGCAATGCCTGGCTACCTCTATATAATATTGATATTCGAAAGCCTAATTTATTTCATCAGCTTATCAATTTCTTCGAATTCCGGACCCATATTCAGGTTATAATAAACTCTATAAAGTCCCTGTAACCACAAATCTTTCTGATCAGGTTTCAGTTCTCTTGCCTTCTCATAATAAGGTTTAGCTTCTTCATAGAATTTCTTGATGACTTTCTGCGCTTCTGCATATTTAGGATCATTAATGTCCGTAGTGGATTTATCAGCATATTCCTGCGCTTTCATCAGGTGAACCAATCCCAGGTTTGAGTATGCTTCCGCATATTCTGGATCTGCTGCGATAGCCTTCTTATAATATTCGATGGCGTTATCATAGTCCTTCATATTGTGATATAAGTAGGCTTTCACATACAGATACAGCTTATTGTTAGGATCCTGCTTAAGCATTCTGTCTGCAAATTCCATAGCTTTTGAAGGCTGGTTAGAGCTACTGTAATAGTCAACCAAGTTAGCAAAGAAGAAGTCGTTGCCGGGGAATTTCAGGATACCTTCTTCCAAAGATGCTACCCATTTAGCAGTATCGCCTTTTGCTTTGTAAGCATCTGCCATCAACTGCATAGCAAACTTACCGCCCTCTTTATCTTTCAGTGCATAAGGAGCATATTTAATGATAGCATCCTTGTCGCCTACCCTGTCAGCAGCCAGTGTAGCATAGTAAGCCACCTGAGGAAGAATAGTATCTTTCTCTACCAAGTTTTCACTTTCCAAAATAGGATAAGTAGCAGATTCTACATAAGTTGCAAAGAATTTCAATGCTTCTGCATTCTTGTCTATATTAAAATACTGGATACCGCCGTTGATGAGGTTAGGACGTTCAGCCATCATAGCAGAAGCGTTGGCTTTTCTGTATTTATTCTTAATCTTTCCTTTTTCGTTAGGAATTTGAGCCAAATCATCGCATTTCACGTAGTATTCATACATCTTCAGGATGCTATTGTATACCTTGAGTGTATCATAAGGTTTCTTCAAAAAAGCATTCTTCATTTGTTCTTCATTGATTCTTTTTTGAATGAAACCTGCTACATCCCATGTAGCGGCGTCATCCTTTGTCTCAGGATTTTTGATAGCTTCGCCAATCAGTTGTTCGGCTTTACCAAAATCAGGTTTTACATCGTTAGCGATGCTCTTTGCTTCTTTTACATTCTTAACTTGAGCAAAAGAGAAACTAACAGTCATCAGTAAAACCATTAAAAATAATACTCTTTTCATGATTGTTGTTTGATTAGTTATTAATAATTGTCTATTCTTCCACTTCTTCATTATCAACATCGTCCACATTGGTAACGTCATCCACCTCCGTATTGTGAGCCGTGTCTGTTACTTCGTCGCTAGGGATATTTCCTTCAGCTTCTTCTACAGGCACTTCATCTTCAAGGCTTTCTGTAGTCACCTTACATACAGAACCGATTTGATCGTTCCGTTTTTCCAAATTGATAAGACGGACGCCTTGCGTAGCACGACCCATGATGCGGACATCAGCAACTTTCAGACGAATAGTGATACCGGACTTATTGATAATCATCAGGTCATTTTCGTCTGTCACAGACTTGATAGCCACTAGTTTACCAGTCTTGTCAGTAATGTTCATCGTCTTCACACCTTTACCGCCACGGTTGGTCTTGCGATAGTCTTCGATTTCCGAACGTTTTCCATATCCTTGTTCAGAAACTACCATAACGGATTCTGTTTCAAGGTCTTTCAAACAAATCATTCCGATTACTTCGTCTTGCCCATCATCATCCAGCGTGATACCGCGTACTCCTGTAGCTGTACGTCCCATTACGCGCACCGCTGCTTCATGGAAGCGTATAGCACGTCCGTTGCGGTTAGCTATAATAATCTCGTTGTTACCGTTCGTCATACGTACCTCGATTACACTATCGTCTTCGCGGATAGTGATGGCATTCACACCGTTCTGGCGCGGACGTGAATATTGTTCCAATAAAGTCTTTTTAATAACGCCTTTTTTGGTACAGAACAGCACATAATGGCTATTAATAAATTCTTGGTCCTCAAGACTCTTCACACGGAGATAAGCTGTCACACTATCATCGGAATCGATGTTCAACAGATTCTGGATGGCGCGTCCCTTCGATACTTTTGTTCCTTCGGGGATTTCGTACACTTTCAACCAATAGCATCTACCTTTTTGAGTGAAGAACATCATGGTGTTGTGCATTGTAGCCGGATAGATATGTTCAACGAAGTCCTCGTCACGTGTTTCTGTTCCTTTAGAACCTACTCCACCTCGGTTTTGAGCACGGAATTCCGTCAAAGGAGTACGTTTAATATATCCCATGTGCGAAATGGTGATAATCATCTGATCGTCTGCATAGAAATCTTCCGGATTAAATTCTTCCGAAGAATATACGATTTCAGAGCGACGTTCGTCTCCATATTTAGCTTTTACTTCGAGCAATTCGTCCTTGATGACTTTGCGGCAAAGTTCGTCATTGGAAAGAATCTCCTCGAAATAAGCAATTTGTTTCATTACTTCTTCATATTCAGCGTGTAGCTGGTCTTGCATAAGTCCGGTCAACTGGCGCAGGCGCATTTCTACGATGGCACGCGACTGGATTTCGGTCAACTCAAACCGCTCCATCAATCCGGTGATGGCATCGTTCGGAGTTTTTGCTGCACGGATAATGCGGATTACTTCGTCAATATTATCCGAAGCGATAATCAATCCTTCGAGGATATGGGCGCGTTCTTTGGCCTTTCTCAATTCGAATTGCGTACGCCGGATAACCACTTCCCGTCGGTGTTCTACGAAATATTTAATTAGTTCTCTCAGGTTCAGTGTCTTAGGACGACCATGAACCAAAGCTACGTTGTTCACACCGAAAGAAGTCTGCAAGGCAGTCATCTTATACAACTTATTCAAAACAACGCTGGCGTTGGCATCCCGTTTCACGTCTACGACGATACGCATCCCTTCGCGGTCGGATTCATCGTTTACGTTGGCAATACCTTCTATTTTCTTGTCATTGACAAGATCGGCGATGTATTTAATAAGTTCAGCCTTATTAACATTATAAGGAATCTCGGTTACTACGATTTTGTCATGCGTCTGTCCTGTTTCAATTTCCGCTTTGGCACGCATCACTACGCGTCCGCGTCCTGTAAGATAAGCTTCGCGCACGCCGCTGATACCATAAATATATCCTCCTGTCGGAAAGTCGGGCGCCTTGACATAAGTCATTAGTTCTTCTATTGTGATTTCCGGATTGTCGATGTACGCGTCGCATGCATCGATTACTTCGGAAAGGTTGTGGGGTGGCATGTTAGTGGCCATACCTACAGCGATACCGGAAGCTCCGTTCACAAGCAGATTGGGGATACGGGTTGGCATCACTTTCGGTTCCACCAACGTATTATCAAAGTTCGGGTCGAAGTCTACAGTCTCTTTGTACAAGTCCTCCATCATCGCTTCCCCTAACTTGTTCAGGCGTGCTTCGGTATAACGCATAGCGGCAGGACTATCCCCATCTACCGAACCAAAGTTTCCTTGACCATCTACCAACGGATAGCGCATTGCCCACTCCTGGGCCATACGTACCATCGCAAAATAAACGGAAGAGTCTCCGTGCGGATGATATTTTCCTAGCACTTCCCCCACAATTCTGGCTGATTTCTTATAGGGTTTGTCCGACGTGTTTCCTAGTTCCATCATTCCGTACAAAATTCTACGGTGAACGGGCTTAAATCCATCTCTAACATCCGGAAGAGCACGCGAAACTATCACCGACATAGAATAGTCTATGTACGATGATTTCATCTCTTCCTCAATGTTAATCTTTATAATTCTATCTTGTTCAAGCATTTAAAAAGATTATTAATTATACATTTTATGGCTTACGAAAAACCATGCTAAAGTAGTACTTTTCCGTGATATACGAAAGTTTTTCTGCATAAACTTTCTAAGAACTCTGGTTTACAACCTTTTTCAGAACAGCAGTGCCGGAAGGAACATGTATTCATTCTGACATTTTGTATTTCCTGTGCCCCTTTCTTTGCATTGTTTTAGTGCGGGATAAAAGAGCACGGATTTTATTGCATTGTAGGGGCGATAGGCTTTTTCAGGAAGTTCCATATTTACGTTTTCTTCTGTCTCACGGGAAAGAAATAAGAATAAACATAAGCTTATTGACAGATGAATAGACGGATAGCCATATCTTTTGACTATTTCTTCCCGTCCGTCTTTAGCTATCAACTAGAACAAAAAGAAAGTTGGAAGGCAACAAAACGGGGACTTTTCCTCTCTGAAACGGCAGGTTATGAAGAAAAAGTCCTGGGGATATAGGACTTTTGCCCGGGACTTATGCTTGTTTAAGTGTAAACATGCGGATGTTTAGAGGCAAACATGTAGATGTTTACTCCCAAACATGCGGTTGATTGATGTAAAACATGAGGTTGTTCTCGTTCGAAATGGCTTTTATTCATATAAAAGGCGGCTTTCTCCCCTCTAATAGAGGTAAAGAATCAAAATAGCAAGATAGTAATTTTCTTCTTTAGAGAGCAAAAAGACAGAAAATAGTTCTGAACGGAAACTATATGCTTGTGAGCTGTTATCCAGCCCTTCTTGGCAATATTTCCCAAGAATGCCTGAAACAGAAGGCAGAAGAAGTTATGATAAGCAAAGAGATGACGAAAAATACTAATACCTTATTATATATATACCCAAAAGAACTCTGGCACGACATTTGCTATATGAAATTAAAGCAAATATGCAGCGTGGAATGAAAGTAAATGCGTATATTTGCCAGCGAATAAAACCCCTTAGAAGAAAATTTAGAAGTAAAGGAAAAGTATGAACAATCAATTCTCACAAAGAGTTTCCGACATTATCATTTATAGCAAAGAAGAGGCGAACCGCCTGAGAAGCAGGCAAATCGGTCCGGAACATCTTTTGCTCGGAATGCTCCGCGAAGGTGAAGGAAAAGCTATCGAGATATTGTCCAAACTCAAAACTGATTTGGCTAGTATAAAGAAGCAGATTGAAACGAAACTGAAAGTAGAAGCAGATGAATTATTGTTGCCCGATGCAGATATTTCTTTGTCGGACGATGCGGCAAAGATATTGAAAATGGGTATTCTTGAGGCACGAAAAATGAAAAGTAATGTGGCTGATACAGAGCATGTCTTGCTTGCCATCCTGAGAGAAGGCAAAAATATGGCAGCTTCCATATTAGGAGAAAATGACGTGAACTACCATAACGTATCGGAACAATTATCTCTGCAACCGGATATTAACGCCGGAATGGGATTTTCGGAAGATGACGATGACGAAGAAGAAATGTCTTCTCCACAAGGAAAAGGAGGAGAAGAACATTCTCACCCGACTCAGACTACCTCCAAGAAACCGACCAACGATACCCCTGTGTTGGACAACTTTGGTACAGACATGACAAAGGCTGCTGAAGAAGGCAGATTGGACCCGGTAGTCGGTCGTGAAAGAGAAATAGAGCGTTTGGCGCAAATCCTCAGCCGTCGAAAAAAGAACAATCCAATATTGATTGGTGAACCGGGCGTGGGTAAATCGGCTATTGTAGAAGGGCTGGCACTACGTATTGTGCAGAAGAAAGTATCACGCATCTTGTTTGACAAACGCGTGGTAGCTCTGGACATGACTGCTGTGGTGGCGGGGACTAAATACCGCGGCCAGTTTGAAGAGCGTATCCGCTCCATCCTGAATGAATTGCAGAAGAATCCCAATGTCATTCTCTTTATCGATGAAATTCATACCATTGTAGGAGCTGGGTCTGCCGCAGGGTCTATGGATGCCGCCAACATGTTAAAGCCCGCCTTGGCTCGTGGAGAAATACAATGTATTGGTGCCACTACCCTGGATGAGTACCGAAAGAACATCGAAAAAGACGGAGCTTTGGAACGTCGATTCCAGAAAGTGATGGTGGAACCTACTACAGCAGAGGAAACTCTTCAAATCTTAAAGAATATCAAGGATAAATATGAAGACCACCACAATGTGAATTATACGGACGAGGCACTCGAAGCATGTGTCAAGTTGACAGACCGGTATATCACTGACCGCAATTTCCCTGATAAAGCCATCGATGCTTTGGACGAATCCGGTTCGCGTGTACATCTTACTAATATAAGTGTGCCGAAAGAAATCGAAGAGCAAGAAAGGCTTATCGAAAAAGCAAAGGAAAACAAGCAGGAAGCGGTGAGACTACAGAACTTCGAGCTTGCTGCCAGCTTCCGGGACAGGGAGAAGGAACTTGCTGCTGAGCTGGACGATATGAAAATGGCATGGGAAGCTAGCCTTAAAGAAAACCGTCAAACGGTAGATGCCGAAGAAATTGCTAATGTAGTGTCTATGATGTCCGGCATTCCCGTGCAGCGTATGGCTCAGGCTGAAGGTGTGAAACTTGCCGGAATGAAAGACGATCTCCAGTCAAAGGTTGTAGCACAGGATTCTGCAATCGAAAAGTTGGTGAAAGCTATCTTGCGTAGCCGTGTCGGACTGAAAGATCCGAATAAACCAATCGGAACCTTTATGTTCCTCGGCCCCACCGGTGTAGGCAAAACCCATCTTGCCAAGGAGCTCGCCAAATATATGTTCGGTTCTTCCGATGCACTCATTCGGATAGACATGAGCGAGTATATGGAGAAGTTCACTGTGTCACGCCTTGTAGGAGCGCCTCCGGGATATGTAGGTTATGAAGAAGGCGGCCAGTTAACAGAGAAAGTGCGCCGCAAACCCTATTCTATCGTATTGCTTGATGAAATAGAAAAGGCGCATCCAGATGTGTTCAACCTGTTGCTTCAAGTAATGGACGAAGGCAGATTGACTGACAGCTATGGCAGAATGGTAGACTTTAAGAATACCGTTATCATCATGACATCCAATATCGGAACCCGCCAGTTGAAAGACTTTGGTCGCGGCATAGGCTTTGCAACTCAAAGCCGCTTGGATGATAAAGAATTCTCGCGAAGCATTATACAGAAAGCATTGAATAAATCCTTCGCACCCGAATTCCTTAACCGGATAGACGAAATTATAACGTTTGACCAACTCTCGCTGGATGCTATCACCAAGATTATAGACATTGAGTTAAAGGGATTGTACAGCCGGATAGAGTCGATTGGATATAAGTTAGTACTCGAAGACAAAGCAAAACAATTCATTGCTTCCAAGGGGTATGATGTGCAATATGGCGCCCGTCCTTTGAAAAGAGCCATTCAAACTTATTTGGAAGACGGATTGTCCGAACTCATCGTCTCTTCTTCTTTGCACGAGGGAGATGTCATCCGGGTTTCTGTCAAAGAGGAGAAAGAAGAATTGGAAATGAACATTATCCGAGAATAATCGAATTTGTAATCATGTCAATATGTCAGACCCGAGGGTCTGGCATTTTTTTTGTCTTTATTCGCGCAGAAATAGTAATAATCAGATAACTTTTAAAAATATACGTTAGTATGCAAAAAGGTAATATTGGGGTTACAACAGAAAACATTTTCCCCATCATTAAAAAGTTTTTGTACAGTGACCACGAAATTTTCCTTCGGGAATTAGTATCCAACGCAGTTGATGCAACCCAGAAACTCAAAACCCTGGCATCTATGGGTGAGTTTAAAGGTGAACTGGGAGATTTGACCATACACGTCAACCTGGATAAAGATAAAGGGACTATTACTATCTCCGACCATGGTATCGGACTGACAGCCGAAGAGATTGATAAGTATATCAACCAGATTGCTTTCTCTGGCGCTAACGATTTCCTGGAGAAATATAAGAACGACGCTAATGCCATTATCGGACATTTCGGGCTTGGTTTCTATTCTGCTTTTATGGTTGCCAAGAAAGTGGAAATCATCACTAAGTCTTATAAGGAAGATGCCCAAGCTGTGAAATGGACCTGCGATGGAAGTCCTGAATTTACCCTCGAAGATGTGGAAAAGAAAGACCGTGGAACAGACATCGTGCTATATATTGATGATGATTGCAAGGAATTCCTGGAAGAATCTCGCATTTCTTCCCTTTTGAAGAAATATTGTAGCTTCCTTCCTATTCCTATCGCCTTCGGAAAGAAAAAAGAATGGAAAGACGGCAAACAGGTGGATACGGACGAAGACAACATAATTAATGACACCACCCCACTGTGGACCCGTAAGCCCAGCGACCTGAAAGACGAGGATTATAAAGAATTCTATAGTAAACTGTATCCTATGTCTGACGAACCGTTGTTCTGGATACATCTGAATGTAGATTATCCGTTCCACTTGACAGGTATCCTTTATTTCCCCAAGGTGAAAAGCAACCTCGAACTGAACCGCAACAAGATACAGCTATACAGCAATCAGGTGTATGTAACTGATTCTGTAGAAGGTATAGTTCCGGATTTCCTCACGTTGCTTCATGGGGTAATCGATTCTCCCGATATTCCTTTGAACGTTTCGCGTTCTTATTTGCAAAGCGATTCCAATGTGAAGAAGATTTCTACTTATATCACTAAAAAGGTTTCGGACCGTCTGCAATCTATCTTTAAGAATGACCGTGCTCAATTCGAGGAGAAATGGAACGACTTGAAAATATTTATCAATTATGGTATGCTCACTCAGGAGGATTTCTACGACAGAGCGCAGAAATTCGCCCTTTTCACCGACACAGATGGCAAACATTATACCTTCGAAGAGTATCAGACATTGATTAAAGATAATCAAACAGATAAAGATGGAAAACTGGTATATCTCTATGCCAACAATAAAGATGAGCAATATAGTTATATCGAAGCTGCTAAGAATAAGGGCTACAATGTCTTGTTGATGGACGGACCATTGGATGTAGCTATGGTGGGCATGCTGGAACAAAAATTTGAGAAATCGAGCTTCACTCGTGTAGACAGTGATGTCATCGACCATCTCATCGTAAAAGAAGACAAGAAAGCTGTTGCATTGGAAGCAGATAAGCAAGAAGCTCTTTCAACTGCTTTCCGCAGCCAAATGCCGAAGATGGACAAGGTTGAGTTCAATGTAATGACACAAGCATTGGGAGAAAACAATGCTCCGGTGATGATTACCCAGAGCGAATACATGCGTCGTATGAAAGAAATGGCTAACATCCAAGCAGGCATGAGCTTTTATGGGGAAATGCCGGATATGTACAATCTTGTTCTTAATTCAGACCATAAACTGGTAAAACAAGTGTTGGACGAAGAAGAAAAAGCATGCGAATCAGAAGTTGCTCCCTTGAAAGCCGAAATGGAAAACGTAGATAAGCGCCGCAACGAGCTGAAAGATGCACAGAAAGGAAAGAAGGATGAAGAAATTCCAGTTGCGGAAAAAGATGAAGTGAATGACTTAGATAAGAAATGGACAGAGCTGAAGGAGAAAAAAGAAGCTGTGTTTGCAAATTACGCTTCACAGAACAAGGTTATCCGTCAACTCATTGATTTAGCCTTGCTTCAGAACAATATGCTGAAGGGAGAAGCGCTTAATAACTTTGTAAAGAGAAGTCTTGAGTTAATTTAAGTAGTATCCCGGCTTCGGGCACAAGAGCATTACCAACGCCTTTGCGGGCGGGTAATGCTCTTTTTTTCGTCACAAAACTTTTATCTTATAGGGGCAAATTGGAAACTATTGCATATATTTGAGCTTTGGAAACACAAACCATCCATTCACTGAATTATGAGAAAGTTTCTTCTTATGCTATTTACCCTGTTGATGTCGTGCACTGTCCAAGCCCAGAAGGTGGGGCTCGTTTTGAGTGGCGGGGGCGCTAAAGGGTTAACGCATATTGGTATTATCCGCGCTCTGGAAGAAAATAATATTCCGATAGATTATATTGCCGGCACTTCCATAGGAGCCATTATCGGCTCTTTGTATGCTATGGGATATTCGCCGGATGACATGGTAGAATTATTAAAGTCGGATGAGTTTAAGCGATGGTACTCAGGGAAAGTTGAAGAAGGATATGTATATTATTTCAAAAGAAACCGTCCCACTCCCGAATTCTTCAATATACGTTTCTCCTTTCGGGATTCTTTGAACATTACTTCTCAGTTTCTGCCTACCAGTGTGATTAGTCCCATTCAGATGAATCTCGTATTCGTGGATCTCTATGCCCGTGCAACTGCTGCGTGCGAAGGAGATTTTGACAAGTTGTTCGTGCCCTTCCGGTGCATAGCCTCAGATGTATACAACAAGAAGGCACTGGTGATGAAGAAAGGGGATTTAGGAGATGCGGTACGTGCTTCCATGAGCTTTCCGTTTATGTTTAAGCCTATTGAGATAGATAGCGTGTTAGCTTACGACGGGGGCATTTACAACAATTTTCCTACGGACGTGATGCGTGAGGACTTCCATCCGGATATTATAATCGGAAGTGTAGTATCCACCAATCCTACCAAACCTAAAGAGAACGACCTGATGAGCCAGATAGAGAATATGGTGATGCAGAAAACCGATTATTCTATTCCGGATTCCTTAGGAATTGTGATGAACTTCAAATACGACGATGTAGGCTTGATGGACTTTGAGCGCTTGGATGAATTGCATGATATTGGATATAACCGGACGATGGCATTGATGGATTCTATCAAAGGACGTATTCATCGCCGGGTGGATGCCGACAATATCCGGTTGAGGAGGCTTGTATATCGTAGCAGCTATCCCGAACTGCGTTTTAAGAATATTATTATTGACGGAGCTAACAGCCAGCAGCAGGCATATATCAAAAAAGAGTTTCATGCTACGGACGACAATGAATTTAGTTATGAGGATGTAAAGAAAGGATATTTTCGGTTGCTATCAGACAATATGATATCCGAAATTATTCCTCATGCAGTCTACCATCCTGATGATAAGACTTATGACTTGCATTTAAAGGTGAAATTGAAAGAGAACTTTGCCGTGCGCCTGGGTGGAAGCGTATCTACTTCCAATTCCAATCAGATTTATTTGGGATTAAGTTATCAGGACTTAAACTATTATTCGAAAGAGTTCACTTTCGACGGCCAACTGGGGAAAGTGTACAACAATGCCCAGTTGATGGCTAAGATTGATTTTGCTACCACGTTGCCGACTTCTTACCGCTTTATTGCTTCTATAAGCACTTTTGATTATTTTAAGAAAGAGACCTTGTTCTCCAAACACAATAAGCCTGCTTTTAATCAGAAAGACGAGCGCTTTTTGAAGTTATATGTCGCCTTGCCTTTCCTTTCGAGCAAACGAGTAGAATTTGGTGTCGGCGTGGGGCGGATAGAAGATCGTTACTTCCAGAAGCGGGTGATTGACTTCGATAAAGATAAATATGATAAAAGCACCTATCATTTGTTTGGAGGCTCTGTCAGCTTTAATGGGAGCACGCTGGATGCCCGGCAATTTGCTACGCACGGATACCGCGAGGCTCTTATGGCGCAAATATTCGTAGGAAATGAATATTATTATCCTGGAGAAAAAACAGATAGTAAGAAGAACAAAGAGCATCATTCTTGGCTTCAATTGTCCTATATGAAAGAAAAATATCATCGTATGGCTGAGCATTGGACATTGGGATGGTATCTGAAAGCATTGTATGCTTCTAAGAACTTCTCTGAGAATTATACTGCCACAATGATGCAGGCTGGAGAATTTTCTCCCACACCTCATAGTAAACTTACCTATAATGAGGCTTTCCGTGCTAATCAGTTTGTGGGAGTGGGCATCCGGCCTATCTATCGGTTGAATCAAATGTTTCACTTGCGGGGAGAATTTTATGGTTTCATGCCCATTTTCCCAATCGAGAGAAACTCAATTAATAAAGCTTACTATGGAAAAGCTTTCTCCAAGTTCGAGTATCTGGGAGAAATTTCCGTTGTTTGTCAATTGCCCTTCGGAGCTATATCTGCCTATGTAAATCATTATAGCTCACCGCATGGCGAGTGGAATGTAGGCTTAACGCTCGGCTGGCAACTGTTTAATTACCGTTTTATCGAATAAATTATATTCAAAAAATATCGCAGAAGATTTGCAAATTCAAGAAAAGTACGTATCTTTGCACCCGTTAAAACAAGACAATGGTCGCGTAGCTCAACTGAATAGAGTAGCTGACTACGGATCAGCCGGTTACAGGT
>JAUUNK010000430.1 GCA_030844565.1 Bacteroides ovatus
ACCATAAAAAGTACCGCCAGGCACTTCCACTTTTCCGGTCGGCAGATCCATCTGGTTCATGTATCCGAGGTTGAACGTCCATTCATTAAACGTATATCCGTTCGGTGCCGCATCAAAGGTGCTTTCAGGAAGCGGAAACTCCGTGGTTCCGGGAGCAAACGGCGGAACATTGAGGCTGAACGCCATTATCTTGCCCGGTCCTATCGGATTACCGGCAGCGTCCACTTCCATATCCGTATACAGAGTGAGCACAAAGTGATCCGTCCCCACTCCGTCTTCGTCTCCCCAGTATACCAAGTTGGAGTTGACAAACTCTACGGTTTCAGGAGTAGGTTTTCCATTTTCTCCGCCGGGTTTTTCGCCCTCCGGATTTTCTGTGTCATTGTCGCTGCAAGAGGCCAACGCACACGCAGACACAACAGCGAACAGGCAAACACCTAATAAATTCATTAATTTTAATTTCTTATCCATATAAGAGTTATTTTATATCGTTACATCATTAAAAAGAACTTCCGTAGTGCCCGCGAAGGCAATAAAAAAGGCAGGGTAATCCCGGGAAAAAAACTCCCGTTCTCCACACGGGTAGTCCTCCCCGCCTGTCATATATGTAAAGTTAAAATTAAGAGAGGGTCATTAACCTCTCCTTCCGTTTCACAACGGTAGTTCTTTTCTTCATACATCTATTCCGGAAACGTTATATCCGGTTGATTCATTAGTTGCAAGTTTCCAACTATTTAAAGAGCGCAATGTCAGGGAAAAGAATATAGTCTTTCAATGCTGCGGTAGAAAATTGCTGTCCGTCGAATAGTGCTATCGCAAGATAACACCCGCTCTCCGGTGCACCGGTTACATCCTGATAACTCATCCCGACAGAACCATCCTGATAAAGCAGGGGAGCAAATCCGAAATTACCTTTCGCATAAATATTGGAGGAAGCAGCTACGGAAAAGCCGTATAATGTTTGTAAAACCACCTCCTCTTCCAGTGCTGTATTATCAGCCGTCCTGCTATTGGCTGTTTCATCCACCTCCTGCGTCAGAATAAAATCTTTCTGTGCTGCGCCGATAGGAACCACAAAAGCCCCATCCTCGTAGGTAGCCTGCAATGAAATCGTAGCCTTCGAAGGATCTTTCAAATACTGCACCACCGGAGTACCGACTAATGACATTTTAATAGTGTAGCCATCACCTTCCGCATCTTTCGTCACCTCCGTAGCCGACAAAGAATATGCCTTATCTATCTTTTTCTTATCCCATTTCACATAAATCTGACTGCTCTCCCATGCTCCGAGCAGGTCGCTCGCTTCATACTGGTAGACATAATAGAAAAACTTCCGTCCCTCATTGGTACTGACCATCAGTTGGCAAGCACGCGGATTTCCGGTCTTGTTCTCTTTCAATACGAGCAAGAAGCCTTCTTCTTTCGAGGCTGAAGGGACTTCCACCCAGTCGATTCCTTTCTGTACACTCACCTTGAAATCGAACGAGCTGTTGACCCGCACCACGGTTTGTGAAGGAGCATTGCCAAGCCGCAAC
>JAUUNK010000129.1 GCA_030844565.1 Bacteroides ovatus
TTACAACACACATGTGTTCCACTTCGTGTGAATAAGTCATAATTAGCTCTTTTTTAAGTGATATAATTAAAAATACGTAGTCGTGATTCTCTAAATCGCGTACAAAGTTAGTCGTTTTATTGGTTTCTGCAAGTCGCTTAAACTTACTTTTTTAGAGAAAGCAACAAATAGAAGTGTGAAGTTTGACGGATTGCAAAGTAGAGATTGCATTTGTTTGAATTGCCGGTTGGGGATGAACTATCAGGAGTGCCGGATTGTTTTTTGGCTATAAATTTTTTAATATGAAGGAGTTTACACCGGTAGATATACATTATTTAATAGGAGCAATTTGTGTGATAACGTCTGCACTGATATTTTATACTATCGGGGTGTGGGGAGAACGTATACAGAGGAGGTTGAAGTTCTGGCATTTAGTGTTTTTTTTGTTGGGATTGGTTGCCGATACTGTTGGGACGGCTCTGATGGAAAATATTGCTCACATGACGCACCTGCACGATGAATTGCACACGGTGACGGGAATGATCGCCATTTTGTTAATGTTCGTGCATGCTTCGTGGGCAATAAAGACTTATGTGCGGGGATCGGCGAGAGCGAAGGCGCATTTCAACCGATTTAGTATCTTTGTTTGGTGTATCTGGCTTATTCCTTATTTTATAGGAGTGTATCTGGGGATGTCGCTTCACCTTCGGTAAACTGAAATTTGATATTCATTTTAGAAGAGTAACTTCATTTTTATTTGAGTATTTCTTTAAATAAAACGCACTTTTATCTAAACAAAAGTGCGTTTTTTTTGTTGTTATATACAAATTTAGCTATGTAAAAACTTAATAGAGAACTCTATTTTAATCTAGTAAGAAATGAAATATACCCTATGTTTCATTGTAGTGGTGTGTAGCATGATGTGCCATGCTAGTCTCTGCAAACCAATTTTAGGAAATAAAGATGTCGATAATCGGAGAGTCTATCAAATACAAAAAGATGTACGTGGATTTATGTGGTTTCTCACCACTTCTGGTGTGAACCGATATGATGGTAAGAACCTCAAAAAGTATCTTTTGCAAGTAGATGGGAATGCAGTGGATGGTTATATGCATCATTGTGTGCTTTATGCCGATAGCAGACGAAATATAGGAGTAGTGACCGGTGAAGGTTATTTATTGACATATCGCCCGGATATGGACCGGTTTGAATTGCTGATGGATTGCAGCAAATACACAGGAAATACTTTTCGCTTTTTGTCTTTGGATGCCGAAGATAATCTTTGGTTTTGTAATGATGAAAGGCTTTTTGCTTATCATATCCCTACTGCTACTGTGCATGTCGTCGGGCAACCTTTTCTTAAAATTTCCGGCTGGATGCAAATAACCCCTACATACTATTGTCTTAGTTCAGCACAAGGCTTGTTTCGGGTAGGTCTGCGAGGATATAGCGTGGTGGATCTTTCTACCGAGTTGTCCGGAGGGGGGTGTGCACATATAAATTATATGTATTATCATCCTTTGACTCGACAGCTTTTCTTTACAGATGGTGTAAAAGGACTGTATTCTTACGGGTGGGATAACGGAAGGATAGATTTTATAGGAAACAGCAATGAAGTAGGGGCAAAAGTTAACTGTATGAGGGCATGGAAGGGAAAAGAAATTCTTATTGCTACCGATGGAGCCGGTATCCGGTGTCTGGATGCAGAAAAGGGGGAAATAAAACCTTATCTTTCTGCGGATGCTGGAAACAATTATGCTTTGAATAGTAATAGGATTGCCGACCTTTTTGTAGATGAAACCAAAAGATTATGGATTGCCGACTATCCGGATGGGGTAAGGATGAAAAATGCGGCCTTGCAAGATGGTTGCAGGTGGTATAGGCATCTGGCGCATAACAAACAGTCTTTGATTAATAATCGGGTAAATGCTGTCGTATATGATTCCCAGGGAGATATATGGTTTGCCACGGATGATGGTGTTTGCCTTTACGACCCCGGTAAAAATAGTTGGAAGGAGGTGGTTTCTGGTTTATCTTCTAATCTCTTTACTTCTCTTTGTGAACTGGATTCGGGGAGGATTTGTGCGGCAAATTACATTCATGGTATTTATTGTATTCAGAAAGACAAATTGTTGTTGGATAAACAATATAGTGATTTCCCCGCTGTAAAGGCAGTGGCTGTGAGAGATAAAGAGCGGTTGTGGCTGGGTACGGAAAAAGGACTTTACAGCCTGGATAGAAGAAGGGGAATAGTGAAACCTGTTTCTATTTCTGTCACTCCTATATCTGTACGGGCTTTATATCAGGATTCTTCTGGGATACTATATATAGGTACTAGTGGCAAGGGGGTGGTAGCTTACGAGCCAATAACGGGAGCCGTCTTTTTATATCAAGATAAACGGATTAGAAATGTGGAGACCATTTTGCCCAAGAGAAAAGGGCAACTGTTGGTGGGGGCGGACGGAGCCCTTTTTCGATTTATACCGGAGAAAAGACATTTCCAGCAACTTACTTATCCCATTGGTCCGGTGACTTCGGGAGCTGCCTTAGGCAATAGAAAGTATATATTGGGCACTTCCGAAGGAGCCCTGGAAATGGATGGAAATTATTTTCCTGCTTACCGGAAGAGACAGGCGTATCTATATTTGGATAATTTTTCCCTTTTTCATCAGGAGATGGTTCCGGGTAAAAAAGATTCTCCTTTGAAAAAGGCTATTAATGAAACAAGCGTACTGCGGCTGAAACATGACCAGAATACTTTCTCTTTTACGGCTACCTTCATTGATTATGATGAAATTTCGGATATTGCTTATACGTGGAAACTAAATGGGATGGATTGGACTCCTCCTACTGCCGAAAACAAAATCTATTTCTCTAATCTCCGTCCTGGTAAATATCAGTTTTCCGTGAGAGCGGTTTCTTTGGGAAGCGGTAATCCGCTTATGCAGAGAAATATGCAAATCCATATTGCTCCGCCGGGGTGGAAAACTAACACAGCTTTTCTTTTCTATGGATTAGTGTTGTTGATGTTGGGTACTTTGGTAATGCGTGCATTACTGGTGTGGCGTGAGCGTAATCTTTCGAGAGAAAAGATAAAAATGTTTATAAATACCATTCATAGTATATCTACTCCGTTGGAGATGATAAAGGCTCCTTTAGAAAATTTATATGAGGAGTCTTCTTCCGAAACGCTTCGCAACGTTTTGCACCAGGTGGAGGAAGTAGACCATGTCCTGGCGGACGTGGCGGAAATAGAAAGTACTTCTTCGGGAAAAGGAGAATATGCTTTTAGGGAGTATGAACTGTCCGGGTATTTAAAAAGTGTGGTAGAAGACATGAAACCTTTGGCGCAAAAGAAGAAAATCCGTTTATGCTGGAAGGAAGAACCCGGCTTTGTGAGCGTGTGGCTCCATCGGGGAAGCATGAATTCTGTGTTGAGAGGGCTCTTCTGCCTGTTTATTGAACATATGGATCCCCAAGAAGATTTATTAGTGTCGGCCTGCTGTGCGGATGGATATTGGAAAATAATATGGGAGGCAAGGGAGAGTGGCAACCAGGAGAAGAAAGGTTTTTATTTTAGTCAGCAGTTTACTAGGAATTCCGCTCATGTCATCGGATGGTCGTTGATAAAAGAGTTGGTACGCTTGCATAAAGGGAAGTTGGTGGTTCACCGGAAAAGAGAAAAAAAGGTTTCGGTGACGTTAAGCTTCCCTATAGTTTTGAAATCAGAAAAGAGTATTCCGCAGGTAGAAAGTGTTATGTCGGAAAGCATAACGGTGGATATGCCGGATAGCCCTGCAGAAGATATGAAAGCCGATACGGGTAAGAGAATTGTTTTGGTGGTAGAGGAAAACGAAGAGTTGAGAGCTTGCTTAGTATCTGCTTTAGAAAATAATTATATGGTGGAAACTTGTCCCGATGGCGAGTCCGCACTGGAGAGTGTGGAGGAAAAGCCTCCCCATATAATAGTTTCTAATGCGTCATTGCCTGAGTTGGACGGGAAAGAGCTTTGTACGTATGTGAAGACAAATAAAAAAATAGCTCATGTTCCCATTATCTTGTTTATGACGCCTGCAGAGGAAGATGACGATTGCTATCGTGTGGCTGATTATTGTTTCGTTATGCCTTTCAATATCTCTTTGCTAAAGATAGAAATTGATAACCTGATAACCAATCGGGAAATATTAAAGAAAAAGTATTTGAGTATGCTTGTGGGCAAAGAAGAAGAGGATTGGGACTTGGATCAGGAAAAAATATCTCCTGCCGAAGAGAAAGAATTTATGGAGAAAGTGGACCGGCTTATTGAGGAGAATATGTCGGACGTGAGCTTTGGGGTGGACAAGCTTAATACGATGATGAGTATGAGCCGCTCTACCATGTACAATCGGTTCCGGAAATTCACCCGTATGGCTCCTTCCTCTTATATACGTATGGCGAGGATGAAGAAATCGTTGGATTTGTTACTGACCGGGAAGTATACAATAGCAGAAATTGCGGATATTACAGGTTTTGGAGATTCTAAATATTTTAGTGAAGTCTTTAAAAAGAACTATGGTGAAGCCCCCACCAAGTTTCTGAATAACTTGTAGCTTCGTTTGCAGGGAGTTGGCGGATTTTATATATTTGCCCCTACTAATGAGAGATGACTGAACGTAAAATCATACATATTGATATGGACGCCTTTTATGCTTCGGTGGAGCAAAGAGACCGTCCGGAATTGCGGGGTAAACCTTTGGCTGTAGGACATGCAGAAGAGCGCGGTGTTGTGGCTGCTGCTAGTTATGAGGCACGGCGCTATGGTGTCCGGTCAGCGATGCCTTCGCAAAAGGCGAAACGGCTTTGTCCTGAACTGATTTTTGTAGAAGGACGGAGGGATGTTTATAAAGCTGTGTCACAGCAAATTCATGAGATTTTTCACGATTATACTGATATAATCGAACCTCTTTCGCTGGACGAAGCTTTTTTGGATGTGACAGAAAACAAACCGGATATATCATTGGCGGTTGAAATAGCACAACAGATAAAACAACGGATACGGGATGAGCTCCATCTGGTGGCTTCTGCCGGTGTATCTTATAATAAGTTTCTTGCCAAAATTGCTTCTGACTACCGAAAACCGGACGGGTTGTGTACCATTCATCCCGACCAGGCTTTAGATTTTATAGCACAATTGCCAATAGAGTCCTTCTGGGGAGTGGGACCAGTGACTGCTAAGCGTATGCATGCCTTGGGGATCCATACGGGGTTGCAATTGAGGGAATGTTCAGAAGAAATGTTAACCCAGCAGTTTGGAAAGGTAGGTCAACTGTATTATGATTTTGCACGGGGTATCGACTTGCGCCCTGTTGAAGCTGAACGTGTACGGAAATCTATTGGTTGTGAACGGACGCTTGAAAGGGATATTTCTGCTCGTTCTTCGGTCATCATTGAGTTATACCATGTGGCAGTGGAGCTTATCGAGCGTTTGCAGCAAAAAGCGTTTAAGGGAAATACACTGACGTTAAAGATTAAGTTTCATGATTTCACTCAGATTACCCGCAGCATTACCCAGACGCAGGAATTGACTACATTAGATAAAGTGCTGCCTCTTGCCAAACAATTACTGAAGGAAGTAGATTATGAACATCATCCCATTCGCCTCATAGGTCTATCTGTGTCTCATCCCAAAGAAGAAACTGAGGTACGTCGTGGAGTGTGGGAACAACTTAGTTTTAAATTCAGTGATTGGGAATAGGGATGTCATTCTTTTAAAGTAACAAAACGTATGGATAAAATAAAAGCGGGGAAACTTTAGAGGTTCCTCGCTTCTATTCATAATTATATTAAGAGTTGTTTTTTACATGGCAACCTGCTTTGAAAGCAGTTTTTGGAGTTTTCCGTTTAAGGCCTGACACATTGTACCATTTCCCATTGCTTGATAACGTTGAATGCGATACTGTAACATCATGATTTGTTCATTTACTTTCTTTTTCATAATTTGTCTCCTCTTTTTGTGCTTTCCACCTTTTGGAAAGCGGGTTTTACATCTTTGTTTCTTACTTTGAACGCTGCAAAGATACGAAAAGTTTCTGATAAGTATGCTATATAACATAAAAAATCTCTTTCGTAGCTGGATTTTCTTTTTATAAAGCTTCACTTTTTGCCTTTTCCTAAGGTTTACAACAAAATAATAGTTGTACATTTGTAGCCAAGATATACCTTATTAATAATATAATTATGAAAACATCCTTGCGTTCTATTGTAGTTTTCATGCTGTCCATAGCATTATTTTCTTGTAGTGGGTCTCATTTTTTGAAAGATGAAAGTTATCGGGAACAGGTAGCACAAGATTTTGCAAAGAAGCGTCTCGCTCTTCCTCAAGGAGAGCTTTTTACTATTTTTGATTCCGGGCAATTGTCTGTGCCAGAGAGAGAAGCACTTATGTTTCTCTATGCTTATATGCCTATCGGTGACGTGACGGACTATTCTGGTGAATATTATCTGGAAAACATACGCTTGTCGGAGAAAGCCCGTCTTGAGATGGCTTGGGGAAAGGAGATTCCAGATGATATATTCCGCCATTTTGTACTTCCTATACGTGTGAACAATGAGAATCTGGACGATTCGCGTCGTGTCTTTTACGAAGAATTGAAAGACCGTGTGAAAGGGTTATCTATGAAAGAAGCTATCTTGGAAGTGAATCATTGGTGTCATGAAAAGGTTGTGTACCGACCGAGCGATGCCCGTACCAGTTCGCCGCTAGCTTCTATGAAGACAGCCTATGGACGTTGTGGAGAAGAATCAACTTTTACCGTAGCGGCACTTCGGTCGGTAGGGATACCGGCTCGGCAGGTGTATACTCCCCGTTGGGCCCATACAGATGATAATCATGCATGGGTGGAAGCATGGGCAGATGGAAAATGGTATTTCTTTGGAGCTTGCGAACCCGAACCTGTACTAAACTTAGGGTGGTTTAATGCTCCTGCCAGTCGGGGAATGCTGATGCATACGAAAGTATTCGGACGGTATAGCGGGCCGGAAGAGGTGATGTTGCAAACCCCGAACTATACTGAAATTAATGTGATTGATAATTATGCACCTACAGCGCAAGCTACTGTAATGGTGACTGATGAAAATGGGCAACCTGTGGAAGGTGCTAAAGTAGAATTCAAGATTTATAATTATGCTGAGTTCTATACCGTAGCCACTAAATATACCGATGCAGGTGGACAAGCTTTCCTTACAGCAGGAAAGGGGGATATGTTGGTGTGGGTCTCTAAAGATGGGCGGTTTGGTTATGCTAAACTATCTTTTGGCAAAGAGAATAAGCTGTCTGTTGTTATGGATAAAAAAGAAGGAGAAACATATTCTTTACCGCTGGACATTATCCCTCCAGCCGAAGGAGCCAATCTTCCGGAGGTGACTACAGAACAACGGGCGGAGAATGACCGCAGGCTAGCGAAAGAAGATTCGATTCGTAATGCTTACGTAGCCACCATGATGACCGAAGAAAAAGCAAAGCAATGGGCTGGGAAGTGGAAGACTGAGGGAAAAGACTCTTCTTCCGTCATTAAATATCTCCTCGCTTCCAGGGGGAACTGGCAAACGTTGATCGATTTCTATACTTTTGCTGCCGGAGAACAGGGAATCTCCCGTGCCAACGAGTTACTGGAGCATTTGACTCAAAAGGATTTAAGAGACATTTCCCTGCCTGTTCTCAAAGACCATTATCAAGCAGGACTTTCCAATCCACGCATTGCAAACGAGATGTTGACACCTTACTCTTCTTTCTTTTTTAAAGCTTTGCCTCACGATGGAGAAGAAGCAAAGGCCTTTAAGCAGACACCCGAAAAGTTAGTGGCATGGTGTAGAGAGAATATAAAGATAGATAATGAGAATAACTCCCAGCACATTTCTATTTCCCCGGAGGGAGTGTGGAAAGCCCGGGTAGCGGATGCTCATTCGCGTGATATTTTCTTTGTAGCTTTAGCTAAAAGTTTGGGAATCAATGCTTGGATAGACGAAGTGACAGGTAAAGTGATGTATACGCATGAAGGCAATACATTTGATGTGTTGTTTGAAGAAAGTACTCCACAAATTCCTGCCAAGGGGATACTGAAGGCTACCTACCGAGCTGTTCCTTCTTTGGAGGATCCAAAATATTATTCTCATTTTACCATTTCACGGTTTGATAAAGGAACCTTCCGTTTACTCAGTTACAACGAAGGCGATATTGATATGGGAGGAGGCACTACATGGAAAAATCTGCTTGAAAAGGGAACTGCTCTGGATGCCGGATATTATATGATGGTAACGGGAACCCGATTGGCAAGTGGTGGTGTACTTTCTAATGTCACCTTTTTCACTGTGGAACCGGGAAAGACAACTACTATAGAATTGGTAATGCGTGAAAGCAAAGATCAAGTGCAGGTTATTGGCAATTTCAATTCCGAGTCACTATACTGCCCGGTAGATGGTAAGACAGACACAAGCAGTGCCAGTTGTGGAATTACTACTGTTGCGGGAGATGAGGGGGCAACGATGCAAAGCCTTCTCCAGACCTGTGGACGCGGTTACTTTATAGTCGGTGTATTGGGTGTGGGACAAGAGCCTACTAACCATGCTTTGAGAGATATTGCTGCTTTGGGCAATGAGTTTGAAAAGTGGGGACGCAAGATAGTGCTTCTTTTCCCCTCTGAAGAGCAGTATAAGAAATTTCGTTCTTCAGAGTTTCCCGGATTACCTTCTACCATTGCTTATGGTATTGACGTTGACAATAGCATTCAAAAGCAAATTGCCGGATCTATGAAACTCCCCAATAAAACGGTACTTCCTATGTTTATCATAGCTGATACTTTCAATCGGGTAGTCTTTGTTTCGCAAGGCTACACTATTGGCTTGGGCGAACAACTGATGAAAGTGATTCATGGGTTATAAAACTGGTCTGTTATTTCTTTAAATGATACTCATAAATAACTATTTTCCGATAAAGCAAGGAATTTTCTCCGAAAAGTTTTTGTAATATCAGAGTTAATCGTATTTTTGTGTACAATTTTGGTGTAGTAATGACAAAAGAAGAAAAACAGTTATTAGATAACTTTGATGCGAGAGTACGGCAACTGATTCTTTTGCACGATGAAGTGAAACGGGAGAATGTACGACTTAAGCTACTTCTCGAGGTGGAAGAACAGAAATATGAAAAGCTATTGACTGAATATAAAGAACTGGAAATCAACTACACAAACCTAAAAACAGCTATGACAATCAGCCTTAACGGCAGTGACGTGAAAGATACGAAACTGCGATTGTCCAAATTAGTGCGTGAGGTCGATAAATGCATCGCTTTATTGAATGAGTAAATAAGAAGATGTATGAGCGATAAGAAAAGATGGAATCTGTCAATGGCAGATGGCACTTACCCGGTATGGATAGATCCTAAAGACGAAGAGATAGTAAGAGCCGCTGCTAAACGGGTCAATGATATTTTAAATGAGTACAAGGAAAAATGGCCAAATGTAGAGAAAGAAAAACTACTGGTCATGGTGGCATATAAGTTTTCTTTAGAAGGCTTACAACTAAAGCAGCAAAATGACACGGCGCCTTATACCCAAAAAATAAAGGAATTGACGGAAATGTTGGAAGAATACTTCACACAGGGATAGTAGTGTTTTTCGACAGATACCGGCAAAAGAGAAAAAATCCACGCACTGTGCAGAATTGTCCGCGGAAAAGCGGAGTTCTGGCAGTGCGTTTTTATTTATATTATTAAATTAAATTACAATGTTAGTAACAATAGTAGCATCCATTGCTTGCTTCATCGTAGGTGGAATTGTATCATACGTATTCTTTCGGTATGCGTTGAAATCCAGATACGAGAATGTTCTCAAAGAAGCCGAGACAGAAGCGGAAGTGATTAAGAAAAACAAGTTGCTGGAAGTAAAGGAAAAGTTCCTGAACAAGAAAGCGGATCTCGAAAAAGAAGTAGCTTTGCGAAATCAAAAGATTCAGCAAGCGGAAAACAAACTCAAACAACGCGAGATGGTACTTGGCCAGCGTCAGGAAGAAATTCAACGCAAGAAGGCAGAAGCGGAGGCGGTGAAAGAAAACCTTGAAGCACAATTAGTGATTATCGACAAAAAGAAAGAAGAGCTCGACCGCTTGCAACACTTGGAGAGAGAGAAACTCGAAGCCCTTTCCGGGTTGTCTGCCGAGGAAGCGAAAGAGCGCCTGGTAGAATCATTGAAAGAAGAAGCTAAAACGCAGGCACAGTCTTACATTAACGATATTATGGACGATGCCAAGCTGACTGCCAGCAAAGAAGCAAAACGTATTGTGATTCAATCTATCCAACGGGTGGCTACAGAAACGGCTATCGAAAACTCTGTAACAGTGTTCCACATCGATACAGATGAAATTAAGGGACGCATCATTGGTCGTGAAGGACGTAACATCCGTGCCTTGGAGGCTGCCACAGGAGTGGAAATTGTGGTAGACGATACTCCCGAAGCTATTGTGCTTTCTGCTTTCGACCCTGTACGCCGTGAAATAGCCCGTTTGGCTTTGCATCAGTTGGTGACTGACGGACGTATCCATCCGGGACGTATTGAAGAGGTAGTAACAAAGGTGCGTAAGCAGGTAGAAGAAGAAATTATTGAAACCGGTAAGCGTACTACTATCGACCTGGGTATTCATGGGTTGCATCCGGAGCTTATCCGTATCATTGGTAAGATGAAGTATCGTTCTTCTTATGGGCAGAATTTGTTGCAGCATGCCCGGGAAACAGCCAACCTTTGTGCTGTGATGGCCTCTGAGCTGGGATTGAATCCGAAGAAAGCCAAACGTGCCGGATTGTTACACGATATTGGTAAAGTGCCTGATGAAGAACCTGAATTGCCGCACGCATTGTTGGGTATGAAATTGGCAGAGAAATATAAGGAAAAACCAGAGATTTGCAATGCTATCGGAGCCCACCACGACGAAACTGAAATGACCAGCTTACTGGCACCTATCGTTCAGGTATGTGATGCTATCTCCGGAGCACGTCCGGGTGCACGCCGTGAGATTGTAGAAGCTTATATAAAGCGTCTCAACGACTTGGAGCAATTGGCTATGTCCTATCCGGGAGTGACGAAGACGTACGCTATCCAAGCGGGTCGCGAGTTGCGTGTCATCGTAGGTGCAGATAAGATTGACGACAAACAGACAGAATCTCTCTCTGGCGAGATAGCTAAGAAGATACAGGATGAAATGACTTATCCGGGACAAGTGAAGATTACCGTTATCCGTGAAACACGGGCAGTAAGCTTTGCCAAATAAAGGCTTTGCCAGTCCCTTATTTAGAAGAAACTACACTATAATAATGAGAAATATGAAGGGCGGAGTAATTCGCCCTTTTTTAGTACCTTTTTTGAAACATGAAACATTATCAATTTGAAATCTGTGCCAATTCGGTCGAAAGCTGCCTGGCGGCACAAGACGGAGGAGCTCACCGCGTAGAGCTTTGTGCCGGCATTCCCGAAGGCGGAACCACTCCTTCGTATGGAGAGATGTCGATGGCGAGAGAGTTACTGAACATTAAGTTACATGTCATTATCCGTCCCCGCGGAGGAGATTTTCTTTATTCTCCGGTAGAAGTAAAGACGATGCTGAAGGACATAGAGATAGCCCGTCGGGTAGGGGCGGACGGAGTAGTATTCGGCTGCTTGACAGAAAGGGGAGACATTGACATCGAAGCGATGAAAGAATTAATGGCGGCTTCCGAGGGCATGTCGGTCACCTTCCATCGTGCCTTTGATGTATGTCGTTCTCCTAAGGAAGCCTTGGAACAGATTATCGACTTGGGATGCCACAGAATATTGACTTCCGGCCAGCAAGGGACTGCCGAAAAAGGAATATCTTTGTTGAAAGAGTTACAGGAACAGGCAGCGGGGCGAATCATCCTTTTGGCTGGTTGTGGAGTGAATGAATCGAATATAGCCCATATTGCTCGCGAAACGGGAATAAATGAATTTCATTTTTCAGCCCGCGAAAGCATACATAGCGGCATGAAATATAGGAATGAAGCCGTGTCAATGGGCGGAACAGTCCATATTCAGGAATATGAACGGGATGTGACAACGGCGGCAAGGGTAAAGAATACCATATCTGCTCTCCAACGCGAAGAATAAGTTTATGCACCTCTCTCTCTATCACTTGAGAGTTTTAAAAGACAAGATGTGATAGGTTACTCCTGCTGCAATCAGGAAAAGCAGGATATTTACCCACACCAAAGGAATCAGAAAAAAAATGCAATAAAGCATCGTCCCCCACATCAGTAGCAAAGAAATAACCTTCGCCCGCAGGGGGATAGCTTTATTCTCGCGGAAGTTACGGATATAAGGCCCTAGATATTTGTGATTTAGTAGCCATTGGTACAAACGCGGCGACCCTTTGAAATACAATGCAGCGGTGAGTAAAAGAAAGGGAGTGGTAGGCAATAACGGCAGGAAAATGCCAAGGATGCCAAGCGCCAGCGAAACAGTTCCTAGAGTGATATAGAGAGTTTTCATGGGGCAAAAATAAGAAAAATAACCATTCCCGCAGAAAGAAAGGCGTAATTTGTAGTATCTTTGTACGCACATCGAGGTGACATTAGATGTATGTACCATATTAATAATAGATATAAAGAAACGATGTTTACAGTAATTAAACGCATGGAAGTGTCGGCTGCTCATAAACTGGTACTTCCTTATCGTAGTAAATGCGCCAGTCTTCATGGTCACAACTGGATAATAACGGTTTATTGCCGTTCGGCAAGGCTCAACTCAGAGGGAATGGTAGTTGATTTTAGCCGGATAAAAGAGATAGTGATGGAAAAGCTCGACCATCATAATCTCAATGAAGTGCTTCCTTTCAACCCTACAGCAGAAAACATAGCGCGTTGGGTGTGCAAACAAATCCCCCAGTGTTATAAAGTAGAAGTCCAGGAATCAGAATCGAACATAGTGATTTATGAGAAAGATTAACGAAATCTTCTATAGTTTACAGGGAGAGGGTTATCATACAGGAACTCCGGCAATATTTATTCGTTTCTCGGGGTGTAATCTGAAGTGTGGCTTTTGCGACACGCGCCATGAAGAAGGTGTCTTGATGACGGATGAAGAAATAAGGGACGAAGTGATGAAGTATCCTGCGAAGATGGTTATACTCACAGGCGGAGAGCCTTCCTTATGGATTGACGACGCCTTTATCGACCTTCTGCACCAAACGGGAAAATACATCTCAATCGAAACCAATGGAACCCATCCTCTTCCTGCCGCTATCGACTGGGTGACCTGCTCTCCGAAGCAAGGCACAACATTGGCTCTGGCGCAGATGAACGAAGTAAAAGTTGTCTATGAGGGTCAGGATATAGCTGTTTATGAGCATTTTCCTGCCGAACATTTTTTCCTTCAGCCGTGTTCTTGTACTAACATACGTGAAACGGTGGAGTGCGTGATGCAGCACCCTCGTTGGAGGCTCAGCTTGCAGATGCACAAACTAATAGATATTCGATAGTTCTCTCTCTGCCTGTTATCCTTTAGGGAAGGTGGGGAGCATATATATATATATAAAATATGAAGGTAGGTTTATTTATTCCCTGTTACATCAATGCCATTTATCCTGAAGTAGGAGTGGCGTCATACAGGTTGCTGAAAAGCTTAGGGG
>JAUUNK010000130.1 GCA_030844565.1 Bacteroides ovatus
GTACATTCAAAGTGCTGTTCTACGTGAACGGCAGCAAGGAGAAAGACGGTATTGTCCCCATCATGGGACGAGTGACAATCAACGGTACTGTGGCGCAGTTCAGTTGCAAGCAGACCATCCCGAAAACCCTTTGGGATGCGAAAGGCAACCGAGCCAAAGGCAAGAGTGCCGAAGCACGGAACATCAATCTGGCATTGGACAACATCAAGGCGCAAATCATCAAGCACTATCAGCGCATATCCGACCGAGAGGCATACGTAACGGCTGAAATGGTGCGCAATGCCTACCAAGGGGTAGGAAGCGAGTATGAGACACTGATAAAGGCTTTTGACAAGGATTGCGCCAACTTCCTGAAACGTGTCGGCAAAGATCGCAGCATCGGCACATACAAGGTCATGGTAAGGGCAAGGAACTATGTCGCAGCCTTTATCAAGTCATTCTACAGACGGACGGATATGTCCATGCTGGAACTTACACCCGACTTCATCAAGGAGTTTGCGGCTTATCTTACGGCTGAACGGGGACTGAAAAACGCCACCATCTGGCTGAACTGCATGTGGCTGAAAGGCGTGGTCATGCGTGCGCACTATAACGGACTGATACCGAGAAATCCGTTTGCGCAGTTCCATATCAGCCCGAATGTTAAGGAACGGGAGTATCTGACAGAGGACGAAATCAAAAGAATCATGGCGCACGAGTTTGACAACCCCACCCTCGCATTGGTGCGAGACCTGTTCATTTTCGCCTGCTTCACCGCCTTGTCTTTCGTGGATATGAAAGAACTCTCAACGGATGAAATAGTGGAGGTGAACGGTGAGAAATGGATATTGTCGAAACGGCACAAGACAAATGTCCCGTTCCAAGTGAAGTTGCTGGATATTCCCTTGCAGATAATCGAACGGTACAAGTATCTGTCGGAAGACAAGCTGGTTTTCGGGAAAATCAACTATTGGACGATGTGCAAACAACTGAAAAAGGTAATGGCGGAATGCGGTATAGAGAAGCAAATCTCCTACCATTGCGCACGTCATACGTTTGGAACACTGGCTCTTAGCAAGGGGATGCCCATTGAAAGCGTGAGCCGTGTTCTGGGACACACGAACATTGTCACGACTCAAATCTATGCGAAGATAACCACACAGAAACTTGACAATGACCTGACGACGTTCGGCAACAAGCTGAACGCATCGTTCGGAAGTGTAACCCCATAACCAAGCATAGCCAGGAAACGAAGCATCATCACAACGGACGGCAACGGCAACATCACCTTGCCGACCGACATTAGCGCAACCGCCATGAGCGAATGGGAACTTTGCGACCTGTTCGGAGTAACCGCCCCGACATTCCGTGCAGGGCTGAAGGCTCTTTGCAAGAGCGGAGTTTTAAGGGAATACGGGATAAGGCGAAGCATACGGGTATCCGATAATTGCAGTATGGAGGTTTACAACCTTGAAGCGATAGTTACCCTCGCTTTCCATATCGGCACATTCGGAGCGGAACGGGTACGCAATGCCGTTCTTGAAAGACTGTACCTGCGAAAAGAGAAAACAAGCATCTTCTTCTCGCTGAATACCAACGGTATATCCAAATCCGAATACTTCTCGTAGCTGAATGCCTGACATTATTCACTCGGTAAGTCAGTAATTCATTAAGTCAGTACGACAGAACGACAGACGCTCTGATTTTTTCTCCCGAAAAGCGTAATCCGACATTTGCTTTTCGGGAGTTTTTCCGTTTGCACAACCCGTTTCCTGCCCCAAACCATTGAAAGTTTTTGTTTCGGGGGCTATTTGTCACCATTCTGCCGTGTTTTGCATAACAACCTATCCGATAATTGATTATATTTTTGTAGCTGGTAATTTTCAAACTTAAAACCATTTGATTATGTCAGCTATCGAACAACAGGACAGCCACAGACCGCCATCGGATGGCGGCATGGCAAAGGAAGAATTTATCCGTGTCGGGACAACGCTCTACAAGATTGTGGAGCAACCGAGACTGAACGGAGGGTATGTGAAGAAACGCATCGCATGGAACAACGAGACCCTGCGACAGGATTACGGCAAGGATTACATCGGCAGCGTTCCCAAGTATGACGGCTTCTGCACCGTACCCGAACACATCGGCTACCGTTCCGTGGTCGGTAAGTTCCTTAACCTTTACGAACCGATAGACCACCGACCGCAGGAGGGCGATTTAT
Organism: Bacteroides ovatus; assembly: GCA_030844565.1. GTDB lineage: Bacteria > Bacteroidota > Bacteroidia > Bacteroidales > Bacteroidaceae > Bacteroides > Bacteroides ovatus_A. The sequence continues at coordinate 2,201 of JAUUNK010000130.1, forward strand.
CGCATATCCAATCTTTGGTACGGCACATCTTCGGGGAACAATACGAGTTGGGGATGGACTATCTGCAACTGCTCTACCTGCAACCGATTCAGAAGTTGCCTATCCTGCTGTTGGTATCGGAAGAACGCAACACAGGCAAAAGCACATTCCTGAACTTTCTGAAACTCCTCTTTCAGAACAATGTAACTTTTAACACCAACGAGGACTTCCGAAGCCGGTTCAATTCCGATTGGGCTGGCAAACTGCTCATCGTGGTGGATGAGGTGTTGCTCAACCGCAGGGAGGACAGCGAACGGTTGAAGAACCTCAGCACCACACTTTCCTACAAGGTAGAAGCCAAAGGCAAAGACCGTGACGAGATTGCGTTCTTCGCCAAATTCGTGCTGTGCTCCAACAACGAGCATCTGCCCGTAATCATAGACGCAGGGGAAACACGCTATTGGGTACGCAAGATAGACCGCTTGCTGTCCGATGATACCGACTTCCTGCAAAAGCTGAAAGCGGAGATACCCGCCTTTCTCCATTTCCTGCAACACAGAAAACTGTCCACCGAAAAGGAAAGCCGGATGTGGTTCAACCCCACATTGCTGCATACAGAAGCCTTGCAGAAGATTATCCGTAGCAACCGCAATCGGCTGGAGATAGAGATGTCGGAACTGCTGCTTGACATTATGGTTGCAATGGATGTGGATAGCGTTTCATTCTGCCTTAACGACCTTGTCGTACTGCTGGTGCACTCGCAGGTAAAGGCGGAAAAGCACCAAGTGCGTAAGGTGGTGCAGGAGTGCTGGAAACTAACACCTGCACCAAACGGGCTTACCTACACCACCTATCAGGGCAATTACAACAGAAGTTGTCACTATGAGCCGATAAAGAGGGTGGGACGCTTCTACACCGTCACAAGGGAGCAACTCGAATCCCTGTAATACTATCATTTTTCTGTTGAATTGTTGAATATGTGTATAAATACAATGACAATAAACGATATACATTCTCAACAAAATCTCAACAAGCCAAAAGAGAAGTTGAGAGACCACCGACACCCGTTTGTGGATTTCTCTTTTGGCGAGCGGTTTGTTGAGAAGATGTTGAAAGCTTACAGGTCTGTATATAAACATATTACATCAACAGTTCATCAAATCAACAAATTTTCATCAACTTCAAAACCGTATGTAATATGACAATCCAAGATGTAAAACAAATCAAACTGGCAGACTATCTGCAAAGTCTGGGCTATATGCCTGTAAAGCAACAAGGCAGGAACCTGTGGTATAAATCACCGCTACGGGAAGAAACGGACGCATCGTTCAAGGTAAACACCGAGCTTGAAAAATGGTACGACTTCGGCATCGGCAAAGGCGGTAATATTATTTCATTGGCAGCGGAACTCTACCATTCGGAAGATGTAGCCTATCTGCTGAAACGCATAGAGGAGCGGACAGCATACATCCGCCCTGCATCGTTCTCTTTTGGCAGACAGCATTCCGACAATCAGCCTTATCAGGGATTAAGGGTTGGTGAGTTGTCCTCTCCTGCTCTTATAGCCTATCTGCAAGAAAGGGGAATAAACATCGGACTTGCCAAAAGGGAATGCAGGGAGCTTCGGTTTATGAATGCCGACAAACCCTATTTTGCCATCGGCTTTCCGAACATGGCAGGAGGATATGAAGTGCGCAACAGATACTTCAAGGGATGTGTCGCCCCGAAAGACATCACCCATATCCGACAGCAGGGCGGACAACGATGTATGTGTTACCTGTTCGAGGGGTTCATGGATTACCTTTCATTCCTTACCATCCGAGTAGAAAACAATCCGCAACACCCGCGATTGGACACACAGGACTATATCATATTGAACTCCGTTTCCAATCTTGCAAAAGCGGAAAGCATATTGGAGACCTACACCCAAGTCGGCTGTTTCCTTGACAACGACACGGCAGGACGGAACACTTGCAAGAAGCTGAAAGAGAAGTTTGGGGAACGGCTGCTTGACAAGTCAATGTACTATCGTGAGTATAAGGACTTGAACGACTACCTGTGCGGTAAGCCCTTGTCCCAATCGGCAGAGCCGATAAAGGAGAAGAAGCAAGTCCAATCCGCAAGGCAGATGATGCAGCCACCGAAAAAGAAAGGGGAATTTCAACTGTAATATGCACGTTCGCTTTCCCAAAGGTATTTAGACAGAAATACCATAGCTCAATAGGGCGTTTTCTTCACGCATTACTCCGTAACGCTAAAAACACCCTATCGAGCCAAAGGGAAATCCTTTTGGAAACCCTGTGCAAACGAGAGCAGAAGCCAAACTCGTTTGGATTATGCCGAGTGCAGCAATGGTTCATTTGCATAATAAACCCTGTGAGCCGATGCCACAGGCAGAAAGAAGAAACATAATGATAACCGCAAAAACAGGAATAATATGGGATATTTTTCATTGGACATAAAGAAAGCAAAGGGTACATCGGACACCACGCAGTCCGACCATATAGAGAGAAAGATAATACCTAAAAACGCAGACCCGGCAAGGACACACCTGAACAGGGTGCTTGTCGAATACCCCGATGGCGTTCACGGCAGGGATGAAGCGATTGCCCACAGGCTGAACACAGCAGGCATCAGACGGAAAATTACACACGACCAAGTCCGTGTCGTTCGGGTGGTCTTGTCGGGTACGCACGAGGACATGATGAACATACAGGAAAAAGGAAGGCTCGACGAATGGTGCAACGACAGCATCCAATGGCTGCAAGCCACATTCGGCAAAGACAATGTGGTTGCCGCCCATCTGCACATGGACGAGAAGACTCCGCACATCCACGCAGCCGTTGTTCCTATCGTGACGGGTGAAAGGCGCAAAGCCAAGAAAGAACAGACGGACGGTAAGCGCAAGTACCGCAAGAAAACAAATTCCGTCCGTTTGTGTGCCGATGACCTGTTCAACCGTCAGACCCTGATTGCCTACCACGACAATTACGCAAGGGTGATGACGAAATACGGATTGCAACGTGGGGTACGGGGCTCGGAAGCACGGCACACTACCACCATGCAGTATTATCGGGACTTGAAAAAGAAAAATGAAACCCTTGAAACCGAAACCAGACTGTTACAGGAGAAGAAAGCCGAGGCACAGGAGGAACTGAAACAGGTAAAAGCGGAAATCCGCACCGACAAGCTCAAAAGCGCAGCCACCGATACGGCAACCGCCCTTGCATGCAGTGTGGGTTCTCTTTTCGGAAGTGGAAGAATGAAATCGTTGGAACGCAGGAACGAGGACTTGCAAGACCGCATCCTTGAACTTGAAGACGAAGCCCGACAACGGGAACGGCAACAAGCCGAACAGATACAGGAGATAAGAAACGCTTACGAGCAACAGCACCGCAAGCTGTCGGAGTTTACGGATTTTGTCAGACGCTATTTCCCGTATGTGGAGAAGCTGATGCCTATAATAAACTTCCTGCGTGACCGATTGGGATTCAATGACGGAATAATCAGAAGACTGTGCGAGTTCAAGGAAGTCGGGATAAAAGGCGAACTCTATTCTTCCGAATTTAACCGAAGTTTTGATACCCGACACTCCGTCTGTTCCATCAGACAGGACGAAAACGGTAGATTCGATTTCAAGATAGACGGGGTTTCACACGTGAACTGGTTCAGAAAGAAAATGAATGAGTTTAGAGAAGCTATCGGAATACCGAAACCAAGACAGAATAGGAGTATGAAACTGTAAATCAAAAAGAATCCGTGATAGTAGAATGGTATATCACGGATTTTTCATACTTTTGTATTGGATTGAGGCAACTCTTTCCATTACATATTGAAAATATCGAGGCGTTATGTCTTCTACTTGTGTGATAAAAGCGCAGGAAACTTAGATTCACAGGAAACAAGAGAGGTCGTAATGGTCTCCACGTATATGCGTGGGGCTGTTATTCCCATTTCTTTTTCCAAGGTTTTCCTACCACCTTATCACAGAGACGTGGATATACAGTACCCACGCTTCGTGGCTTTATAAAAGTCTTTTCTGGGTATTGGTAGACATTGGGAAATAGTATGGCACAGTTAATTAATTATGGACGTGAAATGCTTCGCATTAACACTCAGAAAAACACAATCGAGTATTCTACTAATGATGGACGGAGTTGGAATTCTCGTTACACAAGTTCTTCTGCTGGAATTTTCTATGATTTGTTTCAGTTTGGAAGTGAACTCTTAGCTTGTACTTCAAAAGGAATTTATTATTCTACAAACGAAGGTAGAAGTTGGAACTCTCGTTATACAGGTTCTTCTGCTGGAACTTTTCAACAACTGAGTACTGATGGACGCTACCTTTTAGCAACAACCAGCAAAGGGCTATATTATTCGTCTAATGAAGGTAGAAGTTGGAATAAGCGATAATCACCTATTATTATAGATATACCTGCTTTGAAAGGAATCGAACGCCACCATTCAAGGCAGGTTTTCTATTATCTTTATACACATGAGTAATATGAAACTAACACAAAACAGAATTGTAGGCATAACAGCCGTTCTGATTATATTGGCTTGTTTTTTTGCTATTTATTTGCGCTTGTTTACACAGAAAGAACTATGGTATGAAATGTTTGCTGCCGTTCTCGGTGTAATCATAACCGCAATTATCACTATGATTTTACTTCGAGGACAAAGTGACAATGATGTTGAACGAGAAAGAGCTTCAAAAGTCTTTGAGGAAAAACTGCGGATTTATCAGGAGTATCTACAAACGCTTTATGATGTTATAAAAGATGGAAGTCTTTCAGATGAGGAGAAAATGCAGTTGGAATTTCAAACTTCTTATGTAGCGATGCATTGTTCCCCCTGTTACATAGCATCCGTCAGTACCGCTGTAAAGAAAATCATTGAATACACTTGTTCGGAAGAATCCAAAGAAATCAACGGAGGAGGTAAAAGCAATACCCCTGAGCCATTATTGGAAAATCTGTTTTGCGTGGTTGAAGCCTTTAGAAAAGACCTATATGGTGCTGATTTTAAATTCGATTCAGAACATAAACAAACAACATTACTCAATTTTTCAGAAGCTTATCGAAACGCCAAAGAGGGGAATGTCAAACAAATAGATAACAAGCAACATCTTGTTGTTGATTTAAATGTATTGTCCCAAAATCCTTTTGCGCAGACAACCAAAGATGACAATCAATCTATTCAATCAAAAAATGCAGATACCCAATCTGTGGAATCGTCTGATATGCCTAATCGTGCATTATGGGAAAAAGCCATCAAAAAATGGGAAGCAGAGAATTGGATAGTTGAAGATTTGCTAAATCAAAGCAATAGTTTGCGTATTACAAGCAACAACGGAAATCCGGGGACTATTGATTTAGGATTTTATGAAGGGCATTATTACATCCAAGCAACTTATTTGGGAGATGCTGATTTCTCCAAACCCATTAAATGGGAAAAAGGTGGAAGACGTAGTAAGGGACTATGGTGGCAATATTTACCTGAACCTTATTTCAGCATCCCCGAAGATGATTTTGCAGAGTCCTTTAATCGTAATCAAGAGTTGCAGCAATATATCATTGATTGCATAGAACAATTAAAGGATTTATTAACCCGACATCATCGTACTGCGGAATGGAAAGAAAAAGTTGGAACTTATGACCATTGGAAAACATTCATTTGGTATTGGGATATGCTTGCTTGCGAATATGATAATGAAGAGGAAGGTATTCCTTATATGGACATTATAGAGAAAGAGAAAAGCGGAAAGGTGCTTGTGCAATTTGCCAACCGACAATGCGATACAGAAAAATTGCGCAATACATTAAAAAGGATGGGGTGTGAAGATAAAATACAGCAAGAAGATGGATATGTAATACTGGAGGAAATTCCATCTGTTCAAGCAGATGATGTGGCAGAGAGGGTTAAATATTGGATTGAGAAAATTTGCCACTGACTGCCTGACTCTATACATAAAAAAGCGATGAAGAATTTTGCGGCTATTGATTTTGAAACAGCAAACCAACACCGTTCAAGTGTTTGTAGTGTAGGAGTTGTAATTGTAAGGAACAATCAAGTTGTGGATAAGTTTTATAGGCTTATTCATCCTATACCTGATTTTTATTCATATTGGAATACACAAGTACATGGGCTGACAGCAGATGACACGAAAGAAGCTTTGTATTTTCCCGAAGTATGGTCTGAGGTAGAACCTCTTATACAGGGTTTACCATTAGTGGCACATAACAGTCCTTTTGACGAAAGTTGCTTAAAGGCAGTCTTTCAAGCCTACAAGATGCCTTATCCAAATTATTGTTTTTATTGTACTTGTAAGGCTTCAAGAAAAGTTTTGGCAGAGAAGCTGCCTAATCATCAATTACAAACTGTAGCGCAATATTGCGGGTATGATTTAGAAAACCATCATCATGCGCTGGCAGACGCAGAAGCTTGCGCTCAAATAGCTATAAAAATATTAAACATTTAAAATTGTTATATGGAATCAACAACCATTAAAGCCTTATTCGGAAGGCGTAACATTCGCTTCGTCATCCCTGCATACCAAAGGGCTTATGCTTGGGAGAAAAGACAATTTATCCAGTTCATAGAAGATTTGGAGGAATGTGAAGTTTGTGATTATTACTTGGGGCATTTCTTATTTGAGCAAGATGGGGATACGCTTTATGTAATTGACGGACAACAACGTTTGACCACCTGCATCATCTTTTTCAGAGCTTTTATAAATACATTGAAACATAGAGAGACAGAATGGATGAACGGGAAAGAAGCCGATACTATCAAAAATTGGATGGATGACATTGACGACTATTATTTGAAAGATATACGCCATGCAAGGCAAAAATTTATAACCGTAGCTTATGACAATAATTTCTTTGCGGATACAATCATAGACCACAATATTAATATTTCTCAAGAGGACTTGACTTCCAAATCAAAAAAGTCGATTTATAATGCTCTGACTTATTTTGAGGAAAAACTAAGTAAAGCCTCAATAGAACAGCTTCTTTCATGGGCTTATTCTTTGGAAAATGCGTCAATTACGACCTATATTGTCAAAAACAAGTTACAAGCTGCACAGATATTTGCTTATCAAAATGACCGAGGAAAAAGGTTAACTAATTTAGAGGTACTCAAAGCATATTTCATGTTACAGATTTATCAATCACAAAATAATGAAGATGATATAGTCTATGTAGAAAAGGCTTTTGAGGAAATCTATCATAACATAGTTCTTGTTACGGTGGAAGAAGATAATGTTCTGAACTATTATTGGAGAGCTGTAGGTACAAAAGGTTATTATAGCGAAAATGTTATTCGTGAGGTAAAAGCATGGATAAAAGCAGTTTCACAAGAGAAACAGGTTCAAAAAATCAAATATTTTGTTAATGGATTATCCAAAGCATTTTGCCTTATTCGACAAATAGAGCAAGACAATTCTTTTTACACAGCGAATTTGAAGAACTTAAACAATATGGCATATGCTTATCCAATACTCATCAAAGCCAAATTGTCGGATGTAGATGATGATGTTTTCATGCGCCTTATCAGGCTAATGGAAAATCTTACATTTAGGTCATTAATAAGAGGCGGACGAGCTGATATAACAAGTCGCTTGCAAAACGTGTTGCCGAGCGCAAGCGACAATTCAAGTTTTAATAAAATGATTGATAATATTATATGGAAACTTAAAAATGACTGGTGGTGGGGATATTGGAGTGATACAGAAATGTACAATCATTTAAAAAGCGGTTGGTTTTATGGAAATCGCGTAGATAATTACTTATTGTGGAGATATGAACAGTATTTATGTAATAACAATTATCCCACTCCCAAAATATCTTTTGGAGATGTCATATCTAACGAAAGCATAGAACATATTGCGCCACAGACACAGCCTAATCCCTTAGAAAATGGCTATGGTGTCTATGAAGACAATGAAAATCCAAGTGAGGGTATTGTTTCCGGGGAATGGTTAAATTGTGTAGGTAATTTAATGTTGATGGCAGGAAGTCAAAATAGCTCATTAGGAAACCGTTCTTTCCCACAGAAATTACAAGTTTATGGTAAAGACAATTTATTGAACCAGCAGAAAGAAGTCATTGAATTTGTAGCGGACAAGGATAATCCTGTTTGGGACAAAACAAGCATAGAAAAACGATTTAATAAAATTGTTCAAGCAGCTAAAGAAATTTGGAACTTAGATAATATTTAAAATATTTAAAGAAAAAGGCTGGTACTCACAAAAGGGTACTAGCTTTTTCTCTTTTTTGTATTATTGTTCCAATATCTTTCGTACATTTGTATCCAACGAGTTGCTTGAATAGCAAATCAAGGCAGAACGCAGTATATAGCACTGTTGCCAAGTCATTACCTAAAAAATGGGTAATTCTCCCAAAGCCCTTTGTATAAGGCAATAACAGAAGTTTTCCAGAATTAAAGAAATATTTTACCTCTTCCTTACGCTTTTTGTCCTCTAAATGATGTGGCATTACATGTTCTAAAGTCACCTCATTAAAAGGAATTTTTCTCATGCAATAACAACAAAATCCTTGTTGTTCTTTGAGCAGTAAATACTTAAACGCTTTAATTCTTTTAAGTTCGTTGTAGTTTAAATTTACATATCTTTGAATATCATTGTTCCACTTATCTTTAATGAAAGCCTTGATAATTCGGTGTCCTTTCCTCTTATATTTGAATTTATTGATAAATTGCATATTCTTTATTAGTATTTGTCCTCTGCCAGTTGAGAGTTTATTTTAGAGATAATATTTATGTATTGTTCCTCCGAAACCATAGATTTAAGTTCTTCTTTCCTTTTTTCTACTAATTCCGGCTTACCTCTTCTTGAAAGCCTTAAGATGGCTTCTATTTCTTCTTTAACCTCATTGTCTGCATAAGGAGTTCCCATAAAATCATAAACAGCAGCAGAATAATCCACGCCATATAAATTAGGCAATGCATTTGGTGTATCTTCGTCTGCCTGCATTCTATAAATCATATTTCCCGTATCTTTGACTTTAAGATTGGAGAGTACCATTGGAGAATGTGTAGATACAATAAATTGAATACTTGGAAATGTTTTTTTCAGACGAGCTAACACTTCTTGTTCCAAAGAAGGATGTAAATGGAGGTCTATTTCATCAATTATGGCAATACCTTTTGGGTCTTCCTCGTTTGTTTTCCGTAAAATATATAATCTATAAGCCAAATCAAAAGCAATGGAGTATAGTCTTTTATATCCAGCAGGTAAATTATCAAAGATAACGTCCCGTTCATTTTTTAATCGCAGATATAATGATAGCGTCTTATCATCTACAACCGGAAAGAAATCTTTTATTTCAAAATCATCCTTTTCTTCTAACGCAGAATTGATAGGTTCAGAAAAAGTGCGCAATTTATTTTTTATATATTCTACTTCCTTAGAATTTAACGGGTCACTATCATTAAGGGAAATTTGTTTTAGCATGGAATTAATGAATCTATTTTGCCAGATAGATGTACATGATACTTCTGAATTCCATTTGTAATAAGCAAAATTCCTGATAATATATCCTTGTTCCTTAATAGCTTTTTTTGCAAAATCGCTGGTTCTTGTATCTATATGTGGAAATGAATCAGAATAGAAAACAAACAGTGGAAGTTGGTCGCTATTATGATATTCTGCCATAAGTGTACGATATGCTTGTTGATACTTGGAAACGAATAACGAAGCACCTGATGTAGAACGCTTATAGTATTCCCAATTCAAAGGTATATCATTAAATTCAGCTTCCATGTTGATTGTTAAATCAACTGCTGGTAAATCCGCATTTTGGGCTCGATAAAAATCTGTAGCTAATGTTGAAATGACTTTTAAATCGGGATTACCTGATATAAGTAAATCATCTCCCATTGTGCTATCATTGGAAAAAAAGACACTTAATCCATAACGAATGGCATTTAGTAGAGAAGTTTTTCCTGCGCCATTTTTACCAATAAAAACAGTAATTCCTGGTGTTAAATCAACCTCATAGTTTTTAAAGCAACGGAAATTTTCAATTGTTATTTTTTTAAGTATCATATTATTTTCTTTTTTTCTGTCTATGGATATAATATTCACAAAGTTAGTGATTTTCTAATATAAAACTTCATAATCTGATTATTGTTTGCAAATTTAGACTCTAAATTCCTTTTCTCCAAAACATTGTAACTACTATATACACAAGTTTACATGTGAATCTTATCCTTTCATCACTATAGTACGGGATATGCACATAACGTCAGGGTATCGGCAGAATTTTCTATATGGAAATTATAACTCTCTAAGCATCTTCTGTGAGTTTACCTTCATCCACCGGCTTATCTTCTTCCATAGGTTCATCCTTATCATCGGACAACATGCCACCCTCTATACGTTCATCTCCGTTACATTCCTTCGTTTTGCCTTTTTCTACATTCTCCCCGTCAAAATACCGACGAATAAACTCGTGCAAATCCTTTTCACGATAGTACGTTTTATGCAAGATCGTGTAATACTTCAGCCCGTTGTCTCTGTACCGTTGTAGTGTTCGTTTGCTGATGTTCAGCAACAGACAAACATCCTGATTATCGTACAGCCGTTCACCATTCAGGTAATTTTGCGGCTTCTTATTCTTCTTGTCCAGTGCGCCTACGACCTTTTCCACTTGTTCGAGCAACCGTTCCATATACGCCTCGAATGTTTCTTTATCCAATGGTATCATAAGCTCGCCTGTTTTAAATTTCCGATGATATAATAACTTTGGTTTGACGGGTCTTTCAGTATGATTTCCTTCTCCCGCATGAACTTGATATAACTTTTCGCTGTACGTTCCTTTACGTCCAGTATCGCTTGAATTTGTTCTGCCAAATCCACATAAGTAATAAAGTCCTGCCGTCCGAAAATATCCCGTGCCACTGCCACGAGTTCATCCTCTTTCCGCTTCTCCTTTTCCTCTTTCGGCTTTTCCCCCAGATACACGTGCATCCTGACATCTTTATCCCATGCAAACTGCATGATAGGCACATCCAACGGACTGCCGTCGCGCACTTTCAGCGCCTTCACCACCGACACCGACGGATCAGTATCTTTCTCTATCGAGAGGATAGCCGCCGCCTTTCGTTGCAACTCACTGCCCAAATGCCCCCGCAATTTCAGCCCCGAAGGAATAAAATGCAGGATAGTAACGATACAAGTATTGTAAATCCCCGCCAGCCGATACAATTCCTCCACCACGGCAATACTTTCCGTTTCATCATTCGCACCCTTTATCAAGTCCGCAATCCCGTCGATCACCACCATGTGAATCCCCCGGAACTGATAATGAAACTTATCCATGCTTTGGATAATCGCCTGCAAGCGTTCTTTCCGGCTCATTCCCGTCAGGCAATACGCTTTCAGGTATTCCGGCATTGATTCCCGTCCGCAACGCTTTA
>JAUUNK010000131.1 GCA_030844565.1 Bacteroides ovatus
ACGGTGCATATTCCGCAACCAGTGCATCGGCGAGGCTTTTCAGGTGAAACGGACGGCTTTCTGGTTGTTCTTTGCCCGTGTCCAAACGGTAATAGTCGAGCAACGTATTCAGTAGAGAGAGCATTCGCCCGGAAGATTGCAGAATCGCTTCGGTGTAACGCAGGCGGTTCTCCTTGCGCCGTTCATCCGGCAACAACTCCGCATATCCGTTAATGGCAGCAAGAGGCGCACGCAAGTCGTGGCTTACGGTCAGCATCATGTTTTTGCGGGCGGCGAGTAATTCCTCATTTCGGTTATTACTTCTCTCCAAACGAATGCGATTACGGTATCTTTCTTGTATGTCCCTGTGAAGCAATATATAAAAGACGATAGCAAGCAGGAGAGCAACGATACTGAACACGGAAATAGTCATAATGGCTTGTTTACGTCCGAATAATTCCTTTGCTATCACATTTTCCCGAATATCACGGTCGGCGATGCCAAACTCCGTTATCAAACGCCTGATCTGTTTGTTAAGATAAGTATTACGAACAGTAAGGCTATCGACATGAGAGATTAACTGTAAGGTGTTGGCCTTATGTGTTCCTGCGATTTCGTCTGCCAAAACGCGGAGTGTTCCCGACTGACGTTTTTGTGCATTACGCAGGATGATTTCATTTTCCCGTTCAATCTGTTCACGTGATTTTTTCTTACTGCGGAATAATCCTTTAATACCACTGGTTTGCTTACGCCCTTTTTCTATATTTTCTTGCAACCGTTCGGACAGATCTTCACTCTGATGATTTGTTTGCCGGATAATATCGTACGTTTTTGAACAAGGTCATAACTCTGGCGCAACTCTCGGACATCATTCAAGATAGCAAATAAATGTTCTTCTTTAGTTTGAAGTAGAAATAGAATACTGTCAATACGAGCGCATTGTGCAGGATTGTTCAATCGTCGCCGTAATACTTCGAGCGAACTAACCACAGAATCTCTTTTGCATTTATAAATTTCAAAATCATCCTCCCGGACACCTACCATCTGTTCACTTTGAAAGGATAAATCCAACAATTGAATGGCAATTTGCTCTGTTTGCCGTCGTTGTTCCGATAATTCCTTTGCTTGCACACTTATTGCCACCATTTTGTCATGTTCGCAATAAATTAGCGATAATACGACTACAAACAACGTAACGAGCAAGATATAGCCCGTTACGAGTTTTAATCTGATGGAACGTAAAGTGTCGCTCATTGTCTGATAATCATTCTTTTAATTAGTTTCAACCCACTTAAATATTAAAAATAATAGAAGTGTTTATAGCTTATAAAGTGAGAGTTCTCATCTATCAGAATTTTGTCATCATGCAATAGATAACCTATTGCAACCAAAACCACTTCACTTTTCACATTCATTTTTTCTGTTAGCCGAGAAGTCGTAATTTTATCCTCAACAGAGAGAATTGCTTCAATTTTCTCTGCCACTTGTTTTATCTCCCTAATATCCATAGTATTATTGTCTGTTAAGTTTCCCCATAGATTTTAGATAATGAGTTTGGGCGATGCGATAATTGGCTTTTGCCGATACATATTGCGACCATGCTTTCTGCCAAACCACTTGTGCCTCCAGATAATTCACTAATGTTTCCATTCCGGAATCATAGTTTTGACGGCTTTCCCGCAAATTCTCTTCGGCTTGATGCCACGCCGTTTTAGTCAGACGAATTTCCAACAATGCCTCATCCAATGTATTGCTTGCCTGTGAAACTTCTAAGCACATCTGCTCGGACAAATCCGAAAGCCGGGTTTCCGCAATACGTTGTTCCCACCGGGCAGCTTTGATTTTATGTTTTCCTTCTCCCCAATGGAAAAGGGGAATTTTAACGGCTACCATCATGGCAAAAAAGTTATCCGACAATAATTTGTTACCGCTAATTTTCATCCCATCCACATAATTATATCCTGCAACCAATCCGATTTGCGGCAAATAGTCGCTTCGGGTTAATTTGATCTCTTGCTTTTTCAAATCAATCATTTTTGTGAGCGTTTGATATTCGGGACGATTCTCTATGTCAAATTTTTCTTTTGCAGCAGGAGCTATATCGGCATCCAATTCCCCAGTAACATTAATCTCCGTATTCAACGATACTCCGGCGATATGGCATAGGTTCATTTTAGATTGCCGGATGGTATTTCGAGAACGGTTCAGGGACAAATCGGCTTCATTCAGTTTTACTTGTACTTTCAATAAATCATTTTTTGGAACCATCCCTGACTGGTAGAGTTGGTTCGTATGACGATATACTTCTTCGACAGCCTCTTTATATTTCAGTGCGACGGTAAGCAGTTCGTTTGCTTTTACCAATCCCCAATACGCCTCATCTGCGGCAACCACTATTTCGTCGGTCGTTTTCTGTTTACTTAAATGGGCTATTTCCAATCCTTTACGACTGATTTTGTCAGCAGCCATTATTTTACCGCCCATAAAAATCGGTTGTTCCAATTGTACCCCTCCGAAATAAGTATTATTCATATTAAAGCTGGCCGCCATTGAGGGAGTGAGGTTCATGGAAAAATCTTTGTTCACATACATATATCCCCCCGAAACAGAGAATTTGGGAAGATAGTTGCTTCTCACGGCTTTCATATCCTGCTCTGCTTTCTGAATGGAGTAACCGGATATTTGGGCTTGCTTATTATTCTTTAAAGCCATCTCCCGGCATTCATCCAAAGTTAGATTTATCTGCGCATATCCCTGATATGATAGCAAGACTACACCGAAAAATATTATCAGTCGTTTCATAATTTACTCACATTTAATATTAAAGAATAAGGCATAGAAAACAGGTATAATCATCAATGTAATGACTGTTCCCACAAGCAGACCTCCCATGATAGCCACTGCCATCGGCCCGAACATGGCATCGGAGACTAAAGGAATCATTCCCAAAATAGTAGTACCGGAAGCCATCATAACCGGACGAAGCCGGGAGGATGAGGCCGCAAGCAAGGCTTTAACAGGAGGAACCCCGGCATTCATCTGATAGGTGATTTCGTCGATTAAAACCACCCCGTTCTTTATCATCATGCCGATTAAACCTAAAGCACCTACAATAGCTACAAAACTGAATGGCTTGCCACTTATCAATATGCCAAACACGATTCCAATATAAGCTAACGGGAGGCATAGGAAAATAATCATCGGTTTTTTAAAATCGCCAAACAACCAGACCAATACGCTAAACATTACGATAACAGCAATTGGGAGATTCATGAATAAGTATTTATTTGAATCTGTGCTTGCCTTATATTCTCCCAGCCATTTCATCGAATATCCTTTGGGAAAAACTACTTTCTCTTTGATTTTTTCTTCAAGAGCAAGTCGTGTATCCTCTGCCGTATAACCGAATGCGTTATTACATTGCACTATGATTGCCCGTTGAGCATTATAGCGGTAAACAACCGGATCGTGCCATTCATAAGATAAACTATCCGACACGCTCCGTAAAGGTGTAGCGTATGTCAAATCGGTAATCATATCCTCTTTCGAGGTGCTGCCCGCCAATAAACCTTTCAAATTATCCTCGTTTATGGCAGCATTTACATTGGGCATCATTCCCCAAATATTCACATTATCTAATTCCGTATAACCGGTATTTTTCAGATAGATGTTTTGCGATATGTTTCCGTCATAAAGGGTTCCGACCGGAATGCCGTCCGTAGCCGCCAACAGGGATATGCCTACATCGTTTCTCCCAAGTGCGACACTTCGTCCCGTCTGCTGGTTGAAGTTAACCCCGATTGTAAGCACCGGATCGTCCCAATTGTCTGTAACCAACATAGCCGACGGTTCGCTATGCATGATCTCCTGCACTTGTTTTCTCAAATTTTTCAGCACTTGCGGATCAGCACCGGATATAAGGAGTTCAACCGGAAATTCCATGTACATTGTGTTGTACTTTTTTAAGCGGATGAATGAATCCGGATAACGCTTATTTAAATACACTTGCAACTCCTGCATACAATTGTCAATATCCTCGTATGTTTGGAAATCAATAATAAGCTCACCATATCGCAGGCTCGGGTCAGCCACAGAGCGAACCAAATTGTAACGGGCAGGTGTTCCTCCCAATGAAGTAGTAACGTGGGTGATTTCTTTATGGCTTTTCAGGTATGCCTCTATTTCAGCAAGATCTGTTTCGATTTTCTCTATACGCGTGCCTTCCGGCATTTTATATTCCATATAAATCTGGTTATAGGTCAAATCGGGAAAAAATGTTTGGGGAAGAAGATAGAAACAAGCGGCACTGACTATCAGCAGCATGATGATACAGGAAACCGTAATTAGCCTGTGTTTCAAAAACACCATCAGCATACTGCGAAACTTACGGTACAAAGGAGTATCAAATACATCTCGACCTGCTTCGCAGGGTTTTAGTTTCAGAAAGCTACCGCAATGAATCGGGATATGTACTAACGCAAGAATCCAGCTTAATAAAAGTGATACGGCTAACACTATAAACAGATCGCGTGCATACTCTCCCGCCATATCCGGAGATAAGGATACGGGCATAAAGGCTATAATGGCAATTAGCGTCGCCCCTAATAACGGGCGGGCGGTCAGGTTGGCGGTATGTACCAAAGATTCCGGCTTGTTCATTCCGCGGCTGCTATCCACTAAAATACCGTCCACGACTACAATGGCATTATCCACCAACATACCCATTGCAATAATAAATGCTCCCAGCGATACACGTTGCAATGTACCATCAAAGAAATAAAGAACGACAAACGAGCCTAAAACTGTGATAACAAGCCCCGTACCGATAATAACACCGCTACGGAACCCCATTGTCAACATCAATATCAATATGACGATAAAGACCGATTCTACAAGATTGAGGATAAAAGTGTTGATTGCATCGCTTACACGTTCCGGTTGGTAAAAGACCTTGTTGAACCGGAAGCCAGCAGGAAGTTCTGAACTTAATTCTTCCATTTTTTGAGTTACAATCTTCCCGATTTTCAGAATATCGTAACCGGATTCCATTGCGAGGGCTATTCCATAGGCTTTTTTGCCGTCGTATTTCATAGCACTCCTCTGTGGAATTTCATAATCATTTATAACATCAGCAATATCCCGTAATCTGAATTGATCCTTTTCATGTCCCTGAATGATAAGATTACGTATGTCCTCTATGGAGTTAATATCATCCGCTACTTTCACTTTCATACGTTCATTACCACTGTTGAAATATCCGGCATAAACCATTTTATGCTGTCCCTGAAGCGTCGAGATAATTTCTGCCGGAAGTATGCCCAGCGTAGCCATTTTTTCTTTATCTATATTGATATTAATGCAGGGATTGGCCATGCCATATAATTCAACATTTCGGATGCCTTCGATATTGATCAGTTCCCGCTGAACAAAGTGTATATACCGTAACATTTCTCTATCGGAAAGGCCGTCTGCTGTAATAGTATAGAACATGCCATATACCGCACTGAAATCATCGAGTACTTGCGGAATGGAGGCTTCGGAGGGTAGCTGGGAATGCACATCTACAATCTTTTTCCTCAGGGCATCCCATTTCTGCTCCATGCTATTATTGGAAACTGTTGTTTTTAGCACCACTTTTATTAAAGACAAGTCATTCATGGACTTTGATTCGATGTAGTCAATATCGCCCATTTTACGGATTGCCTTTCCCAGCTTGTCAGAAATTTCCATTTCCACCTGGTGTGCATCCGCTCCCGGATAAGCGGTTATAACCAATGCCTGCTTAACCGTAATTTCTGGATCTTCCATCTTGCTCATGGAATAGAAAGCCCACAAGCCTCCTACCACAAGAACAGCAATAAAGAGTTTTACCAACGCTTTATTGCTCAATGCATATTCTGATATACTTTTCATAACATGTTTCCGATATTAGTTACAGAAGCGGATGACATTTTTTCTACTGTCTGACCTTCTGTTAGTTCATGAATACCTGTAACTATAATCTGGTCGTTATCTTTAAGTCCTGTTACGATTGCTCCGGTAGGTTCTATCTTTAAGATAGTAACCGGAACTGCATTGACTTTCATATCAGATGTTACTTTCCATACATAACTGTTCCCGTCTATTTCCCATATGGCAGAAACAGGGATTTTCACTGAACACATCTGCCCCTCTTCATAAATAAGGATCACACTACAATTCATCCCCGCAGTAAAAAGGTCGGCAGATTGAATTTGAGGTATAGAAAACCTCATTTTATAAAGTTGATTGGCATTGGCGTGTTTACTTATTGCTTCTACTTGAATATCCGTCTGCTGGTTGCCTATTAACAATTTCGCACCTTTGCGTCTAATTTGCTTTTTATAATCTTGGACAGGAATATTTATTTCTGCTTTATAGCGATTGGTACTGATGAAATCGACAATCGGCACTCCGGCCTGAATAATTTCTTTGCCATAATGGTAAATGTGGTGTATATATCCATCAAAAGGGGCGCGAAGTTCTGTGTAAGACACAGCATCTTTTGCAGATTGATATTTAGCTTCGATTTGCTTAAAGGCTGCTTGTGCTTTCTCGAAATCATTCGGAGAAATTGTTTTTGTCTCATTCAGTTCCGTCATTCTGGCAAACTCCTTTTTTGCTTGCCGATAGGCTGCTTCAGCCGCTACCAACTGCACCTCATAATCATGTGCATCGAGCGAAGCGATCAGTGTACCTTTTTTTACCGACGTTCCTTCCGTATTGAGAACATATACAAGTTGACCGCTGACTTTGAATGCCAGCGATACATGATCCGCTGGTTTGATAATTCCGGGATAACTAACCTCGTATCGTTCGGCAAGTTTTTTTACCGTGTCGATTTTTACAAGCGGAGCCTGATCATTATTTTTTCCCTCTGTGGAACAGGAACTTGCTAACAAAATCAACCCCCATAAGTTAATAATAGAAAATAAATGCTTCATGGTTTACCTATTTTTGTTTGAGGCAAAGGTCAGGAGATTTCGGGAAAAGGATATTTCCATTTATCCGGCAAATATGTTCTAAATTCCTGTTTTATATTGTGCATGTATAAAAATAGCCTATATTTGTGTGTCTAATTTGAAGTTTTATGAAAAATATAAAGAAGTTGGATATGCCCATGACCAGAGATTTGGTAAGAGGTGTCCATTGTATCAATGACGACTTTATTGTCATGAACGACATAAGGCAATTAGGAATAGAAAAGGACTATCCTGTCAAATTGGGAGTTCTGGCTATCTGCTTATGCCTGTATGGAGAGCTAAGGGTTGAAATCAATATGATCGAACATCATATTTCCGCAGGTAATTTGGTAATAACTTTACCGGAAGATATTTTGCAACACAAAGAAGTAGCAGATGATGTAAAAGGATTATTTATAATTGTTTCCCAACAGTTTATAGAAGATGCTTTCCCGAAAATTGAAGAAATATTACCCCTATTTCTACATATTCAAAAATATCCTTGTTTAAGCCTTTCGGTACAAGAATGTGTCAGGATACAAAATTTCTACAATTTCTTTATCCAACATTTAGAAGACAATTCCCCTTATCGGGATAAGGTAATTCGTTCTATCTTACAATCTCTTATTTATTATATAGCAGGCGTAGTGAATTTAGATCAGGCCAATAATAGACGGGAAAGAAAAGAAGAGTTATTTAGTCGGTTCATCCAGCTTATTATAAAGAATTACAAGGAACATAAGAAATTGGATTTCTATGCTGACAAACTTTTTATATCCCCTAAATATCTTTCGGACGCAATAAAGAAAATCAGTGGAAAATCAGCACACGATTGGATTGACCACTACATTCTGTTAGAAGCGAAAATATTACTTCGGTCTTCCCGGAAAACCGTACAGCAGATAGCCGACGAACTTAATTTCCCGAACAATTCTTTTTTTAGCAAGTATTTTAAAAAGCATTGCGGAATGACACCTAAAGAATACAGGGAATTATAGGTAATTCCCTGTAATCATGAAAGAATGGTTGGACAGATATAGTTTAGTAAATATAAGTAATATGGTACAAATAAATAAAATAATAGCATCTTGCATTCTACTATTCAGTTTTCAATTATCTACCTTCGGTCAAACTATAATAGGCAAAATTATTGATGAGAAACAAAGGCCGGTAGATGGTGCAACTGTCGTTTTACAACTGCCTGATTCTTCGTATGTAGAGGCCACCATTTCTGATAAAGACGGTTCATTTACCTTAAATAAACAACCAGAAATATACCAACTAATTGTTCAGCATCTTCTATATCAGACAAGACAGATTGTAGGGAATACATCTAACATCGGTACAATTCAGTTAGAACCTCAAGACTATGCCTTAGATGAAGTGGTAGTAAAAGGAGAGCGACCAATGGTTAAAATTAAAGATGGACGCTTGGGATATGATCTTTCTATACTTTCAGAAAAAAAGGCAGTAAACAATGCGTACGAAGCCTTAACTAAAATTCCCGGTGTTCGGGAAAATAATGGTACTCTTGCTTTAGCAGGTGCAAATACTCTTACCGTGATTTTGAACGGCAAGCCGACTACTATGAGCACTGAACAGTTAAAAACACTATTACTCAATACTCCTGTCAGTCGAATAGAAAAAGTTGAGGTCATGTACAGCGCACCTCCGGAACTTCATGTGAGGGGTGCAGTGATTAACATCCTATTGAAACGTTCACATGATTATTCATTTCAAGGCGAATTGAGCGCTCATTATCAGAACCAGTATTTCAACGGTGGAGGCATGAATGGGAATTTTCGATTTTCTACACCTAAAATGGCTTTTGATTTAATGTACAACGCCAATGAGGTAAAAAATATGGAGTATATGAACCTTAATTCTCAACATACTTTGAACGATAAAGTATATGACATTTTTCAAAATGAACAGTTGCGTAGTAAATATAGGGAACACAATATTAGAACAGCCTTTGAATATAATTTTAATGAAAAAACACGCTTAAATATAGCCTATACAGGAAGTTATACTCCTAATCAGTATAATAATAGCTTGACCAAAGGTAACTTTCAGAGTGGAAATGTAGACAAGTATATGGATACACATATGCACAATGTATTGTTGCAATATACATCTGGATTCGGATTAGAAGTGGGAGGTGACTATACCTGTTATACTTCTGATAATCAACAGTCGTTACAAACTACTTATCAAGATGGAGGAAAAAATAGCTTTTCCTTGATAGGCGGACAGAAAATAGACCGTTATTCAATTTATGCAGATCAAAAGCACATACTTCCACTGAATTGGAGAATAGGTTACGGCATATCCTATCGTTTTACCAAAGATTATGACTTTCAGATTTATAATGAGGTAACAGGAGATATACAGGTCGACAATACAAGTGCCAACCTAAAAGAACAGACTACCAACTTTTACGTTTCTCTGAGCAAGAATTATGCTAATGGGACATCAATTTCTGCATCTGCTACCGGAGAATATTATACTATTGGAAGCTATCATAAGTGGGCAATCTATCCACAGTTATCATTGACCTATTTGAAAACTCCCAAACACCTTTTTCAGCTTTCCCTATCGACAGACAAAACTTACCCCAACTATTGGGACATGCAATCATCCGTTACATACTTAAATGGATATACAGAGTTGCAAGGTACACCCGGACTCCGTCCGATGACTATATATAACTTAAACGGAAGCTATATTTTGAAGCAAAAATACATTTTCAGTCTGTTTATTATGCATACCTCTGATTATTTTGCTCAGGCTCCTTATCAGTCATCCGAACGGCTGGCTCTGATATATAAAAATATGAATTGGAATTTTATGCGTGTGTGGGGAGCCAATGTTATCATTCCGTTTAAGGTAGAAAATTGGTATGATACTCGTCTTACAATGGTAGGAATACAAACCTACCAACGCTGCGATAATTTTTTTGATATTCCGTTCAAACGAAAAAAATGGATGTTTACGATTTCATTAGATAATACTTTCAAAATGAGCAAAAACCTCTCCTTTGAAGTGAATGGAAATATGCAAACTCCTTTCATCCAAGGTACATTTGATTTAGTTTCCGTTTTCAATCTAACAGCAGGTTTAAAGTGGAACTTTGCTAAAGACAAATGTAGTCTGATAGCACGTTGTAATGATATATTTAATACAAGCGTGCCGGATATGAGAGTTCGTTTCAAAGGACAGCATCTTGATTTAAACAGCAGTTTCTATTCTCGCTCGGTATCTCTCAGCTTCAGCTATCGGTTTGGAGGATATAAGAAAAAAGAAATGAAAGAAATAGATACTTCCAGATTCGGACATTAATTAATCATTTACTGATGTAAAACTATGTGTAGGCAAAAGAGAATATATTTTGCTCTTTTGCCTACATTATTACAATGCGTTTATATAAATACAGGATAAGCGAAAATGGTTATGGTGATTCATTATCTATTTTACTACTTACCGCTGTAATTTTTCCGCTATAATTTGAATCCTTTGTTTGTTTTGGTATTATCATGGGCTTCTGGTCTGACAATGAAAATATGATCGGATGTTCTTGTATCAGTCTTAACTATATTGGTATTAGTGGTATGAACACCAAGTTGTGTAACAATCGGTTGCTCCGTTTTTGTATCACTTTCCATATCCGGTGTTTGTGGTTGAGGGGGCGAAAGCGTCAGTTGTATTTTCCGCTCCAGTGCTGCCACCTCCGCTTTGAGGGCTTTCAGCTCATCTTCTTTTTTCCATGTTCCGCCGACGGTTTCCTGCAAAATCGGTATATCCCGCTCGTAGGTTACGTTCTGCGCCTTGTATTGCTCCACGAGTTTGGGTATGCGCTCCAGCGCGTTCAGGAAATTCATCGCCGCCGCTTTGGTGTCTGACATGGCTATCTGACCGTTGTTGTAGGTGTACTTGAACGCACCCTCCACAAAGAAGCGGTTTTGTTTGGTTTCCACACCGTCTTTTAACAGCGGCTCCGTCTTTACGAGAATCGGGAAGCCGTACAGCTCGCCGATGCGCACGTACTCGCCGCCGGTGGTGGCGTTCTTGGCGATTTCCTGCAAGCGCGTTCCGACGCTTTTATGGTCGGTGGCTTCCAGCCCGTCGAGCCGCAGGGCGTTCAGCTTGTTGCCCTCCTTGTCGGTCTGCACGCGGGAGAGGTACGTTTCAAAGTCCGTCGTCATCTTGGCGATGCAGTCGTTGTTATGCGTCAGCGTCTTGGTGTACTCCTCCAACTTCCACGAAGAGACACTCTTGGCCTTATGGAACGTCTTACGCTCGCTTTCCAGCGCCGCCACCTTTTTCTCCAAACGGGCTTTGTCGAGCAAGTCCGTGTTGCCGGAGAGAATCGCCATGTACTCCGAGAAATTCATGCCCGATTTTTCGTCCATCGCCCCCTCGTCAATCGTTCTTGCGCCCATCGCGCCACTTTTGAGCTGCGAGATAAACGTCTGCTTGCAGTGCAGCAGGTTGAATTTGTAGCTGTCGAGCGATTTTTCCACGGCGTAGATGATGACATCCACCTTGTTCCCGGCAAACAGCTTGGCGATTTCGTTGCCCTTGCGCACGGCACGTCCGTCGCGCTGCGCAAGGTCGGAGGGTCGCCACGGGGTGTCGAGGTGATGCACCGTAACGGCTCTCTGCTGTGCATTGACGCCCGTGCCGAGCATGGACGTGGAACCGAAGATCACCCTTACCCGCCCGTCGTTCATCGCGTCGATCACGGCCTTGCGTGCCTTGTCGTTCTTGCACTCCTGAATGAAGCGTATTTCGGACGAAGGGATGCCGTAATCCTCGATCAGCTTGCGTTTGATTTCGCTGTACACGTTCCACTGTCCCGGCTGGAACGTCCCCAAATCCGAGAAGACGAACTGCGTTCCCTTTTGCGCGTCGTACTTATGGTAATACTCCGCAATCATGCGGGCGCAATGGCTCGCCTTGTTGTCGGGGTGGTCTTCGTACAGGTCGGGATCGACGAGCCGCATATCGAGCGCCATTTTGCGGGCGTAGTCCGTTGCGATCAGCATCTTGGCTTTCTCCTCGGTTTCGGAGAGCGGCTGCCGTCCCAATATCGTCGCGTCGCCCGTTTGCGCGAACTCCATCAGCTTGGCGATAAACTCCTCCTGCTGCGGCGTAGGCGGTATGTTGTGGAGTATTTCGTTCTTGTCGGGACGATCCACGCCCACGTCCTCCGCCGTGCGGTAGTCGGTGATTTCGTTGTAGAACTGTGCCAGCTCCGGTACTTTGATGAAGTAACGGAAGCGTTCTTTTTGGACGATGTTGTTCGTTACCGAAAACTCGAAGTCCGTCGTCTTCTTGGCGAAAATCGCCGCCCACGCATCGAAGCAGTTGATGTTCTGCCGCTCCAACTCCTGCGGGCGCAGGTATTTGAACAGCAGGTACAGCTCCGTGAGCGAGTTGGAAATCGTCGTACCCGACAGGAATGTCGCGCCCAAATCCTTGCCCGTGCGTTCCTGAATGGTTCGGATGGCATAAAGCATATTGAGCGCCTTTTGGCTGCCATCCTGATTGCCCAGCCCGGCCACGCGGTCGTGGCGGGTGTTGAACATCAGGTTCTTGAACTGGTGGCTCTCGTCCACGAACAGGTGGTCGATGCCCATCTGCTTAAAATCCACCACGTCGTCCGTGCGGGACTGAATAGCGTGCGCGATGTTCTCCAGCTTCACGGAAAGGTTGATTTTCCGCTTTTCCAATCCCCGCAGCATCGCCCGCGAAACGTCCTTGCCCTGCGTGCGTAACACCTCCAGATTCTCCTCTACCGTGTCCAGCTCCGCTTGCAGGATGCGCTGTTGCATTTCCGGCGACTGCGGTATCTTGCCGAACTGGTCGTGCGACATGATGACGCAGTCGTAGTCGTTGTTCTTGATGTTGTTGAAGAAGCGCACGCGGTTTTCGGGCGAAAAATCCTTTTCCGAAGCGTAGAGGATTTTCGCGTTCGGGTAGGCGGTGCGGTAACACTCGGCGATTTCCGCGACATTGGCTTTCAGCCCGATAATCATCGGCTTGTGCGCCAGTCCCAGCCGCTTCATTTCATGCGCCGCCACGCACATTATCAGCGTTTTACCCGTTCCGACCTCGTGGTCGCATATCCCGCCGCCGTTCTGCTTCAACATCCAGATGCAGTCCTTTTGGCTCTGATAGACGTCCTTAATATTGAAGCGCTTTTCGAGCGCTTTCAGGTCGAGGTCGGGGAACGTCTGGTGCGATCCGTCGTAGGAAGGGCGGACGTAGCAGTTGAACTTGCGGTTGTACCTGTCCGTCAGCCGCTGCTTGAACTCCGGCGACTGCTCGGCAAGCCACTCGGCGAAACCGTTGCGGATTTCGTCGATTTTGGCGTTGGCAAGCTGTATGCCCTCGCTGTCGCGCACCTTGATGTCGTTGCCGTGTTCGTCCTTGCCCACGCTCTTGGTCATATCGGGGACGGTATTGACAAGGGCGTGCTTCATCAGGGCGATGCCGTCGTAGGTACGGTAATACCCCTTGACGCAGAACTGGTCGAGAATCTTGGTGTTGCGGACGCCGCACTTCACCGAATACTCGTCCATGCTCTCCGAATAGCCGATGCTGACCTCCGTGCCGAACA
>JAUUNK010000132.1 GCA_030844565.1 Bacteroides ovatus
GGTATCCATTGTCAAGGGATGGGATATGACGGGCGGGGAATGGGATATAGCGCCGGCTTACATTAATTGAAATGAGTATTTCTTCTAAGGGATAAACTCATAACCGGCAAGTTGATACCTTTTTGCAGTATATCCTTTTGTCCTTTTCAGTTTTACTTTTCCTTTGAGTGCTTCTAGTGTTACGCTATTATACTTCCCTTTCTCGAAGTCATAGCTTATGCCATCATCCTCCAATAAACAGCAAGTGGCTGCCGGCACACCATATACTTTGCAATGCAAGTTGAATACAGTTTGCGCATCCACATAGGGTACGGGGGCGGATAAAGGCAACAGCGTTCCTTGGCGCACGTAGAGGGGCAACTGGTCTAGCTTAGTCGTTATTTCATATTCTCGGTTGCCCTCGTATTTCTCGTTCGTGTTGAAGTTATACCACGTTCCTTCGGGAAAGTAAACGGTTCTCGATTCTTTATTCTCGTAGAGGGGAGCAGCCATCAACCCGTCGCCAATCAGGTATTGGTCGCTGATAGTACGTAAACGTTCGTCCCGCGGATAATCCATCAGGAGAGGGCGGAAGGGAGGCGTTCCTTCTTGGTGATAAGTGTAGAAAGCACTGTATAGATAAGGAATGAGCTGCATGCGCAGATTAATCAAGGTGCGTGCATACGCTTCGTATTGTCGGGCTTCGGGCAAGAATTCTCCGCGCTCATTCTTTCCCCGGTCGAACTGCAACCACGGAGCATATTGCAAATACCATGCATTCACCATTGCCTGCGGCGAAAGAATCACCGTCTGCAAGCGGTGGCAGAAATCTTCGGCAGAATGAGCCTCCCTCACTTCGGGACACCATAAGAGCCCGCCGAAGGCAGCATTGCAAAGTGCCTGAATGTATTCTTTATGATTGTATGTATCACTATAAAGCACTGCGCTCCGCGAAGACATGAACATGCCCGAGGAACGGTAATCCTGATAAGCGCGGACGTTCTTTGCGCGATAGATGCTGTCCATGACATTCAGGTAGAGCGAGCCGAAGAGTTGATGCATTTGTTCTCCGTCGATGCCCGAAGGAAACTGTGCCATATCCGGGAAACACCACGTGGCAGAGGCATAAGCAATGTTCGAATTATCACATTCGTCGAGTTTGAAGCCAGAGATTCCTTCTTCTATCAGCTTG
This sequence comes from Bacteroides ovatus, assembly GCA_030844565.1. Taxonomy (GTDB): domain Bacteria; phylum Bacteroidota; class Bacteroidia; order Bacteroidales; family Bacteroidaceae; genus Bacteroides; species Bacteroides ovatus_A. The sequence goes on from JAUUNK010000132.1 coordinate 1,172, forward strand.
CGGTGGTAATCGGCGAATATTTGTCGCGCTTCGGGGGTTATAAAGTCGGGGACCAGCCCGTTCCATACCAGGAAGTCTGCTGCATGAGGTTCCATAGCCTGCCGGATGGGAGAGGAGGGATGCACGTAGGCATGCTCCCAGAGGTTTACTTTGTATCCTTTCTGTTGGAGGCGGTCCAACATATCTTTGTGGGCGGGAAAACGTTCTTCGCTCCAGCGATATGAGCAGGAGTAAGTGGCAGTCTGCCATCCCGGTTCCAGTCCCAATACATCGCAAGGAATTTGTTTCTCGCGGAAGTAGTTGGCAAAGCGGAGAACGGAGTCTTGCGTGGCGTCTCCTTTTACCCGATACTTGAATCCGAGACCCCACATAGGCGGGAGGCAACCGCCGCCCGAAAGGAGATTGTATCTCTTGACCACGTCCAGCAGTTCCGGACCACTGATGACTAGCACCTCAACGCCTTTGGCGCCGGGGATGTCGATGAATACTTTATTACCGTTGTTTCGGTTGCGATATAGGTCGTCTGTAGTGGTGGCTATCTTTTTGTTGCCTTCCGTGTTTTGCCCCACCTGTTGTTTCTTTTGATTGGAGCCACACAGGAAGGTAGTGTAGCGGGCGGTGTTCACCAGGATGCCATATCCTTTGGTAGATACATAAAACGTTTGCGGGGCATGGGTATAGCCGAGTCCGTTCAGCGGATTGTCATTCGCTATCGGGCGCTTGCGCAATCCCCTCTGCCCGAAGGTTTCTATCTGGAGCCCGAAACCGTAAAGTTGTTCGTCGTCTTCCAGCGGGACTTCCACGGAGCATCCCCGGTTGGTTATCTTTATCTGCACCTCCTCCAAGTTGAAAGGAAGCTTGGCGGCAGGCAATAGTTTCATGGCTTCCCCTTGCGGCTTCCCGCCGAACAATGAATAAGGAGTATACGCATCTATCTCTCCCGCTTGTAGCTGAATAACTCCCGGGGCAATCTCTTTTTGAACAGGCATTTTGCCTGACGGTTGGGCAAACAGAAGTCCCGCGGCGGACAGAAAAAGGCAAAGTAAGAGTTTTCTCATGGCAAATAATCTATCAAGGTTCTATAAGTATATGACTTTTGAGAAAAGGCTTTCTACTAAAGACGTGGCAAACTTAAATGAAAATTATGACATATCCGTCTGCGGGAGGTAGAAAATCTTTAGCGTACTTCGAGACAGAATACGCACAGTATGTTTGTAAAAGTAATGAGGGAGTTATATCTTTGCGCTATTAATTATTTTATTTTATAAGACATGAGAAAGCTTCTCTTGCTGGCAATGTTGCTGTTCAGTTATCTCGCTCTCCGGGCAGCCACTCCCGAAAAAGAACTGTGGCAGCTTCGCACTTCAGATATTCATGCCGACTACGTGGGAGCACCTGTTGCCAATGGCGGCATCGGTATCCTTCCTTGGAAAGAACCGTTTTCTGTCCAGCACGTAATCCTCAATCACGTATTCGATACGGACGGACCGGAAGGGGTGAGCCGGGTGTTAAAAGGAATCAACCCTTTCTTGTTGAATTTCGAACTGGACGGAAAGAATATAGATGCCGGCAATATATCCGGTTGGGAACAAACCATTGATATGAAAGAAGCCACCCATAATAGCCGTTTCCTGGCAGATGGGAAAGCGGAAATCTCTTATAGCATCTGCGCTTTGCGCAATATGCCTTATGCAGGATTGATTCGGGTGGAGGTGAAAGCCCTGGCGCCGTTCACAATGAAGGTAGCGAACCGAATGGATGTTCCCGGCGAGTATGTGGATGCCCGTCCGCGTTTCCGCACGCAATATGATGCAAACCTGCGGATGGACGTGTTCCAGACCCGTGCCGTTTCACGATACAGAAGAGTGGAGGTGGTTGCTTCTTCGGCGTTTCTCTTTGCCGACCGTAAGAATTTTGCTCCTGTCTACGATGAATCTTCTAAGCAAAACACTTTCTCCGTTTCTTTAAAGAAAGGGGAAACCTATTCTTTTACCCTGGCAGGCTCCGTTTGTTCCACGCGCGACTTTATGGACCCATATAATGAGTCGGAACGTCAGGTAATCTATGCCCTTCACGAAGGAGCCGACCGGTTGATGAACTTCCACCACCGCCTCTGGGATGAACTGTGGCAAGGTGATGTCCGCATCGAGGGCGATGACGACGCCCAACGTACAGTCCGCTTCGCCTTGTTCAACCTTTATTCTTTTGCCCGGGAGGGTAGCGGATTGAGCGTTTCGCCTATGGGACTTTCTTCACAAGGATATAACGGGCATATCTTCTGGGACACGGAACTCTGGATGTATCCTCCTATGCTTTTGATGAACTGCGGCATTGCCGAGTCCATGATAAACTATCGCACCGACCGCTTGGCTGCTGCCTGTAAACGTGCCAATGCTCACGGCTATCGTGGAGCCATGTTCCCTTGGGAGAGTGATGATGCCGGAGAAGAGGCTACTCCTACTTTTGCTTTGACGGGTCCCTTCGAGCATCACATCACAGCAGATATAGCCATTGCCTGCTGGAATTATTATTGTGTCACTCGCGACCTTCACTGGCTGCAATCTCACGGCTACCCGCTGATGAAGGCGGTTGCCGATTTCTGGGTGAGCCGTGTAGAGCGAAACGAAGACGGTACTTATTCTATCCGTAGCGTAGTGGGAGCGGATGAATATGCTGCCGGTGTAGATGATAATGCTTTCACAAACGGTGCTGCCATCCGTGCCCTGGAGTATGCTGCCAAAGCTGCCGAGGCTTGTGGATACCAGGCTCCTTCTCTTTGGAATGATATTGCCGGAAAGATTCGCATCCTCTCTTTTCCCGACGGAGTGACCCGCGAGCATGGCACTTACCACGGAGAAATGACCAAACAAGCCGATGCCAACCTGCTCGCTTATCCACTGGGAATTATTACCGACCCTGAAACATGGAAGAAAGATATGGAGTACTACGCCGACCGCATCGACCCCAAGAACGGACCGGCTATGTCCTACTCTGTCTTCTGCGTGCAATATGCCCGCATGGGAGATGCCGTGAAAGCCTACGAGATGTTCCGCCGTTGCTACCAGCCCAACGTGCGTGCTCCCTTCGGCGTGTTGGCAGAAACGGCTACCAGCAACAATCCCTATTTTGCTACAGGAGCAGGCGGATTGCTCCAGGCTGTTCTCAATGGTTTCTGCGGTTTGCAGATTACTGAGAAGGGCATCGTTCAGCTTCCTTCCGTCCTTCCCCGGCATTGGAAGAAAGTGACGGTGACCGGAGTGGGACCGGAGAGAAAGACGTTTGTCCGGGGGCGGTAATGCCGCTTTGCTCCATCTTAGTCATGAACGTAATAATATATATAAGGTATGAAGACACATAGCGAAACTTTCCAATTAGAGAAAGAACTGGAATGGGAGAATCCTGCTCCGGGCATCCGCCGTCAGGTGATGGGATATGACGGACAGTTGATGATGGTAAAAGTGCAGTTCGAGAAAGGAGCAATTGGCACTCTTCACGAACATTATCATAGCCAAGCCACCTATGTGGCGAGCGGCAAGTTCGAGTTGACTATCGGAGACCGCAAAAAGATTCTTTCTGCGGGAGACGGATATTATGTGGAACCGGATGAGCCGCATGGTTGCGTATGCCTCGAAGCAGGTGTATTGATAGATACGTTTAGCCCGATGCGGGCAGATTTCCTTTAAGGTTCTTTTTTATTTGACACTATAGCCAATCATACGAATATGTCGGGAAGGAAACCAAGTGATTCCCATTACTACGGTGCAGTCGGTATCGAATCCTCCTTTCTTAGCGGGTTTCCATGCCGGCATACGGTTTATCATTTGCAGCGCAGCTTCGTCCAGGGGAATTAATACCCGTTTCTTATAAGATGCATTGGTGATGGAGCCGCTGGAAGTGACGGTGAAGGCTATCCGTATTTCGCCATACCCTGCACTTTCGATAGCCGGTTTGCGCGGTGTCGGGTATCGGTTGAGGTGTTTTTGTGCGGCTTCGGTGAGCCTCGGGGCTTCTACTTTGTTACTGGCGGCGAGCCGTTCTTGATATTTATTTTTCACAGTGTTGTGGAGTGGAACGGCATCGGCGAAGTTTTTTTTGAGCACCAGTTCTTCCAGTATAACCAGTGCATCGGTGATGCAGGCACGTCCCGTTTCGCCGTCTGCGTAGAACTTGATTTTATACTTATCGTTCCACAGTTTGAAGTTGGGCTTCTCACCGGTTCCTTGTCCTTTGTACAGCATTTCCGCGATGCGTAGCATCAGGTCGTTTTCAGTGTCGCTGCCGAATAAGTATTCATTTTTATGGGAGAACCAATACATATACCATTCCAGCGCTTTATCATAGTTGACTTCTGTACCTACTCCTTTATAATACATATCGCCGATGGCGGAGCTGAGCCAGCCATAGCCATCGAAGGCGGAACGTTCGGCGTAGGCGAGGGCACCGGGGAGGTCTTGTTCGGTTCCTTTTCCTTCCATTTTGCATCGGTACACATAGTATTCAGCTTCATAATTCTTCAGTTCTGCCGCTTTGAAGAAATAGTTGTAGGCGGTCTTATGGTTGACGGTCACACCGATTCCTTCGCGATAGAGTCTTCCGATTCCGACGATGCAGGGGGTATGTCCTTTCGCTTCCCCTTTGCGGTAAAGATTCATGGCGATGGTCCCATTGACGGGCACTCCATAACCGTTTTCGTACATATATCCAAGGAAGTCCATGGCTACGGGGTCGCCTGCTTTAGCTGCCCGTTGGAAGTAGGGTAAGGCGTCTTTGTAATTTTTTGCTTTGTAGAAGCGGATACCGGACTCCGTGTCCGGGTTGCTTTGGGCGAAGCACATCATAGTGACGAGCAATAGTTGCAGTGCAATCAATAGTTTCTTCATATCTTTTTTCTTTTCATATTATACGTCGTTAGTTTCTTGTAGCGAGAAAAGGCATTGTCACCGAGCCATCGGCGCTCATCCAGGTTCCCGATATTTCGTTATCAGTCATTGTGCCGACAAAGCGGCCTGTTTCTTTGCCGTCTGTGGTTTCGGTGAGAGAGATAGCATCGCCCGTCTGTGTGCCGGAGAGAGAGATTGCTTTGTTTTTGCTGGTGTAGTAGTAGGAGCCGCTGACGTTGTCTTCATCTACGGACAGTTTCATGACGATTCCATATTTGTCATTGATAGTACCTTTGTAAACAGACTCTCCCGCTCGTGCCTCCACGACGGTTGTTTCTTTCTTTGCCTTGCTGCCGTCTTCCACTTTTATCTTGATACCGTTATAAGTCTTCATGAATGTCAGGCGGAGGTTTCCCACTCGTCCCACCATCATGTCCGAGCCGTCATACTTTGCTCCGAAGCCTTCCAATGCAGCTTTGTAGAGAGATTCTTGTTTGCCTTCTCCTCTACCTGATAGTTGAATCTGCAAGATGTAGGCAGAGGGTGTGGCGGTTTTTACCAGGACGTGTTCGGTTCCCCACCAACCGTCGGACACTTCTTTGAAGAAGTTGCCTTTTATAAACAAATTATATGTAGCGTCTTCCGACCATTCCACCTGTCCTGTCAGAGTTTGTTCTCCCATAAGGTGAGTCATGGCATTTTCGGGTCTACCATATTTTTTCAGGATGGTGCTGAGAGGAGTTTTAAATGTCAGCCCGTCTACTTTATCGTTTGTAATCACCTTGCGCAGTTTCTCTACGATAGCCTCCGTGTCGAAGTAGTCGGTGAAAACAAAATGGAGTTCACTTTCTAGATTCTCCAATCTTAAATCTTGTATCATGTCTATTGATACTTCATCAAATTGCGGATTCACCACATAATGTCCTTCTTTATCAATGAAGCCCCATTTATTGCTCGATAGAACGCAGGCAAACTTGTTGTTGAAGAAAAAACTGCCCTCACTAAATTGCGGGTTGATAACGTATTTACCATCCTTATCAATATAGCCCACGCTTCTGTCGCTATTCGTCACTCCTGCTAAATCCGATCCCAGGAAAGGCCATACTTTCCGGAACTGGGGATTGATGATGATTTTTCCTTTTGCATCGCACCAGCCGTAATCATTTCCACTTGGAAATTGTATTATATATCGGTCGCCATCCGCTACCATGAAACTGAACTGGGGATTGATGACATATCTTCCCTTGGTGTCGATTACTCCATAGTTGCCGTTCGCATCCGAGACTACGGCATGTCCGTTGTGAAAGTAGCCTGCATTGTTAAACTGATAGTTAATTTCCAGCTTGCCTGCTTTGTTGATATATCCCCAGTTCCCTTCATTATTGGTTACGGCAGCCAACCCTTCGTTGAAATTGCGTGCGTTTTGGTATGCGGGCCGGATAACTGTCTTGCCGCCGGTGTCCACATAGCCGTAATATATATTTCCTTTTTCGTCATATTGCCCATACATGGCTCGTCCGTCACAGAACACATGCATCCTTGTCGCCTTTTTCAATGTAAAGAGTGCTTTGCCTGCTGTATTGATGACCGTCGGTGCACCTTCTGCCTGCACGGTGATGGCAACCCCCTCCGAGAATACTGTAGCGTTTTTATAGATAGGATTAATCTCAAAGCCTCCTTTCTTATTTATATATCCCTTCTTCCCGTTTTTCTCCACTAATGCCAGGTCGCCTCTAAAGTAGGTGGCGGAACTAAACTGCGGCTTAATCACATAGGACCCTTTAGAGTCCACATAGCCATAGGCATGGCCGGACTTGACGGGTATCAATCCCATATCTACCGCCGAATTGGAGCAAGAAGAAAAGCTTGCCAGGCAACCGAAGAACATCATTCCCCACACTCCCCATTGTTTAATGGAGGAGGTGGCACCTCTGTGTGGTCTTTTTTGGCTTTGGGCATCCACTTTTCCCATTCCCCTATCTTGGGCGAGAGCCATGAAAATTAATCTTTTCATGAATATTACATTTAAAAATTGAATGAACAACATTATGAGACAGCATAGCGCACTACGCGGGCTTTGACCGACTTGTATTGCGGCATCGTTTTTCCCAGAGGTGCACCGATATAAGTCGGGTCGCATACAACATACTTTTGTCCGTTTATCATGATGCAATCTCCCTCTATGGGTTCCGTGAACAATACCGCAGTAGCCAGATGTCCGGGATAATGCAAGTATGCCACGTTGAGATGCAGCAATTCTTTGATAAGCCTGGCAAACAGGATGGCACGGTCTTCACAATCATTGAAAGGATAATAGAAGTTCTCGTCAATGAAGAAAGGTTTCTCGTAACCGAATTGGTCGTTATCTGTTTTGTAAGCAAAGCCATATTGCACATAATCAATCAATAGCGCAGCCGCTTCGAGTTGTGACTTCCCCGCAACCAGTTGCCGGAATACAGGCAGCACCTGTTCTCTAAACTCGGGGCTAAGCACCGCTTCACCATACAAGTTCCACTCACATTTCGGATAATCTTTGCAGAAACGCATGACAGAGGGATTGACGGAGACCTGAAACGGAGGTATTCTTTTCCAGGCATGAGACGAATAAGTGTGCCTCTCTGCTTCTACGGCGGTGAATCGGGGATACCGGTTCATCACCATGCGGACGGGAATACACTTATCAGAGAAATTGAATGAATACGTTTGTATGGTCTGCCTTTCTTTTATCGGATGCGTCAAGTAATAGTTTTTTCCGTCGATTACAGAATAACTTAGATGATACAGGAGATGGCTGGGGCGGACAAGCATCTCCAGGCTTTCTCCCATACGGCATATCCGGGCATCATATCCGGACTGTACGAGCAGAAAGGTGCTTGCTATCGCCTGAATGTCCGGAGACTGCGGGAAGAGGCGGGAAGATACGTTTTCTACCAGCCGGACATAAGCCCAATCACACAAATCCAGTTCTTCCCTTAACCGGACGCAATCGTTAATCCATGTTTCATATTTCTCTGCCGAAAGCTGTTTCCAGCATTTGCCGATAGCTTGCTCCGAGGTGTTGTCCAGCCGGATGTCGTCGGCAGGTAAGTCGTGCACAAAGCAGAGAGTATTATAGAATCTCAGCTGCAAGAGTCTCTCTCCGGATGGGGGAGATGTCAGAGGAATCACGGTTAAAGGTACGTTCCGAATGGAAGGTGTAGGCGGAATCACTTCCGGCAGAGGCAGTTCCACGGGAGCCGGTTGCGGTTTCCGGCGGTCGTAGACGACGGGGGTAACCGGTTCGCGCCTTTGAGAAGCTTCCCTTGCCGGAAACGTGGAGTAGTTCTTCCACGAAGCGGCAAGGAAAGCTGCAAATTCTTCATTCCTTTTTTTCCGGAAGTTCTCGAATTCTGTCTTTCTCTTCTTTCTGAACTGTTCGAATTCGGCTTTGACTTCTTTTCTATAATGAAGGAAGTCCTCCTTATTTTGTCCTTCTACAAGAAGCACTCCTTCCCAAAGGCACAGCAGTAGGCATAGAAATCGTTTCATAAGCTTCCGGATAAAAACGGGAAATGTTATTGCTTGGCGTTATAAATACTCTTTATCTCTTCTGCCGACAACTTGCGGGTATCATACACTCTCAGGTTGTCCACCGACATGTTTGTTCCGGTCAACGTACGGCTACTGCTCAATTTCACGCTGCCGCCCATGATGAACTTTATCCCCGTGCCGTAGGAAGCTTGTCCGCTTCCGGCAGCTTCGCCAAATACGTTGGCATCTTCGGTCACCACGTCTACTGCCTGTCCGTCTACGTAGAGAGTGGTGGTGACGGTGCTGTAAGTGGTATCGTTGAAATCCGAAGTCAATGCAATGTGGTGCCATTTTCCATCCGTGAGGGTGGGATGCACGAAGGTGCCTGTCTTGACATATTCATACACGTTGTTGTAGCGCGTGACGATGAACTTGAGCGACCCTCCGCTGATGCTTGCCGTAAACATGGGCGTGTTCTGTATCGAAGAAACCATGTAGAAGATGTTTCCGTCGCTGAAGTCCTTGCCCCAGAAACAAACGGTCATCTTCCGGGAGTCGATGATAGGCTTGGGCACTACGAAGGAGCTGTTGTTGGTTTTGCTGAATTTCACCGCTTGCGAGCCGGATGTGACGCCGGTGACGAAGGTGGGCGAGTTGTTGCCGAATCCATGTATGGCATTCTCCGTGGCATCTTCGTAGGTTCCATCGAATTTATAATAGGTGTACAAGCCTTGAGGTACGACGAGCCCTGCTACGTCGCTTGCTTTCGTGCCTGTCACTGCTACTGTTTCCTGCCGGTTTCCGTCCGAAACGGTGATGGTGGCATTCAGTGTCTTGGGCATGGTCTCCCGGTTGAGCGTCACGGTGAGTTTCGTAGTTCCCTGTGCCGGCACTTTACCGGTGGTGGTGGAGACGGACAGGCAACTCTCGGACACCTGGGTGATGGTCCAGTCCAGTTCCGCGTTTCCGGTATTGGATATGTTGAAGGGTAGTTCCGTGGCTTCTTCGCCAAAGTCCAGCGTCAAGGGAGAGACGGACATCATTGCTTTGGCCTTGCTGCCTTTTACGGTGACGGCTTCCTGCTTCGTACCGTCGGAGATGATAAACGAGGTGTTGAGAACATCCGGCATGGTTTCCCGGTTGAGCGTCACTTTCACCACTTGGCTGCCTTCCGAAGAGATAGCTCCGCGGGTTTCGGATAGCGAGAGGCAGTCGACGGTGAGGTTGGTAATGTCCCAGTTGAGCGTGGCATCTCCGGTGTTTTTAATCGTTATCGTCAATTCCCGGGATGCATCTCCAAAGTCCAGCGTAGTGGGTTCCACTTTCATTTCGGACTTGCTGTTCTTAGGCGCACACGAGATGGAAACGGGGAAGGAGTTGCCGAAGGCAGACAGATTCACTACGACCGATTTCGCTTCCGGGAGTTTATCCCGGTTGACGGAGAAGATGATGCTTTGTGTCTTCTTGCTTGCGATTCGTCCCGAGGGTGGGTTGGCGGTGAGCCAGGGATTGTTTCCCAGTTCCAGCGTCCATTCGGTTTCAGCCTTGCCATTGTTGGTGATGGTCACTGACATCTCGGTCTGAGTGGTGCCGAAGTTGAGCGAAGAAGGAGTAATTCGTATATCGGCTTCTTTCTTTTCGGGAATCAGTTGTATGTCGCAGTTGGTATCCTGTCCCGAGATAACGGTGACGGTGCGTTTGTTGGTTTCGTAGCCCTCTTTCATAAATTGAAGGGTGTAGGTCTTAGCTTCCAAATCGTAGAAAGAAAACTGTCCGTTGCTTCCGGTGCTTGTTTCCTGTCCATTGGAAGTGATGCTGACGGAGACGCCCGCCAGGGGAGTGGTGCCGCTACCGGATTCGGTGACGATACCCATTATGTTTCCTGTTGTATCCTCCGGGTCTTTGGTGCAGGCGGAGGCAATGATAATCAGTGATAAAAGATAAAATAAACGTTTCATAATGCTGTTTCTAAATATTTAAAAGTTCATGACTAATGCCATTCCTACATGTTCGGTATCCCAGGTGGGAGCCAATGAGAAGTGAGCGCGTTGTCTCTTCTTGACGATTACACGCCGCCGTCCGGGAGCTACCGCTGCATCTATCAGATTATAAACATATAAGACGGCTGCCGCTCCGATGAATCCGTTGCGCACATTCTCCCAGTTGCCTGCCTTATCGTTGTAGAATTCCATGTCCTTTGGTTTCTCTTTCATCTTCTTGACGTACGAAGAACGTTGGTTTTCCGCTACCACTATCATGCCGGCACAAGCCGCCGTTCCTCCCAGGATGAGGCTGCCTTTTAGTTTGGAGCCTTTGTACAATTGTCCTGCTCCGGGTATGAGAGAATAGAAGAATCCCTTGGCGCCGTAGGAGGTGGTGAGGCGGATGTCGTCCTCGTAGCTTCCGCCCGGGTAGTTGTTGTCCGTGATGGTATAGAGCATGTGGCATATATATCCGTTGGCGTCCCGTTCCCAATATTCATCCACGATGCGGGTGGTCATGGTTATTTCTTTCCCGTTCTCCACGCACTCCATCTGATATGATTGCCGCGTTTGCCGATTGTTCCTTCCGTTTTCTCTTGTCGTGTTGCTGTTCACCTTGACGGAACTGTTCACTTTGATGCCGCGTTCGTGTTCCAGCTTGGTAGATAGATTCACAAACGAGCGCTGGCGGGCTTCTTCGAGTGTGCTTCCCGTGCCCGAAGCATCCAGAAAGATATAAGAAGGCGACAGGTTGCGGGGAAGGGAGGAGGTGAGCCAACGCGGACGCAGGCGGTCTGATTTCTGCTGTGCAACGGCTGTGGCAAAGCAGAGCGCGCAGCACATTACCAGTAGTATAAGTCTTCTTTCCATGGCTTATTTATTTCTTAGCGTGTTCGGCACGGAACCGTTCGAGTTCTTCCTTATAGCTGTCGCGAAACTTCTGTGCTTCAAACTCTACGCCTAGTTTTTCGTCCTGCGAGAGGACGGTGGCGCCAGCTACTTTCTCTACGTCCGGTGAGCCTATGGCAATACATACTGCACACTCGTACGTGCCGTCGGAAAGTGCATAGCGGTTGGAGCAGAGAATGCGGCATCCCTCTACCACTCTCTCCGCCATCATGTTTACATCTTGTTTAATGTCGGCAGAGCTGGTGCTTAACCCGTCTTTCTTTGTTTTGGCACGATAGCCTTTCATGACGTTCAGCACCAGAGATTGAATGTTGGAAACCATCTGTCCCTTGGCAAACAACACAGCTTGCTGGCGTGCAAAGTCACGGTCTTCGTCGATGGCGCTTGCATAAGCGCGCATTTCTCCGCTTGGTGCTTGTAGTGCCATCTGTTCGCATTCGTCAATGTCTTCTTTTGTTTTCGTCACTTTCTTTGTTCCCGTGTTCCCTATACCTGTGTATTCCGGATAAGAGGCGATAGTTGCTTTCTTGGAGCTTCCGCAAGAGGTGATTGTTAAGACGGAAAAAATAAGAACTAGGAAATAAATACATTTCTTCATCATGTTTGCTTGTTTAAGAAGCAGGCAATGTCTACTGCTTCAAGTTAAAAATTTAGTAAATCTATCTCATTTATATATTTTGCATATCTATCTTTCTACTTTCTCCGGCAGGCGAGCGTAACTGTCTAATTATATAGCAATTTACTTGCTCTTTGTGCGTCTAGAGTAGTTTCTCTCTTCCTAAGAGATAGGTCGCAGTATACATATTGTTAATAATCAGTTACTTATAATTATAAGAGGAAACAAATTGTAAAACATTTATTGTGTTTTGTAGGGCTTACCTTGCGGCGCAAGGTTGTTCTCTGGCGTTTACTACAGTGTTCTCCATATTTTATATACTTTTGCAGTGTGCGACCTATCTCTTAGGAAGAGATAGCTTTTCCCTCAACATCTTTTTCCTTGTTTTTATAGATATAAGTTGGGCATATATATCACGCAGATAGAGTATTCACATTCCACGCGATAGGTGTCTTACACTGGGAAAGGTTGACTTAATAAAAGTTAATCATAATGAGTAAA
>JAUUNK010000006.1 GCA_030844565.1 Bacteroides ovatus
GCAAACTAGCGGCTTAGATTTAACATTCCAACAGGGTTTTCGGACTGACCCGTTTAAAGTTACTGAATCGTGCAGAATAGCAAGAATTAAACGATAAGACAATCAACGACTTACGATACAATTCGTGGACACTTTTTTCGAGACTAGAATTGTCCACGATTTAACACTACGAAAGTGCGTAATTCTGCCCAAAATATGCGGATCAGAGAAAAAAGAAAATCCCTGAAATGTTTAATTTTCAGGGATTTACCAAATTTGAAGTCTTTTAAAAGTGGTGCCACCAGGAATCGAACCGGGGACACAAGGATTTTCAGTCCTTTGCTCTACCAACTGAGCTATGGCACCTTTCTCATTTGCGGTTGCAAAGGTAATGAAACTTTTTTAATATCCAAAAGTTTGAAGCATAAAAACGTTGAGAAAAGTGTAACATATTGATAATCAAGGCATAATTTTATTCTTTTTCTATGCTTACAAACGTCATTTTTCTTCCTTCAACGGGTTCCATCCTTGCGCTTTCAGTTCAAACTCCTGTCCATCTCGTGTAATCAATGCACAGCCGAGTTCTTGTTTTGTTATATGGCCGATGAGGCGAACACCTTCCATTTGGGATACCTTTTCATGGTCGGCAATAGGAACAGTGAAAAGTAGTTCATAGTCTTCTCCGCCGTTCATTGCGCAGGTGGTCAGGTTCATGTTAAATTCTTCAGCCATCACAGCTGTTTGATAATCGATGGGGATATGCTCCTCATAGACGCGGCAGCCTACGTTGCTTTGTTTGCAGATATGCATCAGCTCAGACGACAGACCATCAGAAATATCCATCATGGAGGTAGGGACAATATTAGCGGCTGCAAGTTTGTCGATAATATCTTTGCGAGCTTCCGGTTTCAGTTGGCGTTCCAGTAGATATTCTTTGCCGGAGAAGTCCGGTTGCACGTCCTTTTCACCTTTCAGTACCGCTTTTTCGCGTTCTAAAAGCTGCAAGCCCATGTAGGCAGCACCTAAGTCGCCGCTGACACAGATCAAATCAGTCTCTTTCGCTCCGTGGCGGTAGACCACTTTGTCCTTCTCTGCATCTCCAATACATGTGATGCTGATAGCAAGTCCGGTGAGAGAAGAAGTAGTGTCTCCTCCCACGATGTCCACCTGATAGTGCTGGCAAGCCAGGCAGATACCGGAATAGAGTTCTTCCATATCTTCCACACTGAACCGTTTTGAAAGAGCCAATGATACTGTTATTTGTCGCGGCGTACCGTTCATGGCGTAAATATCAGAGAAATTAACTACTGCCGCTTTGTATCCCAAATGTTTTAGGGGGACATAAGTCAAATCGAAATGTACCCCTTCCATTAACAGGTCAGTGGTAACCAATATTTGTTTTTCCGAAGGGTAGGAGAGGACGGCAGCATCATCACCTACCCCATATTTACTAGATTCGTGTTCTAGTTGAATACCCTCAGTGAGATGGTCTATCAGACCGAACTCGCCGAGAGTTGCTATTTCAGTTCTCATAAACAGTGTTTAATATATTAGGCACGGTTGATAAGTTCACGCATGATGGTAGTCATTTTCGGTTGTGCGGCGTCCGCAGCCTTTTGAACTTCTTCGTGCGTCACTTCTACAATTTTTCCTTCCACTCCCAAATCAGTAATTACTGAGACGCCAAATACCTTGATGCCACAGTGATTGGCTACAATCACTTCGGGAACAGTAGACATACCCACAGCGTCTGCGCCCAAAATCTTAAAGAGTTTGTATTCGGCAGGGGTTTCGAAAGTAGGACCTTGCGTGCCAATATAGACACCATGCTGCACTTTGATTCCTTTTTCCTGAGCAATTTCGTTTGCTTTGCGTATCAGCTCTTTGTTATATGCTTCGCTCATATCCGGGAAACGGGGACCATAAGGGATGTTTTTGCCACGTAAGGGATGTTCAGGGAAGAAATTAATGTGGTCCGTGATAATCATCAGGTCGCCGATTTCAAATTCTGGATTCGTACCGCCGCTAGCATTCGAAACAAACAAAGTTTTTATTCCCAGTTCGTGCATGACACGTATGGGAAAGGTCACTTCTTTCATGGAGTAGCCTTCGTAGAAATGAAAGCGGCCTTGCATAGCCATAATGTCTTTATTGCCCAGCTTGCCAAAAATAAGTTTTCCGCTATGCCCTTCGACTGTGGATACGGGGAAGTTAGGAATCTCTTCATACTTTATTTCATACTTCTCGGTGATTTCTTCTGCCAGACTGCCGAGTCCTGTTCCCAGAATGATAGCAGTTTCAGGGCTGGTATGCATCTTTCCTTTCAGGTAAGCTGCAGTTTCTTGTATTCTTTCTAACATAGCCGATAATTTGTTGGTTAAATTTATCTTTTTGATTTTGTAATATTTCAATTTCTATCGGTAAAGCATAGATGAAGGGCTTCAGTCCCTCAGTCAATGCCGGATGATGAATCAGGCGTGTAGCGTCTTTCTCTGTGGTGATAATCAATTTCTGTTCGCTCTTCAATGTCTCAAATCGTTCTTGAATAGACATGATGTCACGGTGACTGAAGTCGTGATGGTCGCTAAAAGAGAGTAAACTTATCTGTTTTGCACATCCCTCCAGCCTTTCTACGAGGGGAGTAGGCGATGCAATGCCAGTCACTAGTAATACTTCCGTGTCTTTAAGCGAAGACAAAGCGATTCCTTTGCTTTTTGCTACGATGGTCGAGGAATCTATTACCTCTGGAAAAACCGGTTGCAGGTTTCCGTAGCGGAAGGATGAAAAGTATAGCTGCTGATAGGGGAAAAGGTTCAGTCGTTTAGTGATAATGTTGTAGTCGATGGGTTTAATATTCTGCGGGCATTTAGTGACAACAACGATGTGCGCACGGTTTTTCCCACTAATGGGTTCACGGAGGCGACCGGCAGGAAGCAAAGTGTCATCACAAAAAAGCCGATGATAGTCTGTCAGTAAAATGCTTAGTCCCGGTTTGACATGCCGATGTTGGAAAGCGTCGTCCAACAGTATTACATCTACCGGCGCGTCTTTCACTGCCAGTAGTTTTTCGATTCCGTGGCAACGGTCTTCGTCCACGGCGAAAGTGACCGAAGGGAATTTGGTGAGCATTTGATAAGGTTCATCGCCTATCATGTTTGCTGTGCTTTTCTTGTCTGCCAGTATATATCCTTTGGTGTGTCGCTTATATCCGCGACTCAGTACAGCTACTTTAAATTCCGTTCGAAGCAACTTAATCAGATATTCAGTGTGAGGAGTCTTTCCTGTGCCACCCACTGTAAGGTTGCCGATGCAAATCACAGGAACGTCAAAACTCTTTGACCGGAGCATGCCCCAGTCAAAGAGTTTATTTCTCATCGTTACTCCTGCTCTATAAATCCATGAGAGAGGATAAAGCCACCTATATATCTTGACGAAGTGTTCGTTCATGCAGTAAACTTTACTTGATATTCAGTTCGAAAGGCACACGTGTCTGAATCATGGCACGTTCTTTTAAATTTTTCAGTAGACCGAATTGTTGGTAATACTCTCCTAATTTGCTTTTTAGCAATTGTGTTTCCACATAATTCGTAGTTTTCGTATCGAGCAGAGCAGAAAGGAAGTCCTGTTTTGCAGGATAAGAAATGACAGTATAAGTGTCAATTCCTGCTTTCTCTACTGCAATGTTCAGTGCTTTGTCAATGCCTCCCAGTTCGTCTACCAATCCTAGTTCTTTAGCAGCTTCACCGGTCCACACGCGTCCTTCCGCAATTTTCTCGATTGCTTCTTTCGTCATGTGGCGTCCCTCGGCACAGCGAGTAACGAAGGTATCATATCCCTCGGTAATCATCATTTGCATCAATGCCTTTTCATCGTTGTTGAAAGGTCGCATAATGTTACCGAAGTCCGAGAATTTATTCGTTTTAACAACATCTGTAGTGATACCTATTTTTTCTGTTAAACCTTTTATGTTGGGAACCATACCAAAGATACCGATAGACCCTGTTAGCGTAGTGGGTTCCGCCACAATCGTATCGGCTACACAAGAGATATAATAGCCGCCCGATGCAGCATAATCACCCATTGATACAATGACCGGTTTCTTGGCTTTAAGCTCTTTTACGGCATGCCAGATTTGTTCCGAAGCAAACGCGCTTCCACCCGGAGAGTTTACCCGGAGCACAACTGCTTTTATATCTTCATTGTCTTTTAGCTTGCGCAGGTCACGAATTACTTTCGTCCCCACGATTTCGTCTTGTGAAGCAGCCGAACTGGATACGTCCGTAATTTCTCCGGATGCATAATAAACTGCTACAATATTGCCGCTTTTGTCTTTCGGCATATTTTTCTTCACGTTAATCATATCAGATAAGCCTAAGACCGGAAGACGCTCGTCTTCCTTTAGGTCAACTAGTTGCTTGAGGTAGTTTTTTACATCGTTTTGGTAGATTAGCGTATCTGCCAACCCACATTTTACACTTTCCTCAGCAGGGTAGAACATCAGCATGCGATCGGCATAGGCGTTGAGTGAATCTGTAGGAATATTCCTTGATGCTGACACTCCATCGATCACCTGTCCCCATATTGATTCGATAAAAGCAGTAACCTGTTCCCGATTGGCAGGACTCATTTCTGTAGAAATAAATGGTTCTACGGCAGATTTGTAAGTGCCTACTTTGAAGATTTGCATCTCTATTCCGAGTTTCTCTAAAAGGTCTTTATAGAAGAGAGGGGTCGAAGCGATTCCACGCCATTCAATCATGCCTTTAGGATTGAGTATGACTTTGTCTGCCACGCTCGAGAGATAATAAAGTCCTTGTGTATAGCCATCTGCGTAGGCAACAATGAATTTTCCGCTTTCCTTAAAGTTGAGAAGTGCGTTACGGATTTCCTGCAAAGAAGCATAAGAAGTGCCCAGCGACGTGGCTTGAATATAAATACCTTTAATATTTTCGTTGTCTTTGGCTTTTTTGATAGAAGAAAGGATGTCGTCCAGACCGTAGGTATTGGAGTCGTCACCCATCAGATGTGACAATATGCCCAGTGGGTTTTCTTGAGTGCGTTCCACCAACGTACCGTTGAGGTTAAGCACCATTATTGAATTCTTTTTTACAACAGTTTCCGTGTCCGACGAAGATACGACTCCAAATAGCGTCACCATGCCAATAATAAAAAGTACAATGCTCGACAGGATGATACCGGTCACTGTAGCAAGGGTAAATTTCAAGAAATCTTTCATTATACGTATGTTTTTTGTTGCTAGCCCATATTTAAGCTAACAAAGATAAATAATTGAGTTGATATTTATCTCATGAGTCGTATGATTTTTTGTTTTGTCACACGAAACGGATAATTTTTAGTTGGTTATATAGAAATGCTTCTTATCTTTGCCGACATCTAAGATACGGCATTTATAAACTTAACATCATATCTACCATGAAAAGAAAAACCCCTCTAATTGCCACTGCTTTGGCGAGTTTGTTCTTTTATGTTTCCTGCTCTCCTGTGGAGCAAACGGAAACCGCCGATTATGCTACATACGTAAATACTTTTATTGGTGCTGCCGACAATGGACATACATTTCCCGGAGCTTGTTATCCTTTCGGAATGGTGCAGACCAGTCCCGTTACAGGCGCTGTCGGTTGGAGGTACTGTTCGGAATATACTTATCAGGATTCTTTAATCTGGGGATTTACCCAGACTCATTTAAACGGAACGGGGTGTATGGATTTAGGTGATATTCTGGTTATGCCGGTGACTGGTACACGAACCCGCGCCTGGAATGCTTACCGAAGCCATTTTTCCAAAGATACCGAATCCGCTACTCCGGGATATTATACGGTTGAACTTTGTGATCCGCAAGTAAAGGCAGAATTAACAGCTTCCATCCATGCCGCACTTCATCGGTATACTTATCAGAATGCAGACTCAGCTTCTGTGCTTATCGACCTACAGCATGGACCTGCCTGGAATGAAAAGCAATATCATTCTCATGTGCGGAGTTGTGAAGTGAATTGGGAAGATGCGCAGACTCTCATCGGTCATGTGGCCAATACAGTCTGGGTGAACCAGGATTATTTCTTTGTTATGAAATTCAATCGTCCGGTGACAGATTCATTCTATCTTCCGATGGGAGAAACAGAGAAAGGCAAACGTATTATCGCTACTTTCGACATGAAACCGGGCGAGGAGTTGATGATGAAAGTGGCTTTTTCCACTACGAGCGTAGACGGTGCAAAGAAGAATTTGCAAGCTGAAATTCCCGATTGGAATTTTGAAAGTGTCAGAACTGCCGCCTACGATGAATGGAATCGCTATCTGAGTCGTATTGAAGTTGACGGTACAGACGATGAAAAGACTAATTTCTATACCTGTTTTTATCATGCGTTGATTCAACCCAATCAAATTTCTGATGTAGACGGAATGTATCGTAATGCGGCCGATTCTGTAGTAAAAGCCGGCACCGGGACATTTTATTCCACTTTTTCATTATGGGATACTTATCGTGCAGCACATCCTTTTTATACCTTGGTGACTCCGGAACGTGTCGATGGTTTTGTTAATTCTCTGATAGAACAGGGAGAGGTGCAGGGCTTCCTGCCGATATGGGCTTTATGGGGAAAAGAAAACTATTGTATGATTGCCAACCATGGAGTGTCGGTGGTTGCCGAAGCCTATCGTAAAGGATTTCGCGGCTTCGATGCCGAACGTGCTTTTGCTATGGTGAAGCGTACGCAGACGGTTTCCCATAAGCTGAAGTCCAATTGGGAGAATTACATGAAGTACGGTTATTTCCCCACTGATTTGACCGAAGCGGAATCCGTTTCTTCTACTTTGGAATCCGTATACGATGACTATGCAGCAGCAGATATGGCACGCCGCATGGGTAAAACGGAAGATGCGGCTTACTTTGCCAAGCGTGCCGGTTTTTATAAAAATCTGTTCGACCGGGAAACCAAATTCATGCGTCCCCGCAAGTCTGACGGGACCTGGAAAGTTCCTTTCAATCCGAGTGACGTAGGTCATGCCGAGAGTACAGGGGGGGACTATACCGAGGGAAATGCCTGGCAATATACCTGGCATGTACAACACGATGTCCCAGGGCTGATTGCTCTTTTTGGTGGTGAAGAACCTTTCCTTAATAAACTGGATTCTTTGTTCACCATCAAGCTGGAGACTACGCAGGCTGACGTAACCGGTCTGATTGGGCAATATGCACATGGCAATGAGCCGAGCCATCATGTCACTTATCTGTATGCATTGGCTGGTCGCCCGGAACGTACCCAGGAATTAATTCGTGAAATCTTTGATACCCAGTATAAAAACAAGCCTGACGGACTTTGTGGTAACGACGATTGCGGTCAAATGTCTGCTTGGTATATGTTTAGTGCGATGGGATTTTATCCGGTCGACCCCGTAAGTGGCGAATATGTATTCGGAGCTCCCCAGTTGCCCAAAATGGTATTGCATTTGGCGGACGGGAAGACTTTCACTGTAGTTGCCGAAAATCTGTCTAAAGACCATAAGTATGTAGACAGCATCACGCTGAATGGCGAACCTTATACCAAAAAGACTATTTCTCACGAAGATATTCTGAAAGGCGGAACACTCGTTTACAAGATGAAGTAGAAATTACAGCTATCTATGTCTTTATACGATATTTATGATGTAACTTTCTTTGTCTGCTTTTACAACGGCAGCATCTAGCCCATGTTGCCGCAAGGTCTCCGCCAGCTTATGAGCTGGTGGGAGACAATCGCTTTCGGAATGTTTCTGCCGGTGAATGCTGTTGATAAAATTCTCGTCGGTAGGAAATGCAATGGTAATTGTCCCGTTTTCGGCAAGGTTCACTGCCCGGAGCCATTTGAGGGTGTCCACAGGGGTGTGAAGGTGAGGATAGACGCAATAAAGAAGAATATGGTCGAAGACACCCTCGATTGTCTCTGTTTCGAAGTCCACGTTGGCGAAGGTGGGGACGGGGATGACTCCGGAATTCTTACGGATAGCTATGTCGAGCATTCCTTGTGAATAATCTACTGCCATTATCTTGCCTTTCGGTCCGACAAGCTGTGACAACTGCGGGATTAAGACTCCCGTGCCTGTGCCGAGGTCAAGTACGCTTTCGCCGGGTTTTATGTTGGCGTGTTTCAAGATTTCACTCACTTTACCAGGAGTCGAGAGCACCTCGTTGGTATCCCAGGTTGGTGCAAGGTTATCGAAAAATTTTCTTTCGTCCATGTAATAAATTAGAATTAGCTGTATTATGAACAAAATTAACTTAAGAATGTTTTTGTTCATACTAAGGCTTTGTCTACGTTTTAAGAAAGTCTTTTCCAACGACATTGAATTTACTCGTAAATATACATTATGCTGAAATTAAGAACTATTTTCATTGCAATGGCGGCATGCTCTGTGCCAGCCGTGAACGTACTCGCGTTAGACGACGTGACTGCTCCTATAGATACACTGAGACTATCTGAAGTCGA
The DNA here is from genome assembly GCA_030844565.1 of Bacteroides ovatus. Lineage (GTDB taxonomy): Bacteria > Bacteroidota > Bacteroidia > Bacteroidales > Bacteroidaceae > Bacteroides > Bacteroides ovatus_A. The sequence goes on from JAUUNK010000006.1 coordinate 8,463, forward strand.
GATTGTAGCTCCGCGTAAAACGAATGTCGTGCTGACTCCTTTAACAGTGACAACTGTGAGCGAATCCACTATTGAAAAGAGCGCCCAAAGTAGCCTTTTACCAGTACTTCAAAACCAAGTTCCCGGATTGTTTGTGAGCGAGCGTGGTTTTGCGGGCTATGGTGTTTCAGGAGGCTCGGCAGGCTCAGTCAGCATCCGGGGTGTAGGCCAGGGAAATAAAGTGCTTTTTATGATTGACGGTCAGCCGCAGTGGGCAGGTATCTTTGGACATTCGTTGCCGGACACTTACGTGGCTAACGGTGTGGAACGCGTCGAAGTGGTGCGTGGTCCTTCCTCGCTTTTATATGGCTCCAATGCCATGGGTGGTTCTATCAACATTATCACCAAGCGTGCCACTGAAGAGGGACTTTCGGGTCGTTCACGCGCTATGTTCGGCTCTTTCACAACTCAAAAGTTCAATACTGCCGTGTCTTATCGCAAAGGTCGTTTCGGTGCAACTGCCGCCGGGCAGGTGGACCGTAGCAACGGCAACCGTTCGGGCTCTGAGTTCTGGCTTGCCAACGAATATCTCCAACTCCAATACAAGGCGGACGAACATTGGCAGGTGGGCTCCAATGTCGACATGACCCAATCAAAGGCTAATAATCCCGGAACAATCCAAAGTCCGCTACTTAGCATGTGGACGAAGATATTCCGGGGGACAGCTTCCGTCTTTGCTCACAACAATTATCGTGTTTCCCAAGGCGGGGTGCAGGGTTATATCAACTGGGGCTCGCATCATGTTGACGATGGATATGCACCTGGCAAAGAGCCGCGCGATTATCTTTTCCGTTCCACCGACTACAACATGGGGTTCACCGCTTTCCAAAACTTTACGCCTTGGATGGATAACAAACTCTCTGCAGGCATCGACTTTGTGCATTGGGGCGGTCACAGTTGGAATGTGATAAAAGAAAATCCCTCTGAAACAAACTCCGACTTCAAGGCTCACGAAAATGAAGTGGCGGGGTATGTGATGATGCAGCAAGGATTCTGGAATGACTTGCTTGCCCTTAACGGCGGCGTTCGTCTCCAACATTCGTCACAATATGGCAACGAATGGGTCCCACAAGCGGGATTTATCCTTCGTCCCGCCAAAGGTTCTTCACTCAAATTCTCATTCGGCAAAGGCTTCCGCTCTCCTAATCTGAAAGAGCTCTATCTCTACAGACCCGCAAATCCTGACTTGGAACCGGAATACCTGTACAACTATGAAGTGGAACTGCGGCAGATGGCACTGGATGGCAGGCTCAACGCCGGATTGAACCTCTATTTCATCGACGGCAAGAACATGATCCAAACCGAGAATATTGACGGTCGCCCCATCAATCTGAATGCCGGTTCGTTTATCAATAAAGGTTTTGAACTCGACTTCTCTTACCTTGTCATCCGTAACATTATCCTCATGGCAAATTATAGTTATTTGCACACCAATGGCAATATACTATATGCGCCCAAGAACAAGCTGTATGCACAGGTCAACTACTCTCCGCGACAGTGGGCACTCACTCTCGAATCTTCGTCTATATGGGGGCTTAAGACCGGTGGTCCCGAGAAGAGCAATTATTCGCTTCTTAACTTTCGCGGAGCCTATACCATTGAAGGGCACGCTCCCGTTACACTGATGCTTAAAGTGGACAACCTCACCAATAAACACTATGAGATTGTATACGGCTGTCCGATGCCCGGCACTACTCTCATGGGAGGAGTTGAAATCAAATTTTGACATATAGTAAGTTATATGGGAATTAAGTTTCGACTGTCTTTGTTGATTTTCCTGCAGTTTGCAGTCTGGGGCAGCTATCTGGTATCGTTAGGGCAATACCTGGGCTCCGCTGGACTGGGACGGCAGATTCAATGGTTTTATGCCGTAGGCGGTTTCGCGGCACTATTCATGCCTGCGCTTATGGGAGCTGTTGCCGACCGCTACATTCAGGCACAGAAACTGTTGGGAAGTTGCCATTTTGTTGCGGCTGCTTTCATGTTGGCTGCATGGGCTTACGGTGCTTTCTCCGATAAAGTTGAGTTTGTTCCCCTTTTTATTCTCTTTTCTCTGTCGGTAGCTTTCTACATTCCCACACTCGCTCTTTGCAATTCGGTCTCGTTTGCCACATTAAAGAAAGGTGGATTGGACCCGCTCAAGACATTTCCGTCGATAAGAATTTGGGGTACGATAGGTTTCGTGGCGATGATGTGGGTGGTCAATTCAATGTGGATGGTCCACGGTTCATTCGGATTCACGCTTGACGAACAACACCCCCATGCCATGTTGCGAATGCAATATACCGTCGCTCAGTTATGTGCGAGCGCCATTGTAGGTTTTATAACGGCTATCTATTCTATCACGTTGCCCCGGGTAGAGGTGCGTCGTGGGGATGTTGGTGGCAATGCCGAATACCGTTTGTCGGGATGGCGCAAATGGCCGGTAATCGGTTCTTTCCGGTTGTTGGCCTATAAGCAGTTGTTGCCGTTTTTCCTTTTTTCGATGTTCCTGGGTGTGGCGTTGCAAATCAACAACGGCTATGTCACCCCGTATCTTACCCATTTTCGCGGGCTTGAAACGTATTCCGGTACATTCGGTGCCGCCAATGCAACCTTACTTTCGTCGCTGTCCCAGATTTCCGAAGCATTCTGGATTCTTCCGGTCGGGTGCATACTTGCCCGTGTAGGAATCAAGAAAACAATACTTGCGGCGATGGCGGCATGGGTAGTAAACTTCTTTTGCTTCGCCTTTGGCAATACCGGCAGTGGAATGTGGCTGATTGTGACGGCAATGCTTGTTTACGGCATCGGTTTCGACTTCTTCAATATAGCAGGTGCGCTGTTTGTCGACAAGCAGGCTCCTGCCACTGACAAGTCAGCCGCCCAAGGGTTATGGATGATGATGACTAAAGGTATAGGTTCCAGTCTGGGCATGATTGGTGCCGGTGCGGTAGTCAATGCCTTCTGCCACTGGGAAGAAATCGATGGATACCGTTATTTCATGGGATCATGGACTACGGTATGGCTCATCTTTTGTGCTTACTGCCTTGTGGTTTTCTTTGCCTTCATGCTCTTTTTCAAATCTCCTTTCACATCATCCCGGGACAATTAACATGCCTTGAAGCCGTATGGCAAATGATTGTGGGCAGGTCGGTGTTAATGAGCGTTTCGTGCAAGTCCGTGAATGGAAGAGCAACGCTATTCTCACTTTATTTTCTGCATTTCAGCAGTTTTTACGCAAACTCTTGTTATATTCTGGAATAATTTTCTTAACGCCTTATTATAAAGGTTTTGGGAGAATTCCATTTTGAGGTAATGATTTGGCAACCGTGCTTGTTGCTATATTCTGCTGTGAATTGTTTTAAAGTTACTTGTTCTGCTGCAAAAGTAAGAATCAAGAATACAACTAATACACAAAAGCCGGACAGCGTTTTTTCTGTTTCTATCCTCCTGCTCCAATGCCTATTGGATGCACTCTTGCTGTACATCATCTCAAAATGTACTAGCAGATAGATTCATACCGAGCTACACTTTTCAAATTAGGTATTGAGACCATTATATTTGCCCTCCAATATCCCTGAATTTTTCAATAAAAGCTACAATTCTTTGGAATACACTTTGTTTCTTCGTTAGATATTGAGGGTTGAGTGGACTCATCTTCGGCAGAATAGTATTAAGGTCAGTACCATTCTCGCTGGCATACTTCCGCTTCAAAGAGGTTTGAATATATCGTTTGGCGGCTTCTATATTCAGTCTTTCTTCTGCAATCAGAATAGCAGCCTCCTCTTTCTGTTTCTCTTGGGCATAGGCAAAGAAAGCGGCGATAATACCAGTCTTATCTTGAATTGGTTCCAAGTCTGTTTCATTGATAAAATCAACTATCAGACTCTCTTTTGCTCTATTCCCGATGCTCGCTCTAATCACACGGCGCACATCGTCTATCAATGCAGCCTTATCTTTCGTTTTTTTGTTGTGCTCAAAAATTAATTCAAGAATATAGTCAAGATCTATCTCCTGAGATTTGAGCAAATCAATTTCAAAGACCACATCATCCCAATCTATTTTTGAATCTTCAGAGGCTTTACTATTCCTCTCATGTCTGAACCAGTCTCGAATATCGTTGTACGTCGAACGATAATCCTGCACAGTTCGTTCTTTCAGAACATCAATGCTCTGCATGGCTGCTATGTCTTCATCCGTCAGAAAGTAAGTATCCTTAAATTTTTCAAGAGCTGTGGTATCCTCCTGGTCTATTTTTTGCAGGGCTTTAAGATGAGTAAATTCATCGTAGTTTTGCAGGATGTTTTCTATCTGCAAATACTCTCCGAATAGCTTCACAAAAGTTTTTTTATCTGTTTCTGTTACTATTTCGTCCGGCTCTGGAAACTTTTGTGTCAATTCTTTAGTCACTTCTACATATCCTCTTCTCGCCTCGCCTGTGGCAATATCTATAAATCCTTCTAGGTATTCTTTATAACTCTTCTCAAGTACCACATTCTTTGTGTTCTTATCGCCGAATAAAGTAATGGCATCTATCGTAGCATTCTCCAAATCTCTGAACGTGACGATATTACCGAAAGTCTTGGTCGCATCATATATGCGGTTTGTGCGTGAGAAAGCCTGCATCAGACCATGATAGCGCAAGTTTTTATCTACAAACAGCGTATTCAACGTGGGAGCATCGAACCCGGTAAGGAACATACCTACTACTATAAGCAGGTCAATCTCTTGGTTTTTTACCCTTTTTGCCAAATCACGATAATAGTTTTGGAATTCCCTGCTGTCCACCCCGAAACTCGTCTTAAACAGGATGTTATAATCATTGATTGCTTTTGCCAAAAACTCCTTAGCGCTGCTGTCCATTGCCGATGGTTCAAAGTTCTCTTCAGCAATGTCGCCCACTGCATTTTGTTCTTCATTAGGAGCAAAAGAAAATATGGTGGCTATCTTCAGCGGTTTTTCATTATCTTTCTGTAGATTGTTTAATTCTTGATAATACAGTTTGGCTGCCTCTACGCTGTTCACCGCGAACATTGCATTAAAGCCCTTATTGTTTCCTTGATTCCTATGGGTCTTTATTCTAAAATTCTGTAGGATGTATTGAGATATTTCTTTGATACGTTTAGGATGAAGGAAGAGCTTTTTGTTTTCCGCTGCATTTAACTTAACTTCATCATGCTCCGCTTCCAACGTTTTAAACTGTGGACGCACATCGTTGTAGTCCACTTTGAACTTCAAGACTTTTTCATCCCGAATGGCGTCTGTGATGACATACGAATGCAACTCACGACCGAATACGCTGGCAGTTGTCTCAGCTCCCAACGCGTTTCCTTTTCGAATCAACTCACCGTCCACAATATCATCGCCAAAGATTGGAGTACCCGTAAATCCAACTTGATAGTATCTCTTGAAATTCTTCCTCAGATTCTTCTGTGCTTCACCGAATTGGGAGCGGTGGCACTCATCGAAGATAAATACAACCTGCTTCTGATAAACAGGCAGATTGCTCTCGCTTTTCATGAGGTTGTTCAACTTTTGAATGGTCGTGACAATAATTTTGTTGTCATCTTTATCGATGTTTCGTTTCAAGCCGGCTGTGCTTTCCGAGCCATTGACGCTTTCGGGCGAGAAGCGTTGGTACTCTTTCATCGTCTGATAATCCAAATCCTTACGGTCAACAACGAAGAATACTTTATCAATAAAATCAAGTTGAGTGGCAAGGCGGGCAACCTTGAAGCTGGTTAGCGTTTTGCCTGAACCTGTGGTATGCCAAATGTAGCCACCACCTTCTGTCGTTCCCCATTTCTTCGCTTGATAGGCACTTTTAATCTTCCACAGAATGCGTTCTGTTGCAGCTATTTGGTAGGGACGCATAATGAGTAGCGTGTCGCTGGTGTCGAACACAGAATAAGTGAGTAGAATTTGCAGCAGCGTATTTTTTTGAAAAAATGTTGCCGTGAAGTCCTTTAGGTCTCTAATCAGCGTATTGTCCGCTTTTGCCCAATTCATCGTAAAGTCAAAGCTGTTTTTGTTCCGCTTTACGGTATTGGCAAAATAACGGGTATCTGTACCGTTGGAGATAACAAAAATCTGCAAGTATTTATATAGGGAACTTTCACTGTTGAAGCTTTCCTTGCTATAGCGGTGTACTTGGTTGAAAGCTTCACGAATAGCCACTCCTCGTTTTTTCAGTTCTATCTGCACCATAGGCAAGCCATTCACCAAAACCGTAACATCATAACGGTTGGCTTGTGCTCCGGTCTGTTCAAATTGATTAATCACTTGCACTTTGTTGCGGGCAATGTTCGTTTTATCCACCAAATAAATATTTTGAATATGTCCATCGTCAAACACAAAGTCATAGATATAATTCTCGTGTACCTTTCTTGTTTTCTCTACAAGGCTGTCACTAGATTTGTCCAGATATTCTTCCACGAAACGTACCCATTCTGCATCTGTAAAGACAACTTGATTAAGAATCTGTAGTTGCTTCCTAACGTTGATTAATAGAGCATCAGGAGAAACAATGTCTGGGGCATATTCGTAACCTTGATTTCTCAAATCATCTATGAATTCATGTTCCAAAGCGGCTTCTGTCTGATAACCTGCGGGTGGCTCGCATACCATTGAACTCTTTGCATAGTTGTCAAGAACTATGTAATTTTGTAATTCTGCTATGGTGCTATATTGTATCATTTTGTTCATTTATTATGCTCAACGCTTGATTTAAAGTGATATATAGGTATTATTACCTCATTTACTAAATATCTTAATACTCTTTTGTCCTCTTCCTTAACAATTGAAGTTTCTATTTCACTATGTTTAGAATGGCTATACAGATTGATTCTCTTACAATATGCTTCACGTGATTTTTCAGGCAAAAGCTGTCCCCAGTTTACATAACCGAGAAAGGTGGAGGTTTTCTCTAGTACGTTACGAAGAAAGTTAAAATGATATTTTTGAATATCACCTGATATCGTAGCTTTCTCCAACTCAGTTAAAAGGGCTAAATGATAGGAAAAGGGAGAGTCATTAGAATCAATGAGTAAAAAAGTACCGTCATCTAACTTTTCTAAGCGTCTTTTGGCACTGTGCTTTGGCTTATAACTATAACGCGAATCTGCATTATTGAATTCATTAAACAGTACATTATAAAAAAGTGGATTGTGTGTTGTAATAATAAACTTCAAATCAGATAGACTTGATTTTATTAACTCTGCCACATTTACCGCCAATTCAATCAAGTGGTTATCATCTAATGAACTTACGGGGTCATCGATAAATATATATTCCAAATCATTAAATTTGTCGGTTTCTCTATCTACTGGTTCTGCTATATTCAAAACATCAACGACTTGTGCAAGCAAGCTATAAAATACGCACCAGATTAAGCAACTTTCTTCGCCTTTTGAAATCTTTATATTATCAATCGTGTTCTCATTACCTGCAGCAATAGAGAACGTTATTTCATTGAATCGGTCATTGAATTTTGGCATTAGCTTATCGCTAGTATAATACTGAAAATGGGTTATTATGTTGTTCCCTTGTCCTTGATCACGAAATACCCACTCGGTGAAACCGTTTGGTTGTATTTTTAATTTTCGGTTGGTATCAGCATCCAAATCATTGTCCCAATAGAATAAATCTTCTGTGAAAGCATTGTAGTAAAGTATCTTGGTTTTTGACTCTTCTTGCTCTTCTGCCTCGGTATCTTTTGGTTCTATCAGTTCTTTGAATTCTCGTGATAGACGTGTTTTTCCTGTGCCGTTAAATGCATAGATTAACTGCACTTTTTTATTCGCATCTTTGAGTGCTTGTGCTATTTTGGTTAGTGTCTGTCCCATATTATGCCTTTATATTATTCGTAGGGAATGTCAATAACATATCACGGTAATATTCATATTGCTTTTGGCGTAACTTAATCTCTTTGGGCAGACCGTCGGTGATTGAGGTTGTGAGGGTGTCAAATTTATCAAGAATAGAGACTATACGTTCTTGTTCTTCGAGTGGAGGGATAGGAATAAGAAACTTTTTAAACCCAATCATATCTACACCTGCAAAATTACCAACTGTAATGTTCTTTTTACACCACTCCCCTAAAACAAAACTATAATAAAAAAGAAATTTGATTATGAATTTATCAGCATACTCTCTTTTAAGACTAAGATTTGTAAATCTCTGGTTTGATAAAAATGGAACAGTAATTAATGCGTGTTCTCCAATCGTGGCAGAAGTTGCAATGATGATTGAATTAGCAGGAAATAGTTTATCTCCTTTAACAGCACATGAGTTTACATATTGAATTGATTTGTTTAAAACTCTACCATTTTCTCTAATATCTTCCATTCTGAACCATGGTATAGTGCCATTTTCCCAATATTCTTGATTTGACTTAGAAGGAGTATATCCATTTTTAAGGTTAAATATTTCTTCTAACGTTTCCCATTCCACTTTACCCCGCGGCTGTAAAACAGAATTGCCAGTGTGAGGATTCAATGTGGATAGTGGTTGCGTTGGACTGTCGCTACTTTGAATGGAAGTGGCTGACCGGCTCGAACGTAGTGAGAGCTGGTCGGACTCTTCCATAGGATAGGTGAGTAGTTGATTGCGATAATATTCATATTGGGATTTTCTCGCTTGCAGCTCCGCTTGCAGCTCCGCTGTAAGCGTCGAAAATTTATCTAAAATACGAACTATCTCTTGTTGTATTTCTAATGATTTCTCTGGGTTTTCTGGGCTTGGAATTGGGATTATTGTTTTTTTTAGGTTGTCGTTGTATAATCTTTGAATAGTACCACCTTCCGATACTCCCCATTTCGCAATTTGGTAAACGTAAAATAGGTATCTATTTAAAACTTGGCTTTCGTCGTTTTTAATCCATACTATGTTACTATCTTGAAAATAAGCATCCTTGCCATCAAATATAACAGCTCGTCCAATTGTTCCACTTGCGGAAATGAGTACTTCTCCAATTTTAGGATAACTATACTTCGATTTGTATTCATCAAATAATTCTTTTGAAATATAAGCATTTGGTTCTTTACCAAAAGTTCCAATTTTATAAAATGGAATATCACCTGTATCCGAAGTTTGTTCTTTAAGAATGCGCTTACACATACCAACTTCACCTATTTCCCCCAGCGTCTTCCATTCTACCTCAACGCCTTCTAATAACTTTTCTATATTACTCATTGTCCATAAGTTTACGCAATTCTTCTTGCAACTGTTTTTTATCGGGTAAATAGAGCTGGTATCGGCTCACAAACAGCTGGTTTGAAATGCCTTGTGTAGCATATTCAATCAGTACTTTGTCTTTGTATGCACCAAGAACGATTCCTATCGGTTCATTATCACCTTCTGTATTTTCTTCTTTCTTAAAATAGTTCAGATACAGGTTCATTTGCCCAATGTCGTTGTGCTCAATTTCGCCGCGTTTCAGGTCTATGAGCACAAAACACTTCAGAATACGGTGGTAAAACACCAAATCAACATAAAAATGCCGCGAACCGATATTGATTTTGTATTGTCGCCCAACAAAGGCAAAACCTTTGCCAAGTTCCAAAAGAAAGTCCTGCAAATTGGCTATCAGCCTATCTTCCAACTCACCTTCCAAGTAAACCTGCTTTTCGGGGATACCTACAAATTCTAACACAAAAGGGTCTTTTACAATATCCTGCGGGTTTTGCACCTCTTGTCCTTGTCTACTCAATGTTAAAACTTCCTCTTTATTTCTACTTAAAGCCAACCGTTGAAAGAGTCCGCTTTTCATTTGTCGTTTCAACTCGCGCACACTCCAATTTTCAATTTCGCATTGTTTGGCATAGAAACTAATTTCGAGCTCGTCATTTGCTTTTAAGATCTCGAAATAATGACTCCAACTCAAAAGGTGAGACAGTGTTTCACTTTTTGGAAAACACAAATAAAACTTGCGAATATAGATAATATTGCTTCGGCTAAAGCCCTTGCCGTATGCAATTGTCAGGTCACGCGATAGACGATTCAACAACTCTGCTCCATATTCTGCTCGTTCTTTTCCTTTCTGTTCGTATTCTACGATATAGTGTCCTATCTGCCAATTGGTTTTCACCAAGGCAGCATTTACCGTTTGGATAGCTTTGTTGCGTCCTTCGCTCAAAGTCTTCCCAATGGCTTCAACAAGGTCCTTGTATGAAGGTTGTTCAATAATCTGATTCATTTTGTTACTCATAGCTTACCCTTCTATCTCCTTTATAATAGCATCAATATCCGCACGCAGTGCATCAATGCGCTTCACCGTTTGAGCAATATCTGCATTCAGTTTAACAATATCAATCACCTCACGTTTGTCTTCTGCTTCCACGTATGAGCTCACAGAAAGGTTATAATCATTTTCTTCTATTTTAGTGTTATCTACTGATGTCGCAATATATTTCACAGACGTCTTTTTATCGAATATGTCTATGATTTTTGCTATATGCTCATCGGTCAAGACATTGTTATTGGTTTCTTTCTTAAAGAATCCCTCTCCACTGGCATCAATGAACTGTGTCTTTGTATCTGCTTTGTGCTTGGAGAGCACAAGGATATTCACGGCTATACTCGTACCATAGAAGAGGTTAGGAGGAAGAGATATTACGGTTTCTACAAAGTTGTTATCTACAAGATATTTCCTTATCTTCTGTTCAGCCCCGCCACGGTAGAAGATACCCGGAAAACAAACAATGGCAGCCCGCCCCCTAGCGGAAAGATAGCTGAGGGCATGTAGCACGAAAGCAAAGTCTGCTTTAGACTTGGGAGCCAGCACGCCGGCAGGGGCGAAACGGTCGTCGTTGATGAGAGTAGGGTCATCACTACCCACCCAATTGACAGAGTAGGGGGGATTGGAGACAATGGCATCAAAAGGCTTTTCATCGCCATATTGAGGATTTATCAGCGTGTCGCCCAAGGCTATGTCGAACTTGTCATAATTGATGTTATGCAAAAACATGTTCATCCGTGCCAAGTTGTAGGTGGTGTGGTTTATTTCCTGACCGAAAAAGCCTTCTTCAATGAGATGAGCATCAAACTGTTTTTTTGCTTGGAGCAACAATGAACCTGAACCGCAGGCTGGGTCATAGATTTTGTTGACAGAGACCTGTCCCGACAAAACTAATTGCGCTATCAGCTTTGATACGTTCTGAGGTGTAAAAAACTCTCCTCCCGATTTACCCGCATTGGCAGCATAATTGGAAATCAAGAACTCATAGGCATCGCCAAAGAGATCAATCTTATTATCCTCGAAGTTCCCTAAATCCAGACTTTCCACTCCCTTGATGACAGCAGCCAGACGTCTGTTCTTCTCCTCTACTGTGTTTCCCAACCGATTACTCGTGGTATCAAAGTCTGCAAATAGCCCCTTGATATCATGCTCAGACGGATAACCATTGGCAGACCCCTCTATTGCATCGAAAATCGCAGCTAAATCTGTATTCAGATTGGGATTTGTATTGGCACTCTTTGCTATATTCACAAAGAGTTGGCTGGGATAAATGAAATATCCTTTTGTTTTGGTAGCGTCATCTTTTATCTCAATGGTGATAACATCATCCGGCATATTTGCATAATCGATGCTATCATCACCACCTTCAATGTAATCGGTGAAGTTCTCACTGATAAATCGATAAAAAAGAGTCCCTAAGACAAATTGCTTAAAATCCCAACCGTCAACAGCACCACGTACCTCGTTAGCGATTTTCCAGATAGTAGATTGCAACTCATCTCTTTGCTTTATACTGGTCATATTTATTCAAATTGATTCTTGGTTTATAATGCAAAAGTACAAATTTTCTCAAGAATATAACAACAAGCATCTTCTTACTTTTGATTTCCAGTTGTTTTTGATATCTTCGATGTCGATATACTTGTTACCATATCGTGGTGTATACTCCTTGAAGAACCGCACAAGTTCCTATAACTCCTGCTTCTGCTTCTTGGCGAAATTGCAGTACACAAGGATGATGTACTAGTCGGGAAGCCACCTACGCCATTATTGTACTCCCACAAACGAATGTAGAGTTTTACGGGTTGGATGTTTACACCTACGCAACATCCGTTTAGTGTCAGTGTGACGTGAAGTCTATTCCGATAACCAAATATATTGCCAATATAAATATTGAAATATATTATTAAATCTTTCTGTTCTTCTCTCATTATTTCTTTTATTAGACGTTTGTAAAATTGTTATAGTCTCATGCCATGCTTACGCTTGGCTTTCTTCCTCTTCCGAAGCATATCCGCCATTTCTTGGTTATCTTCCGCATATATAGTGATAACTGCTCTTCCCATATTTATGCTATTAATACATCTAATACATCATTAAATACCTTGTTGGGTTTGTTGCCGAACATTGTTAGGTTATTGTCAAGTTTTTGCGTGGTAATCCACAATCTCCTTGGTTGTCAACCTTTTCATGTTCACAAAACTAAGTGCCGTGAAACAAGCGAATATGAACAGGTCACGAACCAATGTAAGTGTGGAACTTTCAAACTTGTGTGTCATAATGGTCTTTCCCCACATGTTTCAGAAAGTTGGGGCAATCCTTGTCAAAGGCTTTGATAAGCGTTTCATATTCGCTGCCGATACCCTGATAGGCATTGCGTACCATTTCTGCCGTCACAAACGCTTCACGGTCGGATATGCGCTGGTAATGCTTGATGATGTGTGTCTTAATGTTATCCAAGGCAAGATTGATGTTTCGTGTACGTAGAACAGCACCTTAAATGTATTTCTGCTCATGCTCAACTTTTTTGAGTTGCAAAATTAATTCTCAACGAGCTAAACATGGATAAGCAAAACATTGCAGAATTGTGCAATCATCACATGAATTGTTAAAAGCAATCTTTTGCGGGGTAATGACTTGGAAACCGTTCTACTTCAATATTCCGCTTTTCCTTGCTTTTTACCTTTTTAGCCATTGGCTTCGTTTGTCCTCATAATGGCTTTATATTCAAGCCTTTTAGTACCATTTCTCTCGTTTTATTTGTCCGTTCCAGAGATTTTATGTATATTTGTAGTCAGAAAAATTAGAATATAAAACGAATGAAGCAATTGTTATTTTTTGCCACCCCTGCCCAACTGTACTTTTTCGGAGATGTTATCTCTGAAGGGGTGGTGCATTATTATAACAAAATATATGGGAAATCCCCAGATTACTAAAGTATCGGAAGCTGTAGAAAAGCTTAAGGCTGCAAACTTTTACGAAGTTTTGCAGCCTTTTTTGTTGCATAGATTCATTTGAGAGCCCCAAAAAGTAGTAGGCGAGTTTATTATAAACGTGAACACTGTTTATAATAAACTCTGCGCGTATTTATAATAAACTTTTGCCAGATATATGCATAAAAAATAAAGCTTATTCTAGAGATTCGGATTGGGAAAATAAGAAGGAATGTTATTTTGGTGTTTTATAGTCAATAATTTAAACATGTATCTAGGCGATAATATAAGTTGTATTGAATGTCTCGTCCTGCCGGTTGTCATATTGACTTAAACAGAGTAACAAAGAGGAACGGAGAGCAGTGTAACTAATCCGGGGAAAATCCTCTTCTTTATTTTCTCAGCTTATATATACTGAAATCCGAATATTTCCCTAATTTTGTGCTGTTAACTCGACTAATACACTCAATGAAGCATACGGAAACTTTAATAGTAGAGCAGTTGAAAAGAGGTAATGAGGAGGCTTATCGATATATCTATAACCATCATTATGCTTTGCTCTGCTACGTAGCGGATAGCTATGTGAAAGATAAATTTCTGGCGGAAAGCATTGTGGGAGATACTATCTTTCATTTATGGGAAATCCGTGAGACGCTGGATATTTCAGTTTCAGTCCGTAGCTACCTCTTGAGAGCTGTTCGTAATCGCTGCCTTAATTACCTTTCCTCCGGACATGAAAAGAGAGAAGTTGCTTTCTCTGCCCTTCTGCCAGACGAAATGACCGATGATAAATTGATGAAGTCCGATTCTCACCCGTTAGGGCTTTTGCTGGAACGCGAATTAGAAGACGAAATAGACAAAGCCATAGATAAATTGCCTGCGGAATGCCGGCAGGTTTTTAATAAGAGCCGTTACGAAGGAAAAACATACCAAGAAATCTCTCACGAACTGGGCATTTCGGTGAATACTGTTAAGTATCATATAAAGAATGCTTTAGCCTCGCTGAGTGCCAGCCTCAGTAAATATCTGATTGCACTTTTTCTGTTCTTTTTCTCATGAAAACAAAAAAAGCCATCTTCTTGACTACCCTGAATTAAAAAACTACTGTCTCCTTTATAGAAACCACCACTATGGACGAAAAGAGAGAACATATCGATGAACTGATTACAGACTATCTGACCGGGAGTTTGGATAGCGATGCTTTGGACGAACTGAAAACATGGATTTCCGCTTCCCCCGGCAATGAGGAATACTTTCTCCGCCAACGGGAAATCTGGTTCTCTGTCGTTAGCCGACAGGCAATGTCCCTATATAATAAGGAAAAGGCGTTTGAACTTTTCAAAGGTCGCATGGAGAGTAGGAAAGCGGAAATACAGAAGAAATCCGGTTATAAGTTTCGTCTGTTATCGTTCGGTCGGTATGCAGCTATCGTGGCAGTGATGCTGGCAATAGGCTGTTTCTCGTATTGGAAAGGAGGAGCGAATGTGAAAAAGAATTTTGCAGATGTTTCGGTAGAGGCGCCACTGGGCTCAAAGACGAAACTCTATTTGCCGGATGGTACATTAGTGTGGCTGAATGCCGGCTCGCGTATCATCTATTCTCAAGGGTTCGGGGTGGACAATCGCCGGGTACGGTTGGAAGGAGAGGGATATTTTGAGGTGGAACACAATGAGGAGCTCCCTTTTTTCGTAAAGACCCCTGAGTTGCAGGTGCAAGTACTGGGAACAAAATTTAATTTCTGCAATTATCCTGAAGACCATGAAGTGATAGTCTCTTTATTGGAAGGAAAAGTAGCATTCAGGAATTTCTTGCACAATGAAAAAGAAGCCATGCTTGTGCCCGACCAGCGAGTGGTTTTGGACAAAACAAGCGGGGACATGGCAGTGGAATCGGTGGTGGCTTCGAATGCTTCTCAATGGACGGACGGCTATCTGTTTTTCGATGAAGAGCTTCTGCCGGACATTGCCCGAAAGCTGGAACGTGCATATAATGTGAAAATTCGCATAGCCAATGATTCTCTTAATACTTTCCGGTTCTATGGAAACTTTGTCCGGCGCGAACAAAGTATTGAGGAGGTATTGGACGCCTTGGCTTTTACGCGCGAGATGCAATATAAGATGGAAGGACGCACTATAACTATCTATTAACCGGTTATTGGAAAGGGTGTGATAGCAGAATTGAATTGTTTAACCTTAAAAAGTGAAGAATATGAGGAAAGAGCATAATACGGAATAATAAATGAAGAGGCAAAGAGAGATAAAAACCGGAAGATCTCGTACATCTCCCGGTTCGTGAATCTCTTCTTTCGAGCACTGTTCAAAGTGAATATGTTTTCAAAAGAGATGATGCAAAGTTAGCAAAATGCCTCTCTTTTAAAACGAGTTATACCAGTTTTAATCAAATAATTTGTTTATTTTATGAATTACAGGAAGAAGGCCATTCTAATGGTCGTGGCTCTGCTTTGCTTTAACGTGGCAATGCTGGCCCAGGCTATCTCGCTGAAAATGAGTAATGTCTCGGTGAAAGAGGCAATGACGCAGTTGAAAAACAAAAGTGGATATTCTTTCGTGTACAAAGTCGGAGATTTGGACACACGGAAAGTCATAAGTGTAGAGGCAAAGCAGTTGAAGGAGGCTATTGACCAGATCTTGTACGGACAAGGCGTTGTGTATGAGATAAAGGGAAAAAATATTATAGTGCAAAAGCAACCCGTGCTGCCCGGTGCTTCTGAAGAAAATAAAAAGCGACGAGTCACAGGCGTGGTAAAGGATGCCGGGGGAGAACCGATTATTGGTGCCACCATCAAAGAGAAGGGAACCGGGAATGGAACTGTTTCCGACCTGAATGCCAAGTTCTCTTTGGAAGTGTCGCCCGGGGCGGTGTTGGAAGTTTCTTATGTAGGGTATCAGACGCAGGAAGTAAAAATAGGAGAGAGGACCGACTTATCCATTATCTTGCCTGAAAAACAACAACTCTTGGATGAAGTGGTGGTAGTGGGATATGGTACCATGAAAAGAAGCGACTTAAACGCTTCCATTGTGTCAGTGAAATCTGAAAAACTCAATAAAACCGCTTCACCCAATTTCTCGGAAATGTTGATGGGACGTGCCGCCGGACTTACCGTGAAACAAAGTAGTGCACAACCCGGAGGTGGCATAGAAGTGCTTATCCGTGGGGCAGCTTCTACGGGGGCGGGAAATGAGCCGCTATACGTGGTCGATGGCTTCCCTCTTGTCAATGCCGGGGTGAATCCGGGAAGCGGCAACCAGTGGTCGGCAGGAAGCAATAGCCCATTGAGCAGCATTAATCCGAACGATATAGAATCCATTGAAATTCTGAAAGATGCTTCTGCCACAGCTATATATGGTGCACGCGGTGCCAACGGAGTGGTATTGATTACCACTAAAAGGGGCACTAGGGATACACGGGTGGAGTATAATATGAATATGTCTTTCCAAACTATCAGTAAACGTCCGGAGTTGCTGACGGTAAGCGAGCTGATGGCTACGCAGAATAGTTATTATAAAGAGCAGTATCTGATGCAGAATCTTTTGTATCCTTATGGCAATACAGACCCGGGTGTGGTCAGTCCCTACGTCCCCATGTACACCGAGGATGAAATAGCCAAAGCAGGAAAAGGAACCGATTGGTATGACAGGATTACCCGCACAGGAATCATCCAACAGCACAACTTGACGGTAACGTATGGCAATGAGAAAATGAAATCACTGTTATCGTTGAACTATTTCGACCAAAAAGGAGTAGTGAAAACCTCCGGTTACAAACGCTATAGTTTTCGTTATAATCTGGACCATAAGATAACCACATGGTGGGATTATGGTATCTCTGCTACAGCTTCGTATGTGGTGGACGAGAATGCGACGCTGGGAGGAGGATATGACAGTACGGCGGGTATAATCGAAGCGGCATTGAGCTATAGCCCCGTCGTAAAAGCAGAGAGAGACCCTGCTACCGGTAAATGGGTGGAAGACCCCAAACAAGCTTTGCTCAACCATCCTTTGTCCTATCTGGATATAAAAGATGAAACAAAGACCAAACGCCTGCTGGCTACAGCGTTCACCAACTTTTATTTTATAAAAGATGTATGTTGGGTGAAACTCTCTGCCGGGGCGGATATTCGTGACGGTGTGCGCCATAGTTACTATCCGATGACTACAAAATACGGGAGTAGTGTGAATGGCGATGCCAATATCAATTCAGCCAATCGGGAGGACTATTTTGCAGATATGGTTTTTAACTTTCAAAAGACATTCAAAGAGAAGCACAAGCTTCTTACTTTGTTGGGATACTCCTATCAGGTACAGAACGATGATGGGGCTTATGCACGTGCTATGGGATTTATGTCGGATGCATTGCAATATTATAAATTACAAGCTGGGGAGACACGCCCTGTGGTCAGCTCTTATAAAAGCAAACATGTGCTGGCTTCTTATTTTGGCCGCGTTCAGTACTCTCTGAAAGACAAATACTTGTTCACCTTCACTGCCCGTATCGATGGAAGTGACCGTTTCGGTAAAAACAATCGATACGCCTTTTTCCCTTCAGGTGCATTTGCGTGGAGAATGAGTCAGGAAAGCTTTTTAAGGAATGTAGACTGGCTTTCAGATGCGAAGTTGCGTGTGAGCATGGGACAGGTGGGGAATGAAAACCTGCCCAATGACGCCGCTTCGGAGTATTTTGCCTTTGATGGAAGAAACTATTATCTGGGCGATGCCGAAAAGAGAGGAGTAAATCTCGGTAAGTTTGGGAATCCCGATTTGAAGTGGGAAACTACTACGGAGGTTAATTTGGGACTGGACTTTGGTTTCTTTCGCAACCGTATCAGTGGTAGCGTCGATGTCTTTTACAAAGAAGTGAAAGATTTGCTGAGTTGGCGCTCATTGCCCCATACAGCCGTCACTTCGGGGATATGGTCTAATATCGGAAAGACAAAGAGTACCGGTTTGGAAGTGACTTTAAATACAGTGAACCTGGAAGGTCCGGTGCAGTGGGAATCCACCTTGACCTATACATCTTATCGGGATAAATGGAAACAGCGCGACCCGAAAGTGATTCTGGCGCCTTATATGAAGGAAAATGACCCGGTGACGGCTATCTACGCTTTAATCCCCGACGGAATAAAACAGGCGGGCGAAGATACGCCTGCCATGCCTGACTTGTTGCCGGGGCAGCGTAAATATAAGGATGTAAACGGGCTCGATGAGGATGGAAACCTGACCGGAAAGCCTGACGGAAAGATTGATCAGGCGGATGTCGTATACCTAGGAACACGCGCTCCGAAATTTACCATGGGGTTTTCGAATGATTTTAGATATAAGGGGTTTGATCTGAATATTTATCTGTATGCTTCGGTGGGTGGGTATTCTTATCCTTATACGCAGGTGGAACATGGAGTATACGGAGGAAATGGCATCCAACGGTTGAAGGACAATAATAATTTTCTTGCCGACATCAAAGACCGTTGGACTTCCGACAATATGAATTCTACTATGCCGAGCGGGGAGGTGAATAGTTATGATAGCTATGGTTCGCCAAACTGGGAAAAGAATACATATTTGCGTTTGAAGAATGTGACGCTGGGGTATGATTTGGGTAGATTGTTGAAAATAAATAAGTTGAAAATAAGAGTTTATTTCTCCGGTCAGAACCTGGTGACGTTTACCGGATATAAGGGGCTTGACCCGGAAGTGGAAAACGACCGGGCGGCATATCCCCAGCAAAAGACCTTTTCATTGGGACTTGATGTGAAATTTTAAACAGAAATGTCATGAAGAAATTTGTTAGAAAACTATTATTCTTTTTTATAAGCATACAATTGATGGCTTGTGAGGGGAGCTTGGAACCTCATTTATATGGTGTTGTAGATACAGGAAATGCGTTCAGTACTCCTGCCGACCTTTCGGCTGCTACTGTCGCTCTCTATTATGAATTGCGCCAAAAGGGCTGGGGACCCTATTTGTTTTGTGATGGAAGTTCGTTTGTAATGGATGAGGTTTCCACCGAAGAGTGGACTACCAAGTGGTCGTGGGTAGCTTTTCTGAGCGGTTCGTGGACGGATGCTGATGCGATGGTCAAAGGGTTTTATAATTGGACGGCTCCTAATATTACCCGTTGTACTTATACTCTAGCCAAAATGAACCAGTCTCCGGTAGAACCATCCGTAAAGAACTTGTATATGGCGGAGGTTCGTGCCCTCCGAGCATTTTTTATGTTCGATTTGTACCGGCTCTATGGTCCTATGCCTATGGTTCTGGAAGCAGACCAGGCTATTAATCCGGATCCGGACTATAAACCTTATCGACCCACAGCAGAAGAAGTTGGGACTTTTATAACGACCGAACTGCGTGCGGCTGCCGATGTACTTCCTGTTGAGCAGGCGGAATACGGACGTATTACTAAAGGAGTTGCTTTACATTATCTGCTCAAGTATTATATGCACGAAAAACAATGGCAAAAAGCGTTGGACACGGCAAACGAAATTATCGGTTTGAATTATTATAGTTTGGAAAAAGACTATGCCGGTATATTTTCTGCTCAGAATGAGGGTAATAGAGAATTGATATTTGTGGTGAGAGCCGAGCCGTTGGCTGATTATGGGAATCATACTTATGCAAACATTTTGCCGGGTGATTATGCTTCTCCTCATGGAAATATAGTGGAAGGATGGTCCGGACACCGGATGCCGTGGGAATTCTACGATTCGTTTGAAGAGAATGATCGGAGAAAAGTGTTGGCACAGGCTGAATATGTTTCCAAATCCGGAGCTGTGGTGGATTTAAGAGCTAGTGGGGATGTAGGTGCGTTGCCTTTAAAGTATGGAATTGATCCCGAAGGCACGGGGACGTGGGCTGGCAATGATAAAGTGCTCGATCGGTATGCAGAAGTGTTATTGTTTAAAGCAGAAGCTTTGAACGAACTGAATGGTCCTACTCAAGAAAGTGTTGATTTAATTAATGATATTCGGAAACGGGCTTTCGGATTTGGAACTTCTTTGCCTGCCGCCATTGTTTTTAAAGAAAGTTTCGACGGAGAATTTGCAGGCGATGTAATCGGCATATTCTCCATGAACAATTATGATCAGGAGGGTGGTTCAGCCTGGACGTATGATGTGGATAAAACGAATAGGCTGGGGAATGGAAACTCATTGCACGTAAAAGTTCAAACTTCCGGAACGGAATTCTGGACATTGCAAATGAGGACCGAACCACCTGTGGCAAAGGGGCGCCAATATTCAATTAAAATGAAACTCAAAGCATCCAAAGATATTCAATTTGATATGCGTATAGAAGGTCCGTTGAGCCACGCGGAGACGGTATCGTTGAAAGCGGATGAAGTGAAGGAGTTTGCTGCACGAACAGGAAAAGCTACCGAAGATAAAAACTGCGCATTCTTTCTGGCTTTAGGAAATAGCGGAAATGATTATGACCTCTGGATAGATGAGATAGAATTTACTGTTTTGGAGCAGTCCACCGAAGGAGGTGATAAGGTCACTAAAGAGCTATCCGATTTTCCGGACAAAGATTCGTTGAGAGATTGGATTCTTAAAGAAAGAGGCTGGGAGTTCTGGTATGAAGGAAAACGTCGGGAAGATTTAATCCGCATGGGGAAATATGTGGAAACAGGCAAAAAGTTTAGCAGTAATTTCTCCGAAAAGAATCTTTTGTTCCCGATACCTACTTCAGTAATTATAGAGAATCCTCATATTGAGCAGAATCCTTATTATAAATCATCCAACTAAATAATCATTGTTATATGAAGAGATTTAAGCATTCCATTTTTTCACTCTTGCTGCTGGCGGGAGTATGTATTGGCAGTTGCAGTAATGACGATGGAAATGATGCTCCAGCAGATCCGGAAGGAGGGACTAAAGAGGAGACTTTCACTATTCCGACATCAAGTTTGCGTTTGCGTGACCCGTTTATTTTGGTCGACAAGAAAAGTTCGATGTATTACCTACATTTTAATAACAACTTGAAATTCAGGGTATACAAGAGCAAAGACCTGTCAACGTGGAAAGATGAAGGATATTCTTTTATGGCACGTAGTGACTTCTGGGGGCAACAAGACTTCTGGGCTCCAGATGTATATGAATATGAAGGACGTTATTACTTATTTGCTACTTTTAGCAATGCCGGGATGAAGCGGGGAACCTCTATTCTGGTTTCCGACAGCCCGAAGGGACCTTTTACCCCGCTTGTCAACCAAGCAATCACCCCTTCCGCTTGGATGTGTCTGGATGGTTCTTTGTATATAGACAAAGAGGGAAACCCCTGGTTGCTGTTCTGTCGGGAATGGTTGGAAGTGGTCGATGGGGAAGTGTATGCTCAACGATTATCAAAAGACCTGAAAACGGCGGAAGGGGAGCCGAGTCTTTTATTTAAAGCTTCCGAAGCCCCCTGGGTAGGTCCAATTACGAGCTCCGGAGTGACGGGGAAGGTAACGGACGCTCCTTTCATTTATCGTTTGGACGATGGGAAACTCATTATGCTGTGGTCTAGCTTTCGTAAGAAAGACGGTAAATATGCTATCGGGCAAGCTATATCTGAGTCTGGAAATGTTTTGGGACCTTGGACACAGGAACCTGAAACACTGAATAGCGATGATGGAGGACACGCCATGGTCTTCAAAGACTTGAAAGGCAGATTGATGATTTCTTATCATGCACCTAATTCTCAAACAGAACATCCCGTGATTGCACCCCTTTATATTAGGGATGGTAAGTTTAGCCCTCTCTAACATGTAAGCTCATTACCCCATAACGGTGTTGTCTTAGTGCATGGTACCGTTATGGGGTTAGCAAAACTTCCCTTCTCTTTTCCCGTTCTTTTGTTTTTAAATTCTCCGTTCCCGCCATCTCCCTTCTGTGTGAAGCCTGTCCCCAAATCACACTTCCCCCTTGTGTGCCTTTTCTTTGTTCCGGTTTTGCAACTGTAGCACATAAAACAGGTTTTGTTAAGCCTTTGCCGTTTTCTGCATTCATAATAACCATGTTTTTAAGGGGGACAAATCACTTTGTATGTAAACTGTAAGAGAGGTGAATATAGCTGAATGCCCGATAAACAGGGCGATTGAGACCAATCAGGCTGTGTGTGGAAAATCAAATCGATTTGTTACATTATAAGACATGAGTGCTACATTTGAACGGGATATGAGCTGTTTCTAAACGGTGAATGTTACATTGAAATAAAATGAGGGCTGAATTGGTGCATTTTTGGGCACAGTTCAGCCCTTTTTCTATGTGACAGAGGCAGACCTACTCTTGTGTACTACGGATGAGGTGAGATTGCTTGATAATGGCTCTACGGGTAATTTTGACGCCACCATCGGTTAGACCGGCGTGGAGTAAAGAACTCTGTTTAATACCTATTTGGGCATCGCTTAGGACGGTGTAGATAGCGCTGATGCTGCCGAAATAATAGTCTTTCTTCTCGAAAATGAGATGTACGTGAATTACTTTAGTCATATCATTACTATTTAGAAGTTTTATTCGCAAAGATATTCCAAATAATAAATATATAGAAGTATTTTTTGAGAAAAGAGATACTGTTTAAAGTGTTTAGGGAAAATAGATATTGAGGTGATGAAAAGTAGGCAGGTATAGGAAATGATAAAGAGAAATAATGGAGTGATGAGATGTTAAATAGTGGAATGGAGATACCTTTGGGGTTACTTAATTGGGGTTACTTTTTTGTCTATATTATTTATTTATTCCTTAATTGGGGTTACTTTTTATACTGTAAAAAAGAGGTGTTTTGGGTATGATGTTTCTTTTAAACCTCAGTTTTTAAGCGTTTAAATAAATATTTATAGGGGGATAGTATAACGTTTTAGGTGATTGATGTAATTGTACTGTTTGTATAAGTGGCTGATTTTTAATAGATATTATTGGAATAAGCACTATCTTAGCGTCATAAACGTGTGTGTGGCACGTGATAATGGGGGTATAGCTCAGTAGGTAGAGCACAGGTGTGCATACACATAGTGATAGTGTAGCAAGCTTTTTGTCACAAGTTCGAGTCTTGTTGCTGCCCCAATTTTTGTTTGAAGGTGTGACGAACGTTCCCGCTCATCAGCGCTCCGTCTGAGGGGAGAAAGCGTACGGAGATTTAAGGTAATTGATTGATTGTTGAAGGAAAACGCTCCCGGTGATTGTGCCGGGAGCATTATTAAAAAAGGTGGTTTGTGGCAAAGAGAATACTGGATGTATGCTATATGATATTGTATATTGGCTTTTAATTAGTCCCTTTACCCAATTAGCTTGGAGAACTAAACTGCATTGGGAAATATTGCACTGGAATAGACATTGCAATATAATCCGATATTATTCAAAAGGTTCTGATAAAAGCCCAAGATATAATTGCATATCCTATACCAGAACAATTTACAACTCTCATATATAACTATGGCAAAAAGACTTGTTATTGCATTTGACTTCATTGATGAAGAAGGAAATAGCCTGATTGGCAATCATCTCAATGATTTGATTACTCCATTGGCGGTGAACGATATAACCGACAAGGATGTAATTCGTATGTCTATGGCTATATATTCTTTTTCTTGCAGCTTTCAAGGACATCCTTTACTATGTCATCTCTTCCCTCAAACTCCTTATGGAATTTCAATGGAACCCGATAGTAAAGTGACTGATAAATCTGATCGCATATTTTTTGAAACTCAGCATGGTCACACGAGACTCGTACATCTTGCAAAAGATGACTCACATGGCGATCTTTAACTGCAATACATTCAACCATTACTGTGATTTCTGGATGATTGCGGCAAAGGGAGTCCAGTTTTATCCAAAATTCTTCGTTTCTGTCGTAAGTATGGGAAGCGGATTCATCAAAGTACATTTGATTATAAAATACTTTTTTTTTAAAGTTTTCCATGGTGACCTTATTAAATTAGTTATTAATTACTGTTCTAATGCTTTTTCCATCATCCTGAGGACATCTTCGTAGGATTTCTTGACGTAGAGGTCCCGGCAGGGAAATTCGCCTTGGATATAGGTTGAGCGGTGTATAATATCGGGAGCGCCATCTTCGCCTTTTTCTCTTAACTCCGGATGGTCATCCAGTTCGTAGTTTCGGTAGCGCATTCTTTCGCAGACATTGACTATGGTGGTAGCTTTAAGCGTACATCGGTTGCCGAGACTATCGGTGAGTTCTATATATCCTTTCATGTTTACTATTATTAGTTTTCCTCTATTACTTTTTGGGGTGGTAACTCGCAGAGCCGGCAGAGGGAGCGGAGGTTGATGAATGCGGTTTTGTATCTGCACCCTTCGCAGTCTTTGACGAACCCGAGATATCGGGATGCTCCTGTGACTCGTATTGGGATAGTTTGGCTTTAACTGAAACGAGTTCCTCTCCCATCGAACGGAGTTCGGACTGGAGCTGGTCGATTTTTGTTTCTTTCTCTTTTATAATGTGGTCTTTTTCGTCTATCTTATCCATAAAACGGAGGGTGACAGCTTCAGAATATGATACACCTTCGTTAGAAGTATCTGTATAAGGGTGGCCAGGCGTAGTAAGAGCTCCATCAGTATGAAGCATTGGGCCTTTACCGGATAATAACCAATCTGCATTAAGATGTTCGCATTTTGCGTATACAAGCTCATAATCAATGGTGCCACGGCTTAGCCAGGTACTTACACCCTGGGGGGATATTCCTAATCGTTTCGCAAAACGTGTTTTGTTACCTTCCTCATAATGCTCTATTAGCTGTTTAAGCATCTCTCTTTTATTCATATTGCATATTTTTTTAATGCCTCGCAAAAGAAAATTCGCAAAACGTTTGGTTTATATTCGCAAAACGTTTAAGTTTGCAACGCGTTACCAAAACAGGTAACGCCACAAATATACGAAAGAAAATCAAAACGTGATATATGAAGACAGTAATAATCAAAGAGTACGAATTACCATTAGTACCCCCTACGGGTTACAAGAAGGCTGTGGCAAAAGCTGCTGGTGTCAGTGAAAAGACTGTGTATAATGCCATCAAACGTGGATTGAGAGGCAAGCAGAGCGACAAGGTATTTCAAGTATATAAGGAATTGTACGGGAAACCAGTAAAAACGGAAGTCGTAAATAAATAACCCTTAATGTGAAGTATATGGAATCAACAACAATCAATCAGCAGGCTACGGGCCTGCAAATGTTCTACAATGAAGATGCGAATGTAAGTATTCGCACGGAAATGATTAATAACGAACCGTGGTTTGTGGCGAAAGACATCGCGATGGCTTTGGATATAGACTGGACGGGGCATACCTTAGACCGCATCCCCGATAACTGGAAAGGGATGGTAAGTTTTACCACCCCTTCTTCCGGCACTCGTGGCGGGGGTACACAACAGCTAACCGTTATCAATGAATCCGCCATGTACAAGCTCGCCTTCCGCAGCAATAAGCCCGAAGCGGATCGCTTCGTCAACTGGATTGCAGGCGAAGTCCTTCCCTCCATCCGTCGCACGGGTTCTTACTTCGCCTCTGGTCTCCGTCCGGAGAACCAGCCGCAGAGCCGGAGGCTTCCCCTTCCCAAATACCGTCCCTTCTTTGATAACTGGAAGAGCTGTGTGGAGCCTTACCTGTCGAGTGTGGAAGCGTATGCCGTGGCCACGGAGCTCGGAGTGAGTTACAGCCACGTGCGCAAGGTGTATATGGGGACCAGCGTGAGAGAGCGGGTGGCGCGTGCGCTGACCCAGGTCGCCATGGCGAACAAGCAGAATGGCGTGAAGTACGAAAGGACGCTTCCGGTGTACGAGCAGTTGTCGATTGAGTGGGCGAACGATGCAGTAACTTTATAAATGGTATGGATATGAATAATCAAGAGAAACAAGAATTGGCGACGAGCATTAGAGAGGCAGTAGCACTGCTTAACTCAAAGATAGCGATTGCCCGTAAGAATGGGATTATGGTGGAGTTGGAAACAAATTTCGCCTGTATGTCAAGTGATACACCTGCCATACAAGCAGAAATCTACGAACGTATAAACCTTTAAAGTTTAATATGCAGTTTTTCAGCAAGCGTCTTAATCATATTGCCGATATGTGCATGTTCGTGGGTTCCCACCACACATCCGCAAGATGAACATTGCACAAAGAAAAATACAAAGTAAGAATTTTTAGGAGTGTTTTCGACAATTTCAAAAGAATGTCCCCCACACTTTGGGCATGTTGATTGAGCCATAAGATTGAATTTTAATTTGACAATGCTACAAATATAGCGAAACCATCCCGGTTTGGGATGAATAGGGGTAGGTTTTTCAATGAAGAATGAAAAATTAAAAGTGAAAAATAATATGAAAACATGGAGACGGATTCAGAAAGTGGCTGTGGCCATAGGCATGACTTATGGTCTGTGGTTAGGCAGTAATGTGGATGCGACAGGCGCTGACAGCCGGAGCGCGTTCGTGATTGTGGTATTGGCGGCTGTCGTGGCGATATCGCTCTGCATGCCGGAGAAAGAAGAAGCCTGAGAACGGCTGTAAGTGCGGAACTTCCCCTGCTATGCGGAAGCGGCTGCCCTCCCGGTTCGAGGCCGGGGCTTGCTCTAAGTTGAAAAGAAAAGTTTCTGATTATGGAAATGTACGGTAAGGATATATGCGTCAGTTACAAGGAACTTGTAGAGGGTGGAATATTAAGCAAAGCCAGTTACAAGAAATATGTTTATGAAGGTAAACTCGTAGTCGCACAACGCGGAGGCAGGAACCGTGAAGCACTGGTTTATTACGATACGATGTACCCTCCTGTTCGCATTGCTTACGACGCCAAGAATCCCGAAGCCAAAGAACATCTTCAAGAACAATTGAAAAAACAACAGATTTGCCCTATGGATACCCGTTTGAAGAGTGACAGCAAGGCTGTGGAGTTTTACAAGACCTATACTCCCAAGATTTCCCTGGATCGCCAAAAAGAATATGTGCTCAATGCCAAGGTCTTAAACGCTATGGTGGCACAGGAAACCGGATTGCGGAATAAACACAGCGAACATGGCTATACACACAAGAGGTTGGTGCGTAACACGGTCATCGCCTTGTGCGAAAAGCTTCGTATGTCCTTTAATCACACTCTCCCGAAAAGTGAATCCCGCCTGAGAGAGAAGTTCGAGGCTTACAAGAAGCATGGCTACGTAGCTCTTATCAATGGTACTACTGGGAATCAGAGCGCGCGGAAGATTGGTCCGCGTGAGGGACGCATCCTGCTACGGCTGAAACGCAGCAAGTTCCCGGTATATACCGACCAGCAGATCTTCAACAAGTTCAACGAGATTGTAGAAGAACGCAATGCACGTGTCACCCGTGAGGAAGAAAAGTTGAAACCGGTAGAATCCCCGCAGACGGTCATCAATTACCTTTATAAGACCAATATCAAACTGTGGTGGTATGGCGTGGTTCATGGCGAGATTGCCTTCAAGAACGAATTCATGCCGCTGTTCGACACGAAACTTCCGCAGATGCCCAATACCCTTTGGTATGGTGACGGAACGAAGTTGAACCTTTATTATAAAGACTATGACACGAAGCAGAAGCGCATGGTGGCCCGTACCATCGACGTGTACGAGGTGATGGACGCCTGCTCGGAAATGTTCCTGGGCTATTCTTTCGGCGCTGAGAACTTCCTTACGCAGTATGATGCCTACCGGATGGCACTGGAGACGTGGAAAGTGAAGCCTTACGAGATTGTGACCGACAACCAGGGCGGGCACAAGAAACCGGAAGCGCAGGCCTTCTTCCGGAAGATATGCCACCTGCATAAGACCACCATGCCGCACAACGGACAATCCAAGACTATAGAAAGCGCCTTCGGACGTTTCCAGCAACAAGTGATGCACCAGCTCTACAACTACACCGGGCAGAACGTGACCGCCACTAAGGAGAGCAGCCACGTCAACATTGACTTGGTGATGAGAAATATTGCGCAGCTTCCCACCCTGGAAGAGATGAAGGAGCAATATCTGGCGTGCCGCCAGGAATGGAACAATATGCAGCACCCTACTTCGGAAACGGGCATGACCCGCATGGAGATGTACACCACCCTCAATAGCCCCGACGCGCAACTATTGGACGACGACGAGGTACAGGAACTCTTCAAGCTCCTGAGTAAAGACAGTGTGAAGTACGGCAAGCAGGGGTTCGTCTTCGAACGTAATAAACAGGAGTATCGCTACATGGTTTATGATGAAGCCGGACAGGTGGACATGAACTTCCACCTGCAAAACGTAGGCGTCAGCTTCCGCTATAAATACGACCCCAAGGACATGACTGCCGTGGAACTGTGGGAAGTGTGTGCCGGGGGCAAACTGAAGTATGCCGCCACAGCTACCCCGAAGTTAGTCTTCCATCGTGCCACTGCCGAGCGCAGTACCGAGGAGAGCGAACGTCTCTACGCCCAGATACGCGCCCAGAAACGTGCCCTTGCCGGACACTACATTGCTTGCGAGGAAGCGTTGCTTGAAGAGAGCATGAGCGAAGCCTATACCAGGCTTGTAACGCCTATTCCCGTGGGAGAATCGCAAAAAAGCATGGAGCGCCTCCGCAAGGAGTACGCAGAGGAGCGGCTGCAAGCTCCGGTGGATTATCCCGCAGGAGTAGGTCCGGGAACTTACGAACCTGAACCGGAACCCGTGCTCGAAGGTATCGCCTCACCGGGTGAATACACCAAGCTGGTTTCGGGCATGACGGAAATAGACCTGTACGAGGGATTTCTGTCTTTGACAAATTAAAGAATTAAAAGCTGTCAATTATCAACTAATTAAATACCATTCAAACAATGAAAGAATTAACGAAACAAGACAAGGATTCCATCCGTGACGCATTGTTGGAGTATTGCGGTAACTATCCGAGCCAGAATCGTGCCAGTGAAAGCCTGCAAGGGGTAAGCGCCGCCACCGTATCGCAGATTTGCAATCAAAAATACACCAGCATCAGCGATGATATGTTCACTCGCATAGCTGCTCAAATCGGCTTCAGTATGGACCGCTGGACGTTGACCGAAAGCAATGCTTTCCAGCGCATCACCTTTGCCATGGCGGACGCGCAGGCTTATAAGAACACAACTTGGGTAGTGGGTGATGCAGGCTGTGGCAAGACTACCGCTGCCATCGAGTATCGCCGCACACACCGCAACGTGTTCTACATCCTTTGCAGTGAAGATATGAAGAAAAGCGACTTCGTGCGTGAAATTGCCAAACAGGTGGGCGCTCCGGTGGATGGAACCAATCTGCGTGATATTCTGGAATATGCGATTTCCATGATTGCCTTCCTCCAGAATCCGCTTATTATCTTTGACGAAGGCGATAAGCTGACGGACAGTGTGTTCTCCTACTTTATAAGCATCTACAACCGACTGGAGAATAAAGCCGGCATCATTTTCCTTTCCACCGACTACATCAAGCGTCGCGTGGAGAACGGCCTGCGATATAATAAGAAGGGTTATAAGGAGATAAACAGCCGCATCGGCCGCAAGTTTTTCGACATTAACGTTGCCACAGAGCAGGATGTCTATGCCATCTGCCAGGCAAACGGGCTGACAGATCCTTCTGAAATCAAACGGGTGCTGCGCGAGGCACAGCAAGGTGAGTATGACCTTCGCCGGGTGAAGCGTGTGGTGCACGCCTGCAAGCGTATACTGGAAGCTAAACGGATGAAAGGAGGGAGTGGAGAATGAAAAATGAAGAATTAAAGATGAAAAGTGAAAATGTCAAAACCTTCTCGCGCAACGCGAAGGGGGTGCGCGAACTACTGAGCATGAAGTTTGCCACGCTGCCCTTTGAGGGTGAATGGTACGACGCGTTCGGCACCCCGGAGAGTACCGGTGTGTGGATAGTATGGGGGAAATCCGGCAGTGGAAAGACTTCTTTCGTGATGAAGCTGTGCAAGGAACTTTGCAAGTATGGCCGTGTGGTTTACAACAGCCTGGAGGAAGGCATCAGCTTGACGATGCAGAATACCGTGCGGCGTAGCAATATGCTGGAGGCGAACCGTCGTTTCCTGCTGGTCTGCGAGTCGATGGACGAACTCAGCCTGCGTCTGAAACGTCAGAAATCACCCGATTTCGTGGTAATAGACAGTTTTCAGTACACGTATATGACTTATCCCCAGTACATCAATTTCAAGGAACAGCACAAGAACAAGCTGCTCATCTTCATCAGCCATGCCAGCGGTCAGAATCCGGATGGACGCCCGGCCAAGAAACTTCTGTACAATGCCTCGCTGAAAATCTATGTGGAAGGCAAGCGCGCATTCTCCCACGGACGCTTTATCGGGCCGAAAGGTTACTACGACATCTGGCCGGAAGAGGCGAAAATATACTATGGAGAGGATATTTTGGATAGTGATTAACCTTTAGTAAAGTAATATGAAAACTTTTGCAGACAAACCCATCACCCCGCAGCAGCTCAAAGCGCTGCACGCCACGTTCCGCCGCATCGGCATGGACGATGACGCACGCCACGGGTGCATCCATGCATTTACCTGCGGGCGTACGGAGAGCATCAAAGAGCTCACCATGCAGGAGGCCCGGCAGTTGCTGGAACGTCTGAACCCGCAGGATGACCAAGCCAGGTCCCTGCAACTGGCAGAAGCAAAAAGCGTGTTCCGCGACATCTACCGCCTCTCCTTCCTGATACCCCAGCTCAACCGGGGTTTCACGAGCGACACCGAGGAAGACTACCGGATGAACGTGGCAAAACTCAATATATGGGCAAGGAAATACAGCAAAGCGCGCAAGGATGTCACCCGTATGAAACTTTGGGAACTGCAAGATACCAAGAAGCAGCTGGAGGCATGGATGCGCCGGGAAGAAAGAAAACTTAAAAAAGATTGATACAATGAGAACGAAAAATGAAATCCAACAGGCCGTCGCCATTCTCCGCCACAAGGGAGACCGCCTCAGCCTGCTCCAGGCAGAGGTGCTGGAGAAGGGAGAGAAGGAAGGCCAGTTATTTGCCACATACGTCACTTCCGCGCCGGAAGGTGAAAAGGATGAGTCGCTTTTCTTCTCTTGCCGGGATGCCGCCCGTTTTGCCGCCGGACGTCTGACGCTGGAAGAGTTGATACCCGATGCTGAGCGATACCCGGCCGTGGTGGCGCAACCGTCGCCGAAGAAGGAACGGCAAACAGTGAGCTTCCGGGAGTTTGAAGCCCTCAAACGGAAAGTGGAGCAGCTCGAGGGGTTTATGGACGACCTGCTCAAGGAACGCCGCCAGCGTGCCGAGTACCGGAAGTTGCCGGATACCAACCGTGCCGACTTCATCGGGCAGAAGGCTGCGGCGGAACTCGTCGGGTGCAGCCGCGAAACGCTGAACTCCTGGCAACGCAAAGGCTATATCACCGGATACCGGAAGGCCGGGCTTGTATATTACAGCAAGAGCGAACTTGCGGCGAGCCCCGTAGTGCAGAACTTCCGCCAATTGCCTGCCAAATGAGTACCAGCCACTCCACCCTCTCTCTCCGGCGCCGCGAGATAGCCCAGCTCACCGCCCG
This sequence comes from Bacteroides ovatus, assembly GCA_030844565.1. Lineage (GTDB taxonomy): Bacteria > Bacteroidota > Bacteroidia > Bacteroidales > Bacteroidaceae > Bacteroides > Bacteroides ovatus_A. Next base: position 40,160 of record JAUUNK010000006.1, read on the forward strand.
CCTGGAGCACAACAAAAACCGTGTGGGTGAGCTCATCGAACAGCTCACAGGCGGCGCGCTGCTCGAGAACACTTCCGCATGGGACAACGCGCTGGACGAATATAACGCCCTGAACCTTCGCATCGGGCAGGACGAAATCCGGTTGTCGCAGCTCAAGCGCTCTTCCCAGTTCCTGGACCAAGACTTCTGGGAACCCTAAACACAAGAAACATCCTCCCGCAAGGAGGGAAAATAGTAACCATTTAAAAAGAAAACAGAATTATGGCAACAACCATTCAGAGAAAACAGGACGAGCTGCAAGAGGCAGCCGCCGAGTACCGCAACCTTATGTTGCAAATCAAAGAACTGGAAAAGAAGGCAGTCCCCGTGAAGAAGGCACTGACGGACTATGCCAAAGGTATCAACCTGATGACCCTCGACCTGGGGGCTGTGACGCTCGAGCGGCGTTCCTCTCTCAAGTCGTCGCTCAACCGCTCGGCAGTTACCCCCGACTGGCTGTGGCGCATGCAGCGCGACGGTTTCTTCGGGGCGGTAGGCATCAGTATCGATTCCCGGAAACTGCCGCCGGAGGATGCCGCTGCGAGTAGCTACCTCGCCGAAGTGGGCTACGAGGAAAAGGAGAGTTTCACCTACGCCATCCGCCTGAACCATGACAGCGCCAAGCCCTGAGTATACCTACGGGCCCCATGGCCGCCGATGGGCCGTCTACCGCTGGGAAGTGTCTCCCGGCGGCAGCACCGGCACCAAGGTGGCAGAGTTCGCCACCCGCGAAGAGGCGCGCCGTGAGTGCTTCCGGCTCAATGGATGGAAGTATTTTCCTAAATAACAATTTATCGACAATTAAACAACTTTAAAATTATGGCAATGCACACATGGTTTGAATGCCGTATCCGTTACGAGAAAGTGATGGAAAACGGAATGCAGAAAAAAGTAACGGAACCTTATCTGGTAGACGCTCTCAGTTTTACGGAAGCGGAGGCTCGAATCATCGAAGAGATAACGCCGTTCATCTCGGGAGAATTTACAGTTTCCGACATTAAACGGGCGAACTACAGCGAACTTTTTCCCAGCAACGACGAAGCGGACGACCGCTGGTTCAAATGCAAGCTTGTTTTCATCACACTGGACGAAAAGAGCGGTGCGGAGAAGCGCACTTCCACTTATGTGCTGGTGCAGGCTGCCGATCTTGACAGCGCGAAGAAGAATCTGGATGAAGGAATGTGGGGGACGATGGCGGACTATCAGGTGTCATCGGTAACGGAGACAGCTATCATGGACGTCTATCCTTATACAAACAGCCAGCAACATGTTTTACCGTGAACCGATCGACCTCATCATACAGATAGAAGACGGATTGCTGAACCAGCTCTCCTATTACTGGTTGTACTACAATAAACCCTGCCCGCTGATTTTCCAGCGGGCAAAGGCTGAAAACCTGACGGGGGTACGCGTACGAATGGATAATCCCGACGCCGCTTCCTTTGTGCTGGTGTTGGTGGAAAGGCTAAAAGTCAGGCTTTATAATAAGGATAAGCAGGCTATTGATTTGAGTGATTTGGTATAAAACAGAAAAGAAAACGATAGTATTTTAGAAGAAAGTGACAATGAATAATCTGATTGAACGAACAGATGAATTTCCGACAGAATACAAGATGACCATCGGTTTTTTAAAAAAAAGGCACAAGCTTTGTGATTCTCAATTATTTTCATGAACTTTGCACCGGAAAACACAATCTTATGAATATAGTATTTAAAGACACGAAAGAAAATAAATGTTATGAAGAGTTTGTAGAAGACCCATCAGACCGGAAGAAACTAAGGATATTCAATAAAATCTATGGATCTTCTATTGCCGGCGAATCTGTTAAATTACACAAAAGGTTAAAACAATATGATACGGCAGCGGATTATAATAAAGCTTACGGTTTGACTGCTAACCGGATAGAGATAAAAACCGGGGGAAAAGATAAAGACCCTTTTATACTAAAAGTAAGAGTCACTGGAACTGTCAGGAAGTTCTTTTACCACATAGTAGCTGCCGAAAGCATGGAATTCTTGAAAAAGAAGGACTGGAAGGGGAGCTTTGAAGAGGTTTCCGATATTTATGTAATAGCAATAAACAATCACGATTATAATATCATATAACTATGGCAACAACAAATAAAATATGCAAAGTGCGCGTACAAAACCCTTTGTCGATGTTTAATACCGTTGGCCAAGAGTTGGAAAACATATTCGCAGCGCACAATATCAACGATGCAGAGGAGCAAATAGGGATAAAAAACCTCAGCCGCAAAGAGTATCTGACGGATCGCCAGATAGAAAAAGCCTGTCAGATAACCGGATTAGGCATAGAACTGAAAACATTTCTGGTGAACTTCCAGCAAGAATATAAAAGAGACAAGATGCAGTGCATGGCACGCTATAAAGAGTCCCGCAAGAACTTCACGCAATTGAAGAAAATCCTTCCTTTGCTAAGGAATGAGTTTAATGAAGGCGTTGATCTGCTGGATGATATCCTTGACTATTTCAATGTAGATTCGGAAGATGAAATATTTGCGAAATCCCAAGAAGCAGCCGTACTGTTCAGGCAGCAGAACAATACTGACGTAGACCCTATCAATTTGAAAGCATGGCTTCGGCGCGGGGAACTTGATTTTCAGCAAATGGAACTTCCCGCCTACGATGAAATGGCATTTTTCCAGTGGATTGATTCTGGCGAATGGAAACAGCAACTTGAGAATGTGGACTATTTTATGGGATTACCTCAGAAATTGGCAGTCTATGGTGTGGCGCTTGTTTATGTGCCTTTTCTTCCTAAAACGGTATATGGTTCAGTAAGATGGGTGGACGGACATCCCCTTATAGAAATATCTGACAGAAACCAAGATTTGGCAACCTGCTGGTTCACCTTGTTTCATGAATTCGGGCACGTTATAAAGCATAAGAATATGGAGATTCTGGAAGGCGAGATAAACAATTCTAAATCCAAGAAGACTAAACTAGAGACTGAGGCAAATAAATTTGCCAATCATTACCTGTTCAATGGAGATGAGTTGCGGAAAGAAGTATTTTTCAATAAAAAAAGAGGAATATGTATGAATGCTAATTGCCTCTCTGCGAAATATGGTGTCAACAGTTTGCTGGTCTCATATTGGTTATTAAAGGCACAATATCAGCCTGCATTCCAGCGGAAAATACATGTTGATTTCACTTCTACTTACCAATAGATATTAAATAATGCAACAATCCCCGGCAGATGGTTAGTCTGTCGGGGATTGTTTTTGGTAAATGCTATTCCCCCGGTTCCCCCAGGTACTCCACAATCGCCTCATGTTGGAGCGGCGTCAGCGCCCTCTGCCTTGGCGCGAAGTGCAATTCCTCCAGCCTGGCGGACAGTTGGGGGTTGAGCACAATCCATCGGTGGAGTTGCGCCGAAGCGCTCCGGGGTGTGGAACGGGGGAAATACTGTTGGGCAAGTTCGCTCATGTAAATGGCATTCATACAGGATTTGTTGGTTAAAGTTAATAAAAAAACTACCCGGTAGTCATCCTTCGGCTACTACCGGGTAGTCACTTGCTTACCGCGTAGTAACCATGCCGTTGCTACGTGGTGGTTTTCATCCCAGCGGGTCGGGCGCTTCGCCTCCTCCGGGGTTGGACGGGTCGGCAGGTTCCGAAGGGGTGGCGGGGTCGTCGGGCACCTCTTTCTTTCCGTATACCTTCGTGAAGCTCAGCGCTTCGCTTCGGGTAGCCGTTTTCACCATCTTTCCGGGGCGGAACTGGATGTGCGCGGCGGTGATGTTTGCCGAGGTGAATTCCTTTTTGGTTTTCGTGCCGTTGCTGCACACCTGTATCTGGAAGGAACCGAAGTTTTCCATTTTCACAATCTTGCCCGCCGCCAGCTGCACCTTCATTTGCCGTATCAGCGCCCTCATCACGTTGAGCACGTCGCCGTCGGTCAGCGAGGTGGCGTAGGAAATCTCTTCCGCCATGTCGTCCATGGTCACTTCGCCGTCGGCCTGCGCCTTGGCGTAATACTTCTTCTCTGCCGTGTCGTCCCCCGGCTTGGAGCTCATCAGAGCTAGCGAATACTTTACACTCATCTTTTTGAATTATGAATTTTGAATTATGAATGATGAATTGGTTGCCAATTCCGGGGGCAAAGGTGGGAGAAAGGGAATTTACGGGGTGGCAGAACACGTTTTGGGGCGGGTTTAGTTGCATTGACAGGTGATTATTATTATTTTTGCAAATGGGTAATCAATCGGGTAATCAATTTAGTTTTCGGGATATGAAGAAGAACCGGGCAAAAATCTTGGGGCGGAGCTATGCCCGCCGGGTGGCGGAGATATTGCGTATTTACGACGAGCACGCGCGCAGCGGCTTGAGCAACCGTGAAATCCTGCGGCGGTATATCTATCCCGTCTATCCCATTTGCGAGAAGACTTTCTACAATATCATCAATGCCAGTGCCGACCCGCGCATCGTGCGTCAACAGGATGAGCTGGAGCGTCAGCTTTCGTTGTTCTGAATCCCGTCCGTCAGGGTTGTTGTGTATTCCGTTTCATATACTTTGATGCACCCCGGTCCGGAGAATTGCCGGCTGGTGCGGCGTATGAGTACGGTAGCGCATCCGGCGAACCGGTGCCCATGCAGGCAGGAATTGAGTTTGCTTGCCAGCGCCATGCGTTCGGCTACGTGCTGTTCCTGGGTGCTGCCATAGTGGGTGTCGTCGTAGCAGTCGAAAGCCAGGAGGACGGTAAGGGTGGTTTTTCCGTGCTGCATGCCGGTTTTCATGGTGTCCCAGATCGTTTCGGGGATGCTGATGAGAACGCAGGGAAAGGTCACGGGGTACTGGTCTTCACCGTTCTGCAGGGCTTGCAGCTGCCCGCAGTCTTCGTCGATGAGTGTGACGGTACCGCCTACGTGGCGGTCAATCTGTTGTTGGAGGTCGTTAAAGAGTTGTTCCATGGAGGTTGTCCTTTTTCTAAGTGTTGATAATCCTTTTTATTTCCTGTTCGAGTTTGTCCGCCACTTTCCCTGACAGTTCGGGTCCGGGCGTTTCGGGCATGAACTGGCGTTGGGGGATAGGGATGTCCAGCTTTGTCTTTGTTGTGAGGGCAAGGCGTTTCCAGAAGGTGTCGTCTTCCTTGTCTTCTTCCTCTTCCTTCTTGCCTTCCTTCTCCTTGCCTTTGCCTGTTTGCTCGTAATGTCTTGCCCAGGCAAATTTCCGCATTCGGGGGGTGACTGCCGGATGGAGCGTGCCGCCTTGGTTGTGTGTGGCGGCATAGGGCTCCCGGGTGAATACGGTGACCGTCCCGTCGCCGGGCGTATAGCGGATGCTGCTTGCCAGGTTGTTCCTGCCGGAAAGCAGGGGACCATACCGGGATGCCGCCCCTTTGCCCCCGTTTTTCTGCCGCGCGGTTTCTTTCCATTTGTGAAATCCGTTGTGGGTGAAGCCGCCTTTGCGGAAATCGTTTTCGATGTGGCGTTTGGCGATGTTTCCCGCAAGGACGGGCATTTTGCGGCGCATCAGGTTGTCCAGTTGCTTCTGCTTTTGCAATATTCTTCGGTTAAATTCCCGGATGTTCATGGCTTGCTTTTTTTTGAATTAAGAAATTCTTCGACTGCTTGCTTTGCGCCCTCATACGCGTTGGCAATATAGGGATGCGTATCACTAAAAAGTTTTCCGTCCATTCCCGGGTTGTTGTCCAGTCCCGGGGCTGGCCGGTTCTCCGGTGCGTTGTCCTCACCGGGTACGGCGGTTGGCGGTTCGTCGGTGGCGGAGAGGGAGCATTTGCAGTTCCACCGGTCGCCGGGACGGTGGGCTGTCCAGAAGGGGTGGCTTATGGGGAGAATGGTCCCCCAGAACGCTTTGTGGTCGGATCCCGGGTGGACACTGGTGCTGGGCATCCATTCCAGGTTGGGCAGTATGTCGGCATACTGCTCGAAGCGCTGCCAGTCGGTAGCCTGTCGGGCGCGGATAACGGCGGTGTTGTATTCCGTGCGGAGCCAGTTTCCCACATGGTGGTCGAGCATGGGGCGGACATCTTTCACCCATTGTTCAAACGGTTTTAAAACATCGTTCAAATCGTAGAGTTGTGCGGCGATGTCGTTTTGCAGGCGATGTACCTTGAAGGCGGAGAAGACGGCACTGCCGTGTTCCATTTTCTGCCGGAAGGCTTCGGGCACTTCGGCCGCCGGGTCGCTTAGGCCTTCGTTGGCGGCTTCGAGGAAGATGCGGAAAGTCTCCTTGAAAAGGTTTTCCTCTATCTCTGTCAGGGGATGAAAGTTCTCTTCGTAGATATGCCTCAGTGCGCGTTGCAGTGCCTTGCTGTCGAAGACGAAAGGAGAAACGGACAAGGGGTCGGTTAACGCTTTGACAAGGGGGACGCCGGGCCGTTCTCCATAGTAGAGGCGGTTCATTACCATTCTAAAGCCCCGCCGGTCTGCGGGGCTTCCGCGAAAAAAGAGCGTGAACGGTTTTGCGGATGTTTCGCTGGTCCTTCCCCCTTGGGGAGCTTTTCCTCCCCGCAGGAGGAAAATTGGGATACCTCGGCCTTCTTCTCCGCCATTTCCACCTTCAGCTGCCCGTAGTTGTCGGGGCGTTCTATGTTCAGTTGCTCGTAGAGGTAGTCGTCGTCGAGCGGCAGGTTGAACACGCTGGCGGCTTTTTCCAGCAACTCGGCGCGGAGCTTCACCTGCTCCAGGTCGGTTTCTTCCACATAGACGAACTCGCCGCCGGCGGTGTCCACGCCCAGGGCGGCAAAGAGGTCGGTCATGTCATAGTTCAGCAGGTTGAGGATGGCGAGGGCGTCTTGCCCGATAAGTTCCTGCTCCACCTTGTTGTGCACGGTGCCCAGTGCCTGCGTGCCCGTTTCGCTGGCTTCGGTGGTGAGGGTGTTGCCCAGCACCGCCTTGCTCATCTCGGCGTTGCAGCGGTCCACGAGGCTGCTGTATAGTTCGCTGCTCCCGGTGGTGTTGGCTGTCTCTACGAATTCCAGGTTGGAACCTTCGGGAGTGAAGAAGGAAGAAGCGCCTCCTTGTGCCTTGGCTGCCTCCATGGCTGCGGCAAGCGCGTCCGGGTCTGCCGCGTCGTAGGTATATTTGCGGATGGGCATACCGAAGATCTCGGAAAACTGCGCCCAGTCGCCCACGGTGCCGCGTTTGTAAATGACGTAGGGTGCGCAGCGCGCCAGGATGCCCAGCGGTTCCTTGCCCTGTATCATCAGCAGGTCGGGATATTCATCGAAGCTCTCACCGGTGATGTCGTGCTGCCGGGTTTTGATGAGCCGCAGCACTGGGTCGACGTGTTTGCGCGGCACGAGATAATAGTCTATCCACCCCTTGTCATTGATGTAGAATTGTACCAGGGTGAATCCCCAATATTGGGCATCGAGCGCGTCTTCTATGAACCTCAGGAACCAAGGCGAGGAGATCTGCCCGTTCACCCGGTCGTCGGGCACACCGCCCCGGCGAAACTCTATCTTGCGTCCCAACACGCCGCTCTTGCGCTTCTGTATGACGGAGAACAGGTGCGGGTCCATCAGGCACTCGCTGTAGATGTCGTAGATGCGCACGCGTTGCGTGAAGTCCACGTTCTCGAAGCTGCGGATACCTTGCATGTAGTCGTCCAGCCCGATGCCGAAGCGTTGGACCTGTGTCAGTACGATGGTGGCTCCCTGGCGGTTCACATTGCCGCCCTCGGTGATGCGGCGGGCGGATGTCTTGGCGGCACGGTTCTTGAAAAAAGGGATTTGGAATGACATGGGGGATGAATTTTAAATTATGAATTGTGAATTATGAATTGATGGGCGTTTATCTATAAATGGTTGGTCCGTTGGGGATTGCTTGCCATCAGCCAGGGGCTGCTCTGCTTCCGTTGCTCTTCCGGCAGGCGGGGTGCGCCGTCGACGGTGACTTTGAATGCCGCCACCTGTTTCAGCCATTCCACGGCGCGTTCGTACCGGTCCTTGCGTATCTGTGACATGTTCTTGGGGTTGTGTATGGAGAATAGGTGGTAGACCGTAATGTCTACGGCCATCATCAGTATGAGCTGGTTACGGGCCTCTCCTTGGGCGGCAAATATGGCATCCGTGTCGTAGCGGGCACTGAGGTATCCGCGCATCTCGGCGATGGCACGGTCTTCGCAGATTTCCACAATGGCTTCGTCGTTGCGTGTCAGGGCGTCCAGTATATCGCGGTGGATGCTGGCGTCGTAGTCTTGGGGCGTGATGAAGTGGGACATTTTTTTTGGATTATGAATTTTGAATTATGAATGAATGGTCGGGGTTTAGAGCCTTTTGCGGTTGCTCCGGGCATTATACTTTACTACGGTGACGGGTTGCAGCTGCTGCACTTTCTTCTTGAGGATGCGCAGGCCGCCTTCCACGCAGTCGGGACCGTCGGCGGGGAACTTGAGGCGCAGGGTGAATAGCTTAAACTGGTCTTCCAGGCGTTTCATGTGCGGGTTGTCCCGTTCCGCCTCGTTGAATAGGAGGTTGCCTTCCCGGTTCAGAGGCTCCAGGTTGGCCTCGATGCGGGTTGCCTTCTCCGTCTTCCGGTCCTCGTCAGGGTGGATAAAGAGTTGCACGTTCCGTTCGCGGCGTACTTTGGCCACAAGGGGCTTGAAGACTTGTTGGAAGAAGGGGTCCTGCAATTTGTTGTTCTCCATATAGCAATACACGGCAGTCTTGGCACCCACGTATTCCAGCAGCTGCACGTACCAGTCGATGAAATCGGCGTTCACCCCCCGGTCCAGGCGTGCATTGACGACATATACCTTGTCTTTTATCTGCCCCATGAGTATGCAACTCTTGGTACTGCTGTTTTTAGTCTTGTTCTCGCCGGGGGCGGGGTCGCCGTAGATGACGAGGAAGGGGAACTTCTTCAGGTCCGGCACCCGCCCGTAGCTGATTTCCTTGAACACTTCCCCCTCGGTGACGGGATTGTTATAATATTCTTTCTGCGCACTGGCGGCGCTGATTTTGCGCAGCACGGTATCTATGTGTTCTTCGGTGTTTTTCTCCGGCCAAGTGCTGCGGCCTGTGTTGTCGCGGATGTTTACGATGTCGTGATGGTCGGCCAGTGTTGCGGCACGTGCCACGCAGCAGTCGCGGGCAATGAGGTTTCCGCACCACACGATCAGGGTGGGCTCGCTGATGCTCCGGGTGGCATAAAACGCCTGTTCGTACCAGTCCCATTTCTTTTGTATGATGTCCGGGTTGCGGCAGTCCTCGTCCGTGTCGTAGTCGTCCACCAACAGCACGTCGGGCCGTACGGCTTCGTTGCGGCTGCCACGGGGAGCGTTTCCTGCACCGATGGCACGGAAGGCACAACCGCATTTGGTTATGAACTCCGTGTCGGTCCACGAACCGAGGTTCACCTGCTCGCCGTAATAAGCCTTGATGCGCCCGTTCGCTTCGAAGTTGGCGCGGTAAGGGTCGAGCAGGCGCTTGGCGCTGTCCTGCGTTGCACTGGCAAGCATTACGTTCCTCTTCCTCCCTGTCAATGCCAGATACATCACGCAGAACATCACGATGGTGCTCTTTGCCAGCTCCCGGCTCCACGACAGCACCTCGTACCATTCGTCATTTTTCAGGATACGGTTGATAGCCCGTTTGTGGAAAGGTGCAAACGGGTATTTGGCATATTTTTGGAAAAAATACAGGATCCACTCCACAGGATGTGCTTCGAGGTAGAGGCGGTGCTTTTCCCGTTCGGCATGGCTCATGTTCACGTCCACGGGGGTGGAATTGCTGATATCTGCCTTGTATTCTTTCCAGCTGGCGAGGGCGGTGCGTTCTTCCTGCTTCATGACAAACTGTCTTTTAAGAATTTATCCCATAAGATGGTCACTTCCTTGGCCTTGTCCAGGTCGATCGGGCGAATCCACTCAATGAAACGCATGCCTACGTTTACAAGGTCTGTAATGCCCACTTCCGTTTCCATCTTCTTGATGGCTGCCGCCAGTTTGCCCAGCGTGTCGGCTTCAGCGCAGGTGGCGAAGCGTTGTCCTTCCGGGCGCGAAAGAATAAGATTGTTGAGTTCCGTCACCTGCCGTTGCAGGTTGGCTATTTGCTGTTCACGTCCCAAGGTCAGGCCCACTTTCATTTCTTCCCATTTCTCCGCCGCCGCCCACCGTATGATGGTCTGGCGCGATACGCCCACCTTGTCCGCAATCTCCTGTTGCGTGAGATTATCCTTCAGGTAGAGGGTCCGGGCGTAATCCTTTTTTTGCTGTGTACTTAAATCTGCCATCTTTTTTGAATTATGAATGGTGAATCCGGAATCGGTTGTCCATTGTGGAAGCAAAGGTTGTGATATGGCAGGGCAATGGGAAAAAAGCGTGGAGAGGTTGCAGGCAATGCCACAGTGCCTGCATACTTGTCCGTAGCGGTTACACACTTTTTTGCGTGGTTGCCCCGTGCCGCGTAAGTTTGCGGCATGATACTTTTTAAATCCATACTGAACGAAAATACCGCCTGCCTGCTGCTCTATGGAGAAATCAGCGATGAAGGCGGCGAGGGAAAGATTGCCAGCCGCGACGTGGTGAACGAACTGATGTACATGGATGGCAGTTACGAGAATCTCCATATCCGGATTAATTCCGTCGGAGGGGATGTTTATCCCGGCATTGCCATCTTCAATGCCATCCGGCAGTGCAAGAGCCGGGTCACCATCTATATAGATGGCGTTGCCGGCAGCATTGCCGGTGTCATCGCCCTGTGCGGCAAGCGGGTGGAGATGAGCCGTTACGCCCGGATAATGCTGCACAATGTCAGCGGAGGGTGCTATGGCAACAAGAAGGACCTGCAGGACATGATTTCCACCATTGAAAGCCTCGAAGACACTATTGCCGAAATCATCGGGACCCGTTGCGGCAAGGACAAGGAAGAGGTAAAGAACAGCTACTTCGACGGCACCGACCATTGGCTGAAAGCCGACGAAGCCCTCCGGTTGGGGCTGATTGATGCCATTTACGACGTGGAAGCCGTGCCCGAAGGAAGCACCACCGACGATATATACCGCCTATTTACTAACCGGCTGGAACAGGAACAACAGCCACAAAACCCAGATAAAATGAAATTGGAAGATTTTAAGAAGATTCCCCGCTTTGCCAACTGTGCAGACGAGGCGGCAGTGATGGCCATGCTTGGCGAAACAGCCGGGCAAGCGGACAAGGCCGACGCACTGGAAAAGGAGAACGGCGAACTGAAACAACAACTGCGCCGGCAGGAAGATGAACAGATAGAAACAGCCGTGGCGGAAGCCGTGACAGACGGGCGCATAGGAGCCAACCAGAAGGACGTCTACAAGAACATCCTGAAAGCGGACTTCAAGAACGGCATGAGCGCCCTGAAAGCCCTTAAGCCCAAAAAGATGCTGAAGGACCAACTGGGAAGCACCGAACAGCAAGGCGGCGAAAGCCCTTGGGAGAAACGCCAAAGGGAAATACGGGAAGCTGGCAGGAAATTATAATTCATAATACCCATGATTCCCCTCAAGAACCCCAAGAACGCCAAACTGGGCGGGTCTTCCCCCTTTGGCAAGAAAGCCGGGAGCAGCATACGCAGTGCCGGCAGCGCCCCGCAAATTCGCGGCAGGCAAAAGATAAAAATGTAATTCATCATTCAAAATTCATAAATCGAACAGACCATGGCAATTCAAGGATTGAATACCACCAACTATGGTGGCGAAGTGCTGGAAACCGCGCTGACCCTTGCCGCTACCGGCAATGAGTTGGTAAACAAAGGGCTGATTATGGTAATCCCCGGCGTGAACAGTGCAATGAGCATTCCCCGCTTCAAGACGGGCAGCATGCTCCAGAAACGGAAGGAAGACCCGCAGAAGGCGGACAGCAAAGGTGGTTTTACCTACAGCGAAAAGAAGCTGACACCGCACGACATGATGGCATTCACCCTTTTCAACCCCCGCGCCTTTGAGCACATCTGGCGCCAGTATCAACCCAAGGGCGACCTGGTATTCCGCCAGCTTCCGCCCAACGTACAGGTTATCCTGCTCAACGAACTGCTGAAGAAAGTGGGCGAGGAACTGGGCTATGCCTACATCAACGGCGAATACAAGGACGGTTCAGACGACGCCTACCTGATGAACGGTATCCTGACGCAGGCCGCCGCCGACCAGGACGTGGTGAAAGTGAAAAGCACCGGAACCACCATGCTGCAACGCCTGAAGGAACTGCGCAAGTCCATTCCTGTGACCATGCGCAACAACGCCAACCTGCGCATCCTGATGGGCGTGACGGACTTCGACCAGTATGACGATGAGCTGACGCAGCTCTCTGCCAAAGGTACCGCCCCCACGGACATCAACCAGGCACGCTACAAGGAAATCAATATAGAGGTGCTCTCTCAGTGGCCCGAAAGCCTGATGGTGGGCACTCTCTGCGACAGCGGCATGAACGGCAACCTCTTTGCGGCCGTCAACCTGCAGGACGACGAGAACGTGATTCAGATAGACAAGTGGGCCAACGCCAGCGAGCTCTATTTCTTCAAGATGCTGATGAAAGCGGACACACAAATCGGTTTCGGCGAGGAATTCATTGCGTTGGACTGGAGGCAAGCCGGGGCATTCAAACCCGCGGCAGGGGAATAAAAAAGGATTTAATCACTTATAAAATATACAATACGCATGTATAGAGACGGAACAGACCTTATCCTGGGTGTAATGGTGGAAGACAAATTCCAGCCTTTGGGACACTCCACGGGATGTAAAATCAGCGACAGCTCGGAGACGGGCGAGCGCACCACGAAAGAAGAGAACACGGGCAAGTGGAGCGAGAAGTATGTGAAGAAGCTTTCGGAATCCATCTCTGCCGACGGCTTCGTCTATGAGGGCGACACCATGGGGTTCCCCACGCTCAAGTCGCTCTGGCTCTCCGCCATTCCGGTGAAGTTGCGGTATGCCTACCGGGGCGAGGAGGAGAAAACCTATTACCAGGGAGACTATATCATCACTTCCCTCGAAGATAACGGGCAGGCGGGAGATGATGAGAAATACAGCATCACCTTTGAAAATACTGGGCCGGTGACTTCCCACCCGGTGGCACCGGACCCGGCGCCTGCCGCCGGATGACGCAGGGAAGCGGTCTTTAAACCTGAATGACAATGAACAAAAGCAAAACAGTTATCAACGTGAACGGCAAGGAATACCCGTGCCGCATCACTATGGGAGCCCTGATACGGTTCAGCCGGGAGTCGGGGCACGACGTCAGCCAAATGGCACAGGGAGACCTCGCGGAGATGATGCTCTTTGTGTGGTGCTGCGTCAAGAGCGCCTGCAATGCGGAGGGCATCCCCTTCGACATGCCTTTTGAGGTGTTCGCCGATTCGCTGGAGCCGGACAGCGTGGCGGGTTTCTATGCCGGCATGTCTGCGCCTCAAAAAAAAACGGGGAGCGGGAGCCTGTAAGCGGCGGCATAGAAGAACTGCTGGGCATTGCGTTGGGGTGTATCGGGATGGGGCTTGAGGACTTTGAACGGTGCACCCCTTCTGAGTTCAGGGCCATCTTCGACGCCTGGCAGAAGCAGGCCGCCCGCCGGGAACAGGGCGAATGGGAACGCACCCGGTTCGGATGCCTGTGCATGCTGCAACCTTATTCGCGTAAGAAACTCCGTGGGGTGGACGTGATGAAGTTTCCCTGGGAAGACACGGCGCAAAAGGAACAACCGCCACACGAAGCGATGGACCCCCAGGAAGAGAAGGCGCGCTACGAAGCGGCTAAAAGGAGGTATGGAATCACGGGCTGAAGGGCTAAGTGCGTGCGCAGGAAAGGATGACGAGCATCCACACCAACAGAAAACCTACCAGAAGGAACGGGCTCACAGCAGCCAGTCCCCATCCCGCCAGCCCGAGCACAAGACCCGTCACGGCTTTCTGTCCAAGTGTCTTTTTCTTCTTCATTCTTTGGCAAATATACGAAAGATATGGCAAACGAGATCAATTTCATCATAAAAATATCCAGCGACGGGGGGCAAACGTTCCGCGACTTGCAGTTGCAGGCGCAGAATGCGGACGAAGCCATCGAGAGAATCTGCGAAAGCGCCCGCGAAGCTACCGACAACATCCGCCGGATGGCAGAACAGAACATCAACTTCGGTACCATCGTGCAAGGGCTCCATTCGATGAACGACGCTTTTCAGGGGCTTATCGGCGGCTACGAGGGTTTCGACCAGTCCATGCGCGCAGCAAACACCATGGCGGGAAAGGGCGGGGAAGAGTTTGAAGCGCTCAAAGACAGCGTTTCTTCCTTGGCGCAAGCCATACCCCTTGCGCGGGAGGAACTGGCGGGCGGGCTTTACCAGGTAATATCCAACGGGGTGCCCGAAGATAACTGGATCTCTTTCCTGGAGCAGAGCTCGAAGGCTGCGGTGGGCGGCATTGCCGATCTGGGACAAGCGGTGACGGTCACTTCTACGATAATCAAGAACTACGGCCTGGAATGGGAAGAGGCGGGCGCCATTCAGGATAAAATACAGATGACTGCCAAAAATGGCGTGACCAGCTTTGAACAGTTGGCTTCGGCCCTGCCGCGGGTCAGCGGAAGCGCATCGCAGCTGGGTGTCTCCATCGACGAGCTGATGGCGGTGTTCGCCTCGTGTACGGGAGTAACGGGAAACACGGCGGAGGTCAGCACGCAGCTTGCCGCCGTCTTTGCCTCCCTTATCAAGCCGAGCAGCGAGGCGGCCAGGGCGGCAGAGGCGATGGGCATCAGCTTCAATGCCGCCAGCATCAAGGAGGCAGGAGGGCTGGAGAACTTCCTGCACGCGCTCGACACCGCCATAGGAGAATATAGCGCACGGACGGGCGAGCTGAAAGAGGCTGTTTATGGAAATCTCTTCGGCAGTGCCGAAGCCTTGAGGGTGCTTACTTCCCTGACGGGGGAACAGAGCGGCATCTTCAGCCGCAACATCCGGACCATGGCGGAAAGCAGCGGTGCCGTCGACGTCGCCTTCGGGCAAATGAGCAGTTCCGGAGAGGCTACCACGCGCATGTTGAAGAATCAAATAGCGGCCTTTACGGACCATATCTCGGCAGTGCTCGCCTCTTCGGCTCCTTATGTCAACCTGGCAGCCAACCTGGGGATAGCTTCCACTACGGGTGTGAGCCTTTACAAAACGCTGTCCAACCTGGCTGCGGGATTTCGGGTAAAAGCGGCTGCCATCCGGCTGGACACAGGCGCCTTGGCGGTGAACCGCATGGCTATGGCTGCGATGTCGGGAGTGATGCGGGTGCACCGCACCCTGCTTGCCGGACTCACGGTGGCTACGGGAAGCCTGACCGTGGCGACGGTGGCCCTTACTGCCGTTTACACCATGGGGCTGAGCCTTGCCGTTGCCGGCATAGCCGCCCTTCTCTCTTCGCTGGGCGACTCGGCGGAGGAAGCTGCCGGAAAAGAAGATTTGCTCAGGCAGTCAGCCGAAACCTTCACCGCCACGGTGGCTCAGGTGAAGGGCGAAATCGACATGGAGATAGCCGCTCTCTCCCGCCTCATACGCGAACAGGGGGACGCCACGGAGAAAGTGGAGGAACTGAACCGGAAGTACGGGGACGCCCTGGGATTCCACAAGACTGCCGCCGAATGGTATGACATACTCATCTCCAAAAGCAAGGCGTATTGCCAGGCGCTGGGCTATGAGTCGCAGGCTAAAGTGCTGGCTTCGCAGAAGGCGGCAAAGGAACTGGAACTGGAGGAGGTACGCCGCCGCAAAAAGGCGATGGAGGAAAGCGGAGAGGACAAAACGACCGCCCTGAGGACACACACTTACTATGACACGGCGGGAAATAAGAACGTGGGCCTGCGGCGGGAAACGGTCCATACGAAAGCATACGGTGTCCTGGTGGAGCAAGAAGTGGCGCTGAGCGGGGAAACGAAAAAGCTCCAGGAGCAGTTTGATACCTGCGTCGGAAAAATGCAGGAGGGCATGGAGGAGTTGAAAGTATCGGCCCAGGTCACGGGCAGCGTGTCGGTGGCGGTAGATGTGATGGCAATGTCTTATGCCGAATTGAGCACGGCTATCGAAGAGAATGAGAAGAAGCTGAAAAAACTGGCGCCTTCGGAAACGGCAGAAATAAAGCGGCTCAGCGAATACAACCGCCGGCTGGAAGAACGCAAGACAGTGCTGGGAAAGCAACTCGGACTCGGTACGGAGAAGAGCAAAGGTCAAGGGAAGGATAAAACGCCTGTTGCCAATCCTCAGAGTTATGAGGAACTGGGCACGGCCATCCAATATTATGAAAAGAAGCTGAAGGCTACCCGTCCTTCCGAGCAGGAAAGCATTACCCTGCTGACGAAGAAAGTACATGCCTATAAGGAACAACAGCAGGCGGTGGCCCGGCAACTGGCAGAAGCCGGCAGGCCGGAGGAGCTGGATTCCCTCGAAGCGATAGACCGGGAACTGGATTACCAGAAGAACCTGCGCCTGCGCTGCAAGAAAGAGAATCTGGCGGGAATCGATACTGAAATCACCCGTTTGAACACCCTTCGAACAGTGTTTGAAGAGCAATCTCATACGGTTAAAAGCATCGGGGAGATAAAGACTTATCAGGAACTTTCCACGGAAGTGGCTTTTTATGAGAAAAAGCTGAAGAACGCCACGCAGACCGAACGGGTGGAAATCAAGGAACAACTCAACCAGCTGGAACAGCTGCGCTCTGCCTGGGACGAACAGCTGGCCTCTCTGAAACGCCCCGACGACCTCTCCCGGCTGGACACGATAGGCAAGCTCGAGGAAGCTATCGGCTATTACGAGACGGCACAGAAGAAACAAAGTGCGCAGGAGATGATGGACACTCAACGCACCATCAATGCCTTGAAAGAAAAGCGGGCGGCGCTGGAACGCCTGACCGAAATCCCGCAAATGCAGCAGGAGATCTTACGGATGGATGGCTTGGGCAAGAAAGAACTGAAACTCGAGTTACAGCTGATAGGCCTGGAAGGGGTACGGAAGAAAATCAGGGACTTGCAGAAAATGCTTGCCGACACCCGGAACCCGCTGGATGCCGGCCAGCGCAAGGAGGTGGAGAAACTCATCTCATCCTACGGGGATTATGAGAAGGTGTTGAAAAAAAGTTCGTTCCAGGTGGGCGAGGCGTGGAGTTCAATCAAAGGCATCGGCAACGGTGTCCAGTCTCTTTCTGCCGCCCTGGAGGGCAATGGCAACGCATGGAACAAGATAGTGGGTATTGTAGATGGTGTGTTGCAGCTCTATGAGGGTTTCCATAGCGTAATATCCGTTATTCAGCTGCTTACCAGTGTCTCAGCTGCCCATGCCACGGTGAAGACGGTGGAAGCAGCTGCGGAGACCACGGAGGCAGGCACCAATGCCGCCGCCGCTACCGCGGCTGTCACGGCGAGTGTTGCCACTTCGGCCGCCCTGAATGCCGAGACATCGGCTTGGAGTGCACTGGCAGCCGCAAAGACCTTTGCCGCACACGCCTACATTCCTTTCGTGGGCACGGCTATCGCTGCGGGATTTGTCGCCACGCAACAGGCGCTGATTGCTGCGGCTGCCATCCCGAAGTTTGCCGACGGGGGGCTGGCATACGGTCCTACGCTGGGAATATTCGGGGAATACGCCGGGGCGGCTAATAATCCGGAAGTAGTGGCGCCGCTCGATAAACTGAAATACCTCATCGGGCAGGAAGGCAACGGCTGGGGCGGAAAAGTGGAGTTCAATATCAGGGGGCGCTACCTGCGGGGTGTGCTCGAGCGTGAAAATAAAATCAGGAGGAGGAGTTAACCGGATGATGTACGAAAGATATAGGGGCAGGTTCTACAGCCTCAAGAATGTAAGGTGGGAAGTCAGCATATTGCAGGATGGGGATGCGGCTTTCTCCACAGTGGGCGCACTTCGTTTTCCCTTCGAAGAGCCCTTGCTGATAGAATGGGCGGAGACAGCCAAAGAAGATGTCATTTGCGGAAGTACGGCAACCCTTACCTTACTAAGCCCGGGCGACCGCACGTATGAGGACCTGTATACCATAGAGGTGGGGCGCATCCGCCTGGATGTGTATCACGACGGCCTGCTCTACTGGAGCGGCGTGCTCGACCCGGAATTTTATGAGGAACCTTATATTGTGAATTCCAATTATGAGGTGACGCTTACCTTTTCGGACTTCGGTATTCTGGACCGCCTGAAATACGACCTCTCCGGAGTCAGGACGCTGGAGAATATCCTGCTTTATTCGCTTAGCAGAAGCCGGCTGCTCTATACGGAGCTCAATCAAGACTATCTGAGCACCTGCCTGCAGGGCAGCGTACGTGCCACCCTGGGAAAGCTGAGCATCCGTAGCGATAACTTTTATGACGAAGACGGGGAGGCGAGCTCCCTTTATGAAGTGGTGGAAGGTATTCTATGCCCGTTGGGATTGCGGCTGATACAGAAAAACGGGAAGATATGGGTATACGACCTTAATGGCATCTACTGCGGAGCCCCTGCCCAAAAAGTCTATTGGATGGGCGATGACCAGGTGATGGGAGTGGATAAGGTGGCGAATAATGCGAAAATAAAGTTCTCTACTTATTCGGATGCGGAGATATTGTCTCCCGAGGTGGTCTATACAGATTCCTATTCTATCGACCAGGTTAACCTGGCAAGCGGTCATCCTACGGACGGGGAATATTATTCTTATTATCCGGATTATTCGGATGATAGTAAATTAGATGGGGAATGGGATTATCCACTGTTGTCCTTTACTATTTTCCTGAGCAATCAGGGCGAAGGGCTTGCCGAGAAATATGCTGGGGCGCGTTATTTTCATATCCTGCCTCTCATGGGTGGTCAGGAAGCAGATGGCATTGCCTATAGTCTCTGTGGCGGCAACCATGCTTCCCTAACTAACGGATGGCATTGGTGGAAGTTAAATAGCCCGGCGACCAAGTCGCAAACCATACTGATGAGGACCTACCGTGCCATGGTACCTGCACTGGAAGAGGCGGAACGGAAGAATTACTATATCCGTTTGAGCTTGGAGATGCTGATGGATGCCCGGTACAATCCTTTTTCCGAAGCCGGGAGCGGGAATGAGGGAAACAACTATAATACGCTGAAAGTCTGTTGCGGCTATGTGATGGTTCCTGCTACGGTGACCTTGTATGACGAGGAAGGGAATGCGCTGATGCACTATTCCAATGAGGCGATAGCGCAAAGCAACGACAGGATAGGGGCCATGTGGTATGTGAAGGGAGAATGGAAATCGGGCGCTCCTACCTACGGCAGCTGCTGGCTCTCGTGGTATGACCCTGCCGACCGCAAAGAGAATGCCGGTGTACAGGGGTGGAAGAAAAACCGACAGAACATAGGGCTTTCCACCCAGGGAATTTATAAATCTTTTGCTGGGATGGAAGGTGGGCAGTATATGCCCTATCCCTCTCGGGCAGGTTATCTGGAGGTCTGTATCTATACGGGTGTGTGGGCGTATGATTACAAGGAGAAGAACTTTGGGAACACGCCCACAGCAGATAAAAAGAAGCTCTATGAGAAAATCCGCTGGTTGCTCTATAAAGCTCCCCGGATTGATATTGTCCGTCAGAATACCGTTTACAGTGATGCCGAAAGCGATGATATAGAATATACGGGTTATATCAACCGGGGCGCAAAAGAAGATATTGAAATTGAGACCATCTGCGGCACCATGGCAGAAGTGTGCCCTACGGCAAAAGGTCTTTTATTCCGGTCGGACAATGGGCAACAGATAAAAGTGCTTACCCGTGGGGGACGTACTACGCAAGCGGAGCAACTGCTTATCGGCACACTCTATTCCCAGTATGCCGGGCGCAAAACCAAGTTGGCAGGTACGGCTGCCGTTGCTGTCGGCGATCTTTGCCTGTATACCGATGCGATGCAGGGCGGGAAAAAGTTTCTTAGCTTGTCGGACATACAAAATGTGAAAAGTGACGAGAGCGAAATCTTGATTGTCGAACTGCGTCCGGATGAATATAAATCGGAAAATGAAAAATAGTTATGGAAAAGAAGTATGTTTCCTCCGCCATTAATAGGGTGGCGCGTCCGCGCAGCAAACGCTTGCGCGAATTAGGTGGGGCGAGCGGCAACGAAAGTTTAAGTACAGTAGTATCTGTGGGTGGTTCTTCAGCCGGACCGGTGGTGGAAGGGCACACGCATGCCAACAAAACTGCTTTGGATGAAATCACTACCGATGAGGAAAGGTATATTTATCTGACTAAGCTGGAAGAGAGCCCGGACGGTGAGGTGTATGAGAGTGTGAAAGGGAAGGCAAAGGCGGGGTTCTCGGACGAAGCGAAGGAAGCCGAGCATGCAAAAAGTGCTTATACGTTGGATGAAGATAGCCCGGTGAATGGGCGGTTTCTGAGGAAAGATAAGGCAGATGAAGCTGCGGGGAAAATAACTTTTCTTGAGGGGATGGTTTCTGAGGGTCTGATGGAGGCTCGCACGGGTTTGACCTCTGAGGGTTTGATTGAAGCCAACGTCGGTTTAGTCTCTGGTGGGTTAGTAGAAGCTAACTCTGGCTTGGTCTCCAAAGGCTTGATCGAAGCCAACTCCGGCCTTATCGTCCGTTCCTCCAGCAGTGAAGAAACCCTCTCCTCTGACGTCGTGGAAGACCATCCTTCCTTAGAAGTAATGAGCCTTGACGTACTGGAACTCTCCGAAGATGCCTCCGGCACTTTAAGCGCCTCCCTAAGCGAGCTTCCCCGCTCGGGTGCCGATACACTGGGTGCTCTTGACAACGTGTCTCCGGCAGCGGACGAAACCTCCGCGGAGAGCCTTGACATCCTCTGCCGTGAGCCGGGCACGGGTCTTTGGGACGTCCGCCCCTATTCCCGCCTGGAAGGCTTTCGCTGCGTGCGTACGCTTGCCGAGCGCGATGCCGTTCCGGGCGAGCGCCTATCTGTTCCCACACTTTGCTACGTGATGGAGCAGGACTTCTTCTACCTTTGGAACGGGGAACGCTGGGAAGACAAAGAGCTTGGCTCTGCACCCGTTGAAGGCGTACAGCGCAACGTCCGCCTTGCGAACAACCTGGACTCGAAGAACCTTTCCGCCAGCCGTGGGGAACCGTGCCTGCTGGAATTTACTTTTATCTCCCAGGAGC